>JBJXFY010000050.1:0-6507 GCA_046155815.1 Limisphaerales bacterium | reverse complement strand
TCGGGCTTGAGGAAGACATGCACCACGTCCGGCTGCGCGGCGGCCAGCTTCGCATGCTCGGCCGTGTGGCGGAGGCAGACCGGACATTCGGTCTTCAGCAGGAAATGGAGGGCGACGTACTTCCCCCGCGCATCGGCAAGGCGGAAGGTCGGGCCGTCCGCGGGTGCGGTGACGGTGAAATCAGCCGGCGGTGCGGCGGTGGCGGCGAAGGTGAGCAGCAGGGAAGCCAGCGCGCCGGCGCGGCGGGCGGCGGAATTCGAGATGCGCATGACGCCGGTGCGTCGCGCGGGCCGGCGCGGCCTTACAGGCGGTCACGCCCGCGGCTCGTCGCGCAGGCGCTGCCGGAGGCGGTCACGGAACTCCGCGGGCATTTCCCGCTGCTGGAACAGCGCCTCCTCCTCCCCGAGCCGGGGCGCAGCGGCGTGCAGCCAGGCGAGCTGCCGCGCGTACCGCCGGCACCAGCGGCAGATCAGGCCGTGAAAGCGCAGGCACCCGCGCTCACGCCAGGTGAGCCGGCGGTCGAGCGCCTCGGAGGCGAGCCGCGCCACGACCGTGCAGGGCCCGACGAGCCGGGTGACCAGCCGGCCGAGGATGGGCCTTCGCCGCCGGGGCGAGGACGGCTTCATGGGCGGTCGAGGCCGTGCTTCTGAAACCAGTTTTCCTCGAGGCAGCGCCGGAGCGCCATCCGCGCGCGGTGCAGCATCACCCAGAGGTTGTTCGGCGTGATGGCCAGCAGGCGGCAGATCTCCTCGCCCGGCGTCCCGTCCACCTCGCGCAGCAGGAAGACCTGCGCCACGCGGGCGGGGAGCTTGCGCGTGCAGTCATGGAAGGCCTGCCAGAACTGCCCGCGGTCGAGGCACTCGCCGATGCCGCCCCAGTCCTGCGGCCCGGCCGCGTCCGTCCAGTGTTCGGCAAACACCGGATGGTCGAAGGCCTCCCGCTCCTCCTCGCCGTAAAACTCGAGGTCCGTGAACGTCGTCTCCCGCCCCGCCTTGCGGAAGTGGTCGAGCAGCTTGTTCTTCAAAATTCCCGTCAGCCAAGTCCGCTCGGTCGAACGCCCCTGGTAGCGGTCCGCGCTCTTCAGCGCGGCCAGCAACGCCTCCTGCACGAAATCCTCGGCCCGGCCCGGGTCGCGCACGCGGGACAGCGCGAAGTGGTAGAGATAGCCGCCGTGCTCCTCCACCCAGCGCTCCGGGTCGAGCGGCACCGCGCAGGAAGGGCGGGGCGGGGCGGCCGGATCGTCGTCGGCCGGCAGCGGGTTCGAGTCGGCTGGATTCATCGATGGGCGCAGGCCCGGGCGGAGCGGAAGCGGAGATGCCGCCCTCCTGCAGGCCCGGCCGCGCGCCGCATTCCAGGACAGTGGCCCGGGCCCCGGCACCGTCGCGGAACGGCGTTTCCGAGGCACGCAGCCACCTCCGCATCGAACGGGACTGCCGGATGCGGCCCCGGCCACGGGATGGAGGAAGCTGCCAAGCAGGTGGAGGGTGCCCGGGCGGCTTTCCTGCGTCCAGCATCCGCTGGGCAGGACACAGGGGGGCCGGCCGGGCCGGAAAACACCCGCACGCCCCAAGCGGCGGAACATCTGACCATGTCGAAGCTCAACCATGCGCTGCCACCGATAAGGGTCACCAGAATCGCTCAATCGCCCCGTCTGTCGCCGCGTTCGGCAAAAACTTACTCGCCAGGCGGGCGGCACGCCGGGGCATTTTTTGATCCGCTGTAAGCGCAGGGAACCTTGGCCGACTCAGCTGCAGCCTCGTGCCACTCCCTCATCCATGACCACGCAAGCCCAACCTCCCCCGCTCCCGGCCGCAGGCCGGATGAACGGCCCGCACGCCCCGGGGATGGACGACCTGATGAACGACCACCTCCGCGGCGAGGGCCTGCCCGAGGCCGTCCTGCCCGCCTGCCCGATTCACCGGGTGCTCAAGGGCCAGAAGGCGCTCGTCACCGGCGCGAACTCCGGCATCGGCCAGGCCGTGGCGCTCGCGCTCGCGCACGCCGGCGCGGACGTCGTGGTGAACTACGTCTCGCGCCCCGAGGCCGCCGAGGCCGTCGTGAAGGAGGCCTCCCGCTGCGGCGCGAGCGTCTATGCCCATCGCGCGAACGTCGCCCGCGAGGACGAGGTGCAGGCCATGTTCAAGCGCATGATCCATGAGTTCGGCACCATTGACATCCTCGTGAACAACGCCGGGCTGCAGAAGGACGCGCCCATGGACGAGCTGTCGCTCGCGGACTGGCAGCTCGTGCTGGACGTGAACCTCACCGGGCAGTTCCTCTGCGCGCGCGAGGCCGTCCGCGAGTTCAAGCGCCGCGGCGTCCGCCCGGAGGTGAGCTGCGCCGCCGGCAAGATCATCTGCATGTCCAGCGTCCACGAGGTCATCCCCTGGGCCGGCCACGTCAACTACGCCGCCAGCAAGGGCGGCGTGATGCTCATGATGAAGAGCATCGCGCAGGAGGTCGCGCCGCACCGCATCCGCGTGAACTCCGTCTGCCCCGGCGCGGTCCGCACGCCCATCAACATGGAGGCCTGGGGCACCGCCGAGGCGTACCGCGAGCTGATGAAGCTCATTCCCTACAAGCGCATCGGCGAGCCGGACGACATCGGCCGCGCCTGCGTCTGGCTGGCCAGCGACGACTCCGACTACATCCACGGCACCAGCCTCTTCGTGGACGGCGGGATGACGCTGTATCCCGGATTCGAGACCGGCGGCTAGCCCCGCCTTTGGCCTTACCCGTACTCTTGCTCCTGCTCTTGCTCCCCTCCCGTCGCACAACTCGCCGCCGCATGAACACCGCCGAATCCCGCCGCCTTGCTTCCGCCAACGCCGGCGAGGAACCTTGGCGCCGCTGGGGGCCGTACCTTTCCGAGCGCCAGTGGGGCACCGTGCGCGAGGACTACTCGCCCCACGGCAACGCCTGGGAGTACTTCCCCCACGACCACGCCCGCAGCCGCGCCTACCGCTGGGGCGAGGACGGCCTGGCCGGCGTGAGCGACGACCAGTGCCGTCTCTGCCTCGCCCTCGCCCTCTGGAACGGCCGCGACCCGATCCTGAAGGAACGCCTCTTCGGCCTCACCAACTCCGAGGGCAACCACGGCGAGGACGTGAAGGAGCTTTACTACTACCTCGACGCCACGCCCACCCACTCCTGGCTGAAGACGCTCTACAAGTATCCGCACGGGGAGTTTCCCTACGTGCGGCTGGTTGAGGAGAACGCGCGTCGCAAAGGTGACTCCCGCCAGCCTGAGTTCGAGCTGCTCGACTCCGGCCTCCTCGACGAGGACCGCTACTGGGACGTGTTCGTCGAGTACGCGAAGGCCGGGCCGGAGGATCTGCTGATGAACATCACCGTCCACAACCGCGGGCCGGAGGAGGCGACGATTCACGTCCTGCCGCAGCTCTGGTTCCGCAACACGTGGTCGTGGAAGAATGGCGCGCCCAGGCCGGAGCTGGCGGCGGCTGACGACGGTTCGGTCAATGTGCGGCATGACGAACTCGGCGAATACCGCTTCTTCTGCGAAGGCTCGCCGGAACTCCTGTTCACCGGGAACGAAACCAACACCCGGCGGCTCTACGGTGGCGCGACGCAGGGCTTCTTCAAGGACGCCTTCCACGAATACCTCGTCCGCGGCAGCCACGACGCCGTGAATCCCGCGAAGACCGGCACGAAGGTTGCGGCGCATCACGTGCTGGACGTGCCGGCGGGAGGTTCGGCGGTGGTGCGCGTGCGCCTGCGGGGACAGGCTTCGGGCGTGTCCCGCGGGCTTCCAGGCGGTGTTTTGACAGGACGGGGCACATCCACGGGCAGGATGCCCGGGGCGAAAGGCTCGAAGCCTGTCCTACTGCCCTTCAACGACTTCGACTCCGTCATCTCGACGCGCCAGCGCGAAGCCGACGAGTTTTACGCCGGGTTGCAGGCCGGGATCACTGATCCCGACGAACGCCTCGTCCAGCGTCAGGCCCTTGCCGGCATGCTCTGGTCGAAGCAATTCTTCTACTACGACGTGCGTGAGTGGCTGGCCGGCGACCCCGCCCAGCCCACGCCGCCCGCGGAACGGAAGCATGGCCGCAACCGCGAATGGGACCACCTCAACAACGCCGACATCCTCTCGATGCCGGACAAGTGGGAGTACCCGTGGTTCGCCGCGTGGGATCTGGCCTTTCACTGCCTGCCGCTGGCGCTGGTGGACGCGGAGTTCGCCAAGTCACAGCTCGTCCTGCTCACGCGTGAGTGGTACATGCACCCGAACGGCCAGCTCCCGGCCTACGAGTGGGCCTTCGGCGACGTGAACCCGCCGGTCCACGCCTGGGCCGCGTGGCGGGTCTTCCAGATGGACCGCCAGCAGCGCCGGGCCGCGAAACCGGACGATCCCGGCGACCTCGCCTTCCTCGAGCGCGTGTTCCACAAGCTGCTGCTGAATTTCACCTGGTGGGTGAACCGCAAGGACGCGGAGGGGCGCAACGTGTTTCAGGGCGGCTTCCTCGGGCTGGACAACATCGGCGTCTTCGACCGCAGCGCGCCGCTCCCCACCGGCGGGCACATTGACCAGGCCGACGGCACGAGCTGGATGGCCATGTATTCGCTCAACCTCCTGCGCATCGCGCTCGAGCTGGCCCCGCACAACGCGGTGTACGAGGACATCGCCACCAAGTTCTTCGAGCACTTCCTGCACATCGCCGCCGCCATCAACGGCGTCGGGGAGGGCGCGCTCGGCCTGTGGGACGCGGAGGATGAGTTCTACTACGACCGCCTGCACCTTCCGGACGGCTCCAGCCGGCCGCTGAAGATCCGCTCGATGGTCGGGCTGATCCCGCTTTTCGCCGTCGAGACGCTGGAGGGCACGGCGCTGGAGGCGCTGCCGGGCTTCAAGGAGCGCCTGCAATGGTTCCTCGAGAACCGGCCCGACCTTGCCGCACTTGTCTCGCGCTGGCAGGAGTGCGGCAGCCATGAGCGTCACCTGCTCTCCCTGCTCCGCGGCCACCGCATGAAATGCCTGCTGCGTCGGATGCTGGACGAAAGTGAGTTCCTCTCCGATTACGGCGTGCGGGCGCTGTCCAAGGTCCACGAACGCGCACCCTACCGCTTCGAGGCGGGGGGCATGACCCACGAGGTTCCCTACTGGCCGGGTGAGTCCCGGAACGGCCTCTTCGGCGGCAACTCCAACTGGCGCGGCCCCGTCTGGATGCCGGTCAACTACCTGCTCATCGAGTCATTGCAGAAGTTTCACCACTACTACGGAGACGACTTCAAGGTGGAGTGCCCCGCGGGCAGCGGCCGGATGCTCACGCTGCTCGAGGTGGCCGACGAGCTCTCCCGCCGCCTCGCGCGGCTCTTCCTCCGCGGCGAGGACGGCGTCCGGCCCGCGCTGCGCCAGCATCCCAAGGCCGCCGGCGACCCGCACTTCTGCGATCATCTGCTGTTCCACGAGTACTTCCACGGGGATGACGGCCGCGGCGTCGGCGCGTCCCATCAGACGGGCTGGACCGGGCTGGTCGCCAAGCTGCTCCAGCCCCGGCGCGCGGAAGCCGCGGACACGCGGCGGGTCACCCGGCCGGCGCGCGGCCCGCGGCGCAACCTGAGCGCCCTGCCCCTGCGAGTCTCCGGCGGCAGGCCGGCGGAGCGGCCATGAACGCGCTGCATCACCTCAGCCTCGGCGTCGGCGCGCTCGGCGTCGGCGTCATCATGACCGGCGTGGCCCGCGGCCTCGGTTGCTTCGTCTACGCCGAGATGGTGGCGCTGCGCGGCGGCGACCCGCGCGGCCTGCGCGGGCAGCTTCGCCACCTGCTCGGTCACGACCTCCTGCCGGGCCTCGAGTTCCTGATCGCCGCGGACATCCTCGGCACGCTCATGCGGCCGGAACTGGGGAACTCGCCACGCTCGGCGCCCTCCTCGCCATCCGCACCGTGATCGCCTGGTCAATGAACGCGGAGCCGAAGCCCGCCGGCGGCGGGGAAAACCCGGCCGCGGCCCGCGGCTGATCCCGGGTCCATGAAAGGCGGGCGAACCCGGGCCGACTCACCCGCGGACTTCATCCACTCACTTCAAGACATGAAACGCATCCTCGCGATGACGCTGCTGGCCTGGGCCTCGGCGCTGCCGCTGCCCGCCGGCCATGCCCCGGACCACAGGATCCTGGTCAACCGCACCAAGGACGGCCTCGCCATCCAAGGCTACGACCCGGTCGCCTACCAGACGGAGAACCGGCCTGTGAAGGGCGACGCCCACGAGGGTTCGTGGCCGTGGCCACGAACCCTCGTGGGCCGCGCCGCGGCGCCACCCGTCGCGTGAGCCGATCCCGCCAGCGCCTGCATCGCCTGGGCCGGTGCGCCGCCGGCCTCGCCGCGTGCCTCGTGGTGGCGCTGCACGGGGCCGGCTGCTTCCTGCTGCCCAAGGCCGATTGGCTGGATGCCCACGCGCCGCCGGCCAACCTGGCCACCCACGGGTTCACGCTGCACCACCATGTCGCCCCGGCGGCGGACGCCCGGTGGAACGTGGTCTTCATCC
>JBJXFY010000039.1:0-7251 GCA_046155815.1 Limisphaerales bacterium | reverse complement strand
AAGAAGGAGCGCACCCGCCGCGGGCCTGTCGCCGCCCTCTGGTCTCCTCGACGCGACGAGCCGCCAGGATGACGGCAGCACGTTGAGGGCTTGCGGTGGCGGCGTCGGCTGTCACCGATTTCCTCATGAAAGCCACAGTTCGAACGCCAGCGCCCCGCAGGGCGGCTGCGCGGTGTACGGCGGGACCGGCGTGAATCCGAGTGAGCGGTAGAGCGCGATCGCGGCCGCCATCGCCGGCACGGTGTCGAGCACCAGCCGGGCGTGGCGTGTCGTCCGGGCGGCGAGGATGGCCGTCTCCGCCAGCGTGCGGCCCAGCCCGCACCCGCGGGCCGAGGGCCGGACGTACAGGCGCTTCACCTCGGCCGTGCCTGGCAGGTCGAGCGGGCGCAGGGCGACGCAGCCGGCCGGCCGGCCATGCGCTTCCGCCAGCCACAGCCCGCCCCGGGGTGGCGCATAGGCGCCGGGCAGCGTGGCCAGCTCCTCGTCGAAACCCTGGAAGCACAGGCTGAAGTCCAGCGAGCGGGCGTACTCGAGAAACAGTTCCCTCACGGCCAGCCAATGGTCGGGCGAGTGCGCGGTCTGGACGACGGGGACGTTCACGGCCAGGAAATGAAAGCCCGCCCGGCGCCGGCGGTCGAGCCTGCCGGAGCCGCCAGCCCCCGCGCGGCGGCGGTCTGGCCTCGCCGGGCCGGCGCGCCATCTTTCCCGCGCCCGCCATGCCCCGCATCATCCTGCACCTCGACATGGACGCGTTTTTCGCGTCCGTGGAGCAGCGGGATGATCCCTCGCTGCGCGGCCGACCGGTGATTGTCGGCGGGTCGCCGGACAGCCGCGGCGTGGTCTGCGCGGCCAGCTACGAGGCGCGGAAGTTCGGCGTGCGTTCCGCCCTGCCCAGCGCCACCGCCGGCCGCCTTTGCCCGCACGGGGTCTTCCTCCGGCCGCGCATGGACGCCTACAGGGCCGAGTCCCGCGCCGTCTTCGAACTCGTGCGGGAACTGGCCGGCGAACTCATCCAGCAGGTTTCCGTGGACGAGGCCTATCTCGACGTTTCCGCGCGCGCCGCGGCGGAATCGGTGGACGAGGCGTTGGCCGGGGCGCTGCCGTTCGCCCGGCAGATCAAGGAGGCCATCCGCACGCGGCGCCGGCTCACCGCCAGCGTCGGCATCGCGCCGAACAAGCTCCTCGCCAAGCTGGCCAGCGACTTCGAGAAGCCGGACGGCCTGACGCTCATCCGGGACGCGGAGAAGGTCGCCTTCCTGCGCCCGCTGCCGGTGCGTGCGCTGCACGGGGTGGGCCGGGTCACGGAGGAAAACCTGCTGCGCGCCGGAATCCGCACGGTGGGCGATCTCCAGGATTACCCCGGCGACCTGCGGGCGCTGGTCGGCTCGTGGGGGCCGGAACTGCGGCGCTTTGCCTTCGGCGAGGACGACCGGCCGCTCGAGCTCGGGGACGACATCAAGAGCATCAGCGCGGAGAACACCTTCAGCCGCGACACGGACGACCGGCCGACGCTGCGCGCCTGCCTGCGCGAACAGGCCGGCGAGGTCGCAGACAAGCTCCAGCGCCGGCGCCTCGCGGCGCACACCGTGCAGGTCAAGGTGCGCTACGGCGACTTCACGACGCTTACCCGGCAGGTGTCCGTCGAGGAGCCGCTGATGGAGTCGCGGGAGATTTACCGGCTGGCGTGCCACCTGCTGGCCGCGCACCGCCTCGTGGCCCGCCCGCTGCGCCTGCTCGGGCTGGGTGTGTCGGGGCTGGTCGAGGCGCAGGCGCGGCAACTGTGGCTGCCGCTGGGGTGAACATGAGGAGGCCCAAATGCCCGGGGCGCGAGGCGCGGAAGCCAAGGCTGAAAGCCGGCCCCAACGGCGGCGGGGAGCGTGGCGATGGGCCTCCTTGGGCCGTGGGCAAGGAACCCGGCGCCTCCGAAATCGTTGACACCCCGCGCCGCGCTTGGCACATAGCGCGCGCCCGTTGACGCGGGCTCTCATTGCGAGTGGGCGAGGGACTGGCCTTTTGACCCCACGGCAACCGGCTGTTCACGGCGACGCGACAGTGTCCAGGTGCCAATTCCAGCTCCGGCTCGGGCCGGGGAAAAATGAGAAGATCGCCGGTCTGTCCCGGTCCTCTTCTCCCGCAGGGAAGGGGTTTTTTTGTGCCCCGACCCCGCCGCGCCGCCACTGACAGGACCAATGCACATGGACAAGACCGGCAGCTACATGAAGGCGCTCAAGTGCCGCGAATGCGGCCACGAGTACCCCCTCACCGCCACGCACGTCTGCGAGTTCGACTTCGGCCCGCTCGAGGTCGCCTACGACTACGACCGCATCCGCCGCACGCTCACCCGCGACGCCATCGTGGCGCGGCCGCAGACCATGTGGCGCTACCGCGAGCTGCTGCCCGTGGCCGGCGAGCCGACCGTCGGCCGGCAGGTCGGCTTCACGCCGCTGGTGAAGGCCGACCGCCTCGCCTCCCGGCTCGGCATCCGCGAGCTGTGGGTGAAGAACGACGCGGTGAACTACCCCACCCTCTCCTTCAAGGACCGCGTGGTCAGCGTCGCGCTCAGCCGCTCGGTGGAGATGGGCTTCAAGACCGTGGCCTGCGCCTCGACGGGGAACCTCGCCAACAGCGTCGCCGCCAATGCCGCCGCGGCCGGCCTCGAATGCTACGTCTTCATCCCGCACGACCTGGAGCAGGGCAAGGTGGTGAACTCCCTCGCCTACGGGGCCAACGTCATCGGCATCAAGGGCCACTACGACGAGGTGAACCGCCTCTGCGCCGAGATCGCCGGCAAGTACGGCTGGGCCTTCGTGAACGTGAACATGCGTCCCTACTACGCCGAGGGCAGCAAGAGCATGGGTTTCGAGATCCAGGAGCAGCTCGGCTGGCGCGCGCCCGAGCACACCGTCGTGTGCATGGCCTCCGGCTCGCTGCTCACGAAGATCCACAAGAGCTACCAGGAGTTCACCAAGCTCGGCCTCGTGCCCGAGACGAAGTGGAAAATCCACGGCGCCCAGGCCACCGGCTGCGCGCCCATCACCACCGCGCAGAAGGCCGGGCTGGATTTCTTCAAGCCGGTCAAGCCGAACACCATCGCCAAATCCCTCGCCATCGGCACGCCGGCCGACGGCTTCTACGCGCTGAAGGTGATGAGGGAGACCGGCGGCCACGGCGAGGACGTGACCGATGACGAGATCCGCGAAGGCATCCGCCTGCTGGCGGAGTGCGAGGGCATCTTTGCCGAGACCGCCGGCGGCGTGACCGTGGGCGTGGCCAAGAAGCTCATCGCGCAGGGAAAGATTCCGGCCGACTCCAGCGCCGTGCTGTGCATCACCGGCAACGGTCTGAAGACGCTCGAGGCCATGACCGGCCACGTCGGCGAGACGCGCGACATCCGGCCCAGCCTGCGCGAGTTCGAGGCCCTGCTGGCCTGCGACCAACGGGAATGGGTGGCGGCGTGAGTTGAACCAGGGCGGCCAAACCGCCCCTGGCGGGGCGCCGCGTCCCGGCCCCGGCCCTCCCTTTGGTGCCGGGGACCGCGGCGGGTGTCGCCTCGCCCGAAGGAAGACATTCACAGCCGTCCTTTTGGAGCTTGGAGCCCGGGGCCGGACGGCGTTTCCTTCCCCCATGTTCCGCCTGTTGCCCGTCCTCGCCGCGGTCCTGGCGCTCGCGGTGCTGGCTGCCGGCTGCGGCCGGCGCGCCGCGGATGCCGACGAGGAATTCCTCCGCCAGTCCACGCTGGGCAAGGCCGCCTACGAGGGCGGCCGGCCTGAGGAGGCCGTCGCCGCCTTCGCCCGGGCCGTCGCGCTGCAGCCCGTGCATCCCGAGGCGCGGCAGAACCTGGCCAACGCGCTGCTCCGCGCCGGGCGCGGCGACGAGGCGGCGGCGCAGGCGCGGGAACTCCTCGCGCTCGTGCCGAACTCCGGCGCGGGCCACTACCTGCTCGGTGCGGCGCTGCTCCGCGCCGGCCGTCCGGCGGAGGCGCTGCCGCCACTGCAGACGGCCAAGGACATTGACCGCACGGTGAACAACGTGAGCTTCCTCATGGCCCGCGCGCATCAGGAACTCGGGCAGTTCGAGCCGGCCGCCGCGCTGTTCGAGGAATGCCTGCAGTTTGAGCCGGAACATCCCTCCGCCGCCTACCAGCTCGCCCAGGTGCTCAACCGCCTCGGCCGCGCGGACGAGGCGGCGCGCTGGATGACGCAGCATCAGTCCATCGCCGTGCAGCGCGCCGGCACCACCGTGGACCAGAACGCCCTCGAGGCCTGCGCCTACACCGAGATCCGCGTGCCGTTCCGCCTCGAACAGCCCGACGCCGACGGCGTGCCGGTCACCTTCAAGGACGCGACGGCGGAGTTCCTCGGCAGCGACGCGCCCACGTACTCCGGGCCGGTGGGCGTGATTGACATCAACCACGACGGCCGGAACGACCTCTTCACCGGTGCGGGCGAGCGGCAGTTCCGGCTGCTCCGAAACGAGGGCGGGAAACTCACGCCGCAGGGCAATCCCATCCCGGCCACCAACAGCGCCCGCTACGCCCGCGTGCTGGTGGGCGACCTGAACAAGGACCGCTACGAGGACATTGTCGTGCTCGGCGAGGACGGCCTGCACGCCTTCCGCCTCGCGACCAACGGCGCGGTCACCGACGCCACGGCCTTCTCCAACCTGCGCCGCATCCCCGCCGCCGACGGCCTGCTGCTCGACCTCGACTTCACCGGCAACCTCGACCTGCTCATCGTCAATCCGGCCAACCGCGCCTTCCGCGTGCTGCGCAACCTCGGCAACATGTACTTCCGCGACACCACGGCCACGTCGGGCGTACCGGCGCTCGCCGGCGTGCGCACGCTGCTGAGCGACGACTGGGATGGCGACGGGATCAACGACCTCGTGGTCGGCCGCGACGCGGGCGCGCCGGAGCTGCACAGCCGCGTGCGCGGCGGCGGCTTCACCAACGCGCCCATTGACTGGCCCTCGGGCGGGGCGTTCGCCATGGGCGACCTCAACAACGACCTGCGTCCCGACCTCGCCGTCGCGGGCGCCGACGCGGTGACGATCGTGTTCAACGGGCTGACGAACCGCCTCGTCCTCCCGTTCGGCGGATTCGTGCCTGCAGAGCTGCGGGGGCTCGACTTCGACAACGACGGCTGGCTGGACCTGGTCGCGGCAGGCGACGGCCTGCGCGTCTGGCGCAACGCGGGCCAGGCCGGCTTCCGCGAGGTGAGCGACGCGCTCGGCCTCGCAAAGCTGCCGCGCGGGCGGATCACTTCGCTCGCCTTCGCCGACCTCGACCAGGACGGCGACACGGACCTGGCCGCCTCGGTCGAGGGGGCGGGCCTGAAGATTTTTCGCAATGACGGCGGCAATGCGAACCGCCAGCTCAAGCTGCGCCTCGTCGGCAACCGTTCGAATTCCAGCGGCCTCGGCATGCAGATCGAGCTCACGTCCGGCCACTGGCGCACGCTGCGCACCGTCCATGCGCTGCCGGTCGAGATCGGTGTCGGCCGGCTCGACACGGTGGGGGCGGTGAGCGTGCGCTGGTTCGACACCGCCAGCACGGACGTGGACGTCCAGGTCTCCGCCGCGCCGGTGCCGTTGCTCGAGCTCATCCAGCCGACCGGCTCCTGCCCGTACCTGTACGCCTGGGACGGCGAGCGTTTCCGCTTTGTGACCGACCTGCTCGGCGCCGCGCCCGTGGGCCTGCCCGCCGCGGAGGGTTTCTACATCCAGGCCGATCCGGACGAGATCGTGCGGGTGGGCGACGACGCGAGCTTCCGCCCGCGGGAAGGCGCGTACGTGCTGGAGATCACCGAGGAGCTGCGCGAGGTGCTGTACCTCGACGAGGCGAAGCTGCTGGTGGTGGACCATCCGCCCGGCACCGAGGTGCATCCCACGGACAAGCTCGTGCCTGGCCGTCCCTTTCCGCCCACCGGCCTGATGACTTTGAAGGGCCGCGTGCCCCTCCGCCGGGGTGAAAATCTCGCGGGCGACGACGTGACGGCGGCGCTCCAGGCGGAGGATCGGGAGATGGCCTCGCCGACCCGGCTGCGCGCGCCGCAGCTCCGCGGCCACGCGGAGCCGCACGGCGTGGTGCTGGACTTCGGCCCGCTGGATCCGGCGCGGTCCTTGGTGCTGGCGATGACGGGCTGGCTGCGCTTCGGCGGCGGCATGGCCAACATGGCCGCCGCGCGCGATCCGGACGTGCCGTTCCCGTTCCCGAAGCTCGAGGCAGAGCTGGCCGACGGGAGCTGGCGGCCGCTCGACTTCGTTGTGGGCGCCCCGATCGGGAAGACGAAGACCATGCTGGTGGACCTCACGGGCCGGCTGCCTGAGGGCGTTCGCCGGCTGCGCTGGACGGCCGGCTTCGAGATTCACTGGGACCGGATCGCGCTCTTCGAGCGAGCCGGCGAGGCGGACACGCGCGTCGCCACGATCGCGCCGGACACCACCGACCTGCGCTGGCGCGGCTACAGCGACTTCGCGGACCTGCCGTGGACGCAGCCGCTCACACCGGACTACGACGTCGTGCGCGACTGGCCGGACTGGCGGCTGGCCGTGTCCGGCTGGTGTACGCGCTACGGCGCGGTGGACGAGCTGATCGCGCGGCGCGACGGCGGCCTCGCGATCCTGAACGGCGGCGATGCGCTGGAACTGAAGTTCTCCGCGGCCGGCCTTCCGCCGCGGCCGGCCGGCGCGCAGCGGGCGTTTTTCCTCTTCACGGTTGGCTGGGACAAGGACGCCGACTTCCACGTCCGCGCCGGCGATCGCGTGGAACCGCTGCCGTGGGAAGGAATGGACGACCAGCGGTACGGAACCGAACTGCGCCCGCCGCAGCCCGGCGACGAGCTGAACCGCCGCTTCAACACCCGCTGGGTGGGTCCCGTGGCACAGCTGCGGCGCAAGTGATGCCGGTTCGGGGCGGGGTGGGGCCGGCGGGGCTCGTTCGCCGCAAGCGCCGACGGCGTGACCGTGACGCCCGGACGACGAACCGTCCGGCGCGCCTTCCGGGCGCGGGAAAGGACCGATTGTGCGCCCGCGGTGGGCAGAGGACTGCCGCCCTGCCACCCCGGATTCCAACGGAGAGCAGCGGGAGCTGGCGTCAGGCCGCCTCCGCGAGCAGCGCTCTCGCTTCCGTGCAGGGCAGGCCGTGGGCCTGGGAGACGGCCGGAAGGGTGATTTTGCCCGCCATCACGTTGATGCCGCCGAGCAGCGCGGGCTGCTTCTGGCACGCCTCCACGAGGCCGCCGTCGGCGAGCA
>JBJXFY010000014.1:0-6796 GCA_046155815.1 Limisphaerales bacterium | reverse complement strand
TGACCTCGCGGTCCATGGTGAGTGACTCGATCTGCCGGTGCGCGAAGTGCAGGATGCTGCCGCCCGGGGTCTCGTACACGCCGCGGCTCTTCATGCCGACGAAGCGGTTCTCGACCATGTCCACGCGACCGACGCCGTGTTTGCCGCCGAGCTTGTTCAGCGCCTTCATCACACCGAGCGGCGAGAGCTTCTTTCCGTTCACGGCCACGCAGTCGCCTTTCACGAAGTCGAGTTCGACATACTCCGGCTTGTCCGGCGCGTCTTCGGGCAGAACGGAGAGGGTGGTGAAGTAATCGCGGTTCTTCTTCGGGTCGCCGCTGTCATACCACGGGTCTTCCAGGATGCCGGCCTCGTAGGAGATATGCAGAAGGTTGCGGTCCATCGAGTAGGGCTTCTTGGCGGAAGCCTGCACGGGGAGGCCCTTCGCGGCGCAGTAGTCAATCATCTGCTGGCGGCCGGGGAAGTCCTTGCGGTAACGCTCGTCACGCCACGGGGCGATGATCTGCAGCTCGGGCGCGAGCGCGGCGGCGGTCAGCTCGAAGCGGACCTGGTCGTTGCCCTTGCCGGTGGCGCCGTGGGCGATGGCGTCGGCCTTCTCGGCCTTGGCGATCTCGACCATGCGCTTGGCGATCAGCGGGCGGGCGATGCTGGTGCCGAGGAAGTACTGGCCCTCGTAGATCGCCCCGGCGCGGAGCATCGGATAGATGAAGTCGCGCGCGAACTCCTCCTGCAGGTCGTCAATGTAGATCTTGGACGCGCCGGTCTTCCGCGCCTTCTTCTCGAGGCCCTTGAGCTCGTCCTCCTGGCCGATGTTGGCGCAGAAGGCGATCATCTCGGCGTCGCCATAGGTTTCCTTGATCCAGGAGAGGAGGACGGAGGTGTCGAGGCCGCCGGAGTAGGCGAGGACGATTTTCATGGGCAGTCGGAAATTGGCCGGCAACTAAAGGCCGGCGGCGCGGGGGCGGGAAGGAGATTTTGGCGAGTCAGCGATGGACGCGGGACGGCGCCGGGACGATGATGCCAGTTGCATACTGCCGGCCATGAAAACGACGTTCCGGTTCCTCGCCGCGTGGCTGCTCGCCGCGGGCCTCACCCTCCACGCCGTCGTCCCGCTCGGGAGCGGCTTCACCTACCAAGGCCGCCTGGCCGACGGCGGCCGGCCCGCGCAGGGCAGCTACGACCTGCGGCTGATCCTGTATGACGCCGAGTTTGGCGGCGCGCAGGTCGGCGGCATCCTCACCAACGGCAACGTCGCCGTGAGCGACGGGGTGTTCACGACGGCGCTGGACTTCGGGGCGGGCGCGTTCAACGGCGAGGCGCGCTGGCTCGAGCTGGCCGTGCGGCCGGCGGGCGAGGGCGCCTTCACCTCGCTGCAGCCCCGCCAGCCGCTCACGCCCACGCCTTACGCGCTCTATGCCCTGACTCCGGCGGGGCCGACAGGCCCGGAGGGACCGGCCGGGCCTCAGGGCCTCGCAGGCCCGCAAGGCTTGATGGGTCCGCAGGGGTCGGCTGGGCCGCCGGGCACCCAAGGCATCCCAGGTTCGCCCGGCCCGCAGGGTCCGCCCGGCTCGGCGGACTCCTGGAGCCGCACCGGCAACGCCGGCACCAACCCGGGCGCCAACTTCCTCGGCACGACCGACGCGACGCCGCTGGTCCTGCGCGCGGCCAACCAGCCCGTGCTGCGGCTCGAGGCCCAGGCCTCCGGCACGCGCATCATCGGCGGGCGCGCGAACTCGGTGGACACGGCCTCGACCAACTCCGCGGTCCTCAGCGGCCGCGAAAACAGCGTCGCGGACCTCGCGCACGAGACCGTCATCGCCGGCGGCGTGGACAACGTCATCGCGCGTGACCAGCGCTCCGCCTTCATCGGCGGCGGCGCGCGCAACGAGATCCTGCAGGACAACCAGCACGCCGTCATCGCCGGCGGCCGCGACAACCGCATCGGCACGAACTCCGTCATCACGGCGATCCTCGGCGGCGGCGACAATCGCATCGCCAACAACGTGGACGGCGGCCTGATCGTGGGCGGATTCCGCAACGACATTCTCGGATCGAACAACGCCAACCGCCGTGAAATCGCCCCGGTGATCGTGGGCGGCTCGGACAATGAGATCGGCCGCGAGAGCAGCTTTGCGGCCATCATGGGCGGGGACAACAACCGCATCGGCACCAACGCCGCCAGCGCCTTCATCGCCGGCGGCACGAACAATCTCATCGCCGACAACGCGGGCTTTTCCTTCGCCGCCGGCCGGCGTTCGCGCGTCAACCACCAGGGCGCCTTTGTCTTTTCCGACAGCCAGAACGCCAGCTTCACTTCCGCCGGCGTGAACACCTTCAACGTCCGCGCCGAGGGCGGCGTCCACGTCAGCGGCGACACCGCGCAGTTCTTCGGCACGACCACCCGGCAGATGCTCAACCTCTGGGACAACCAGCACGCCATCGGCGTGCAGGCCGGGACCACGTACTTCCGCACCAGCGACGTCGGCAGCTACTCGTGGCACCGCGGCGGCACCCACTCGAACAACGCCAACAGCCCCGGCTCGGGCGGCGTGGAGATGATGCGCCTCAACTCCGGCGGCCTGCGCGTCAACGGCACCTTCGTCAGCGCCTCCGACCGCGCGCTCAAGGACAACCTCGCGCCGCTGGACCCGCAGGCCACGCTGGACAAGGTACTGGCGCTGCCGCTTTACGAGTGGAACTACCTCGCCGACCCCGCCGCGCGTCACGCCGGCCCGATGGCGCAGGATTTCAAGGCCGCCTTCGGCTTGGGCGACGGCGACAAGCACATCGCCACCGTGGACGCCGACGGCGTGGCGCTGGCAGCCATCCAGGGCCTGAACTGGAAACTCGAGGCCGCAGTGGCGGAAAAGGACGCCCGAATCGCCGGGCTCGAGCGCCGGCTGGCGGCGCTGGAAAAGCTGTTGCCTGCCCGGGCGGAATGACGAATCTGCCGGCGCAGCCTCAAGCCTTACCTCCGTCATGAAGATCAAGCCGTACCTGTCGCTGGCCCTGACGCTTGGTTGGTTGTCCACGGTGCCGCTGGGTGCCGCGCCGCTCGGCGGCAGCTTCACCTACCAGGGCCGGCTCACCGACGGCGGGCAGCCGGCCGAGGGGCCGCATGACCTGCGGGCCATCCTTTACAACGCCGAGATCGGGGGCGCGCAGGTCGGCGGCATCCTCACCCATGACAACGTCGCGGTGAGCGGCGGGGTGTTCACGACGGAACTGGACTTCGGGCCGGGCGCGTTCAACGGCGAGGCGCGCTGGCTCGAGCTGGCCGTGCGGCCGGGGGCCGCCACGGGAGCGTTCACGACGCTGACCCCGCGCCAACCGTTGAGCGCCGCACCCTACGCGCTCTTTGCGCTCACGCCCGCCGGTCCGCCGGGAGCGGCGGGGGCGACTGGCCCGGCCGGCGCCCAAGGCCCCAAAGGCGACAAGGGTGATCCCGGTCCAGCCGGGCCGCAGGGCAACCAGGGCGTTGCCGGACCGGCCGGTCCGACGGGAGAAGCGGGACCGGCCGGGGCGACCGGTCCGGCGGGAGCGCAAGGCGCGGCCGGCGCGGCGGGCAGGACGGTGCGGAATGGGGCAGGCGTGCCGGCGGCGGCGCTGGGGGCGACGGGCGACTTCTACCTCGACACCACGGCCACCGCGATCTACGGGCCGAAGACCACCAACGGCTGGGGCGCGCCCACCGCGCTTCAGGGGCCGGCCGGGGCGACCGGCCCGGCGGGGGCAACGGGTCCCGCCGGTGCCGCAGGAGCCACCGGACCCGCGGGGGCGAAAGGCGACCAAGGCCTGCAGGGAATTCCAGGAATCGCCGGGGACACCGGTCCGGCGGGAGCGCAGGGTCCGACCGGCACGGCGGGCAGGACGGTGCGGAGCGGGGCGGGAACACCGGCGGCGGCGCTGGGGGTGACGGGCGACTTCTACCTTGATACCACGGCCACCGCGATCTTCGGGCCGAAGACCACCAACGGCTGGGGCACCTCAACCGCGCTCAAGGGGCCGGCCGGGGCAACCGGCCCGCCCGGAGCCACGGGTGCAACCGGCTCGCAGGGGCCACCGGGACCGCAGGGCGCGGCCGGCCCGCCCGGTGTTCAAGGAGCGCAGGGGCAGGCGGGAGCCCAGGGTCCGCAGGGGCTGCAAGGCCCGGCCGGGCCGCCGGGCAGCACGGACGCCTGGAGCCGCACGGGCAACGCGGGCACGACGGACGTCAATTTCATCGGCACGACGGACCCGCGTCCCTTCGTGATCCGGGTGAACAACCAGCCCGCCGTCCAGGTGGACAACGGCCGCGTGGGCATCGGCACCACCACGCCGTTCAGCTCGCTCACGGTGAACGGCACCCTGGGCTTCCCCGACGTGGCCAGCCCGATGGCCTACATCTACCCATCGGGCACCGCGAACGCGGTGAAGCCGCTCATCATGCATTCACCCGCGTTTCCCGAGTACGGGATGTACTATGCCGATGCCGGGGATCGCTTCGAATTCAAGTCCAGCGCCGTGGACACCACGCCCTCGCTCGTAGTGGACGTGGACAGCAACTGGGTGACGATCGCCAACCCGCTGCCCAAGCCCGGATACGAGCTGTCCGTGAACGGCCAGATCGTCTGCGAAGACCTGCTCATCCAGGATTCCGCCCAGTGGCCCGACTACGTCTTCCAGCCCGGCTATCCGTTGAAATCGCTTGATGAAGTGGCGGCGCACATCCGGGAGCATTCGCATCTTCCGGGCATTCCGCCGGCGGCGGAGATCGAGGAGGAGGGCCTGCGCGTCGGCGAAATCCAGCGGCGCATGATGGAGAAGATCGAGGAGCTGACGCTGTACGCGATTGACCAGCACCGGCGGCTGGCCGCGCAGGAGGCGGAGATCGCCGAGCTGCGGCGGCGGCTGGACGGCCGGGAGACGGCGGGAGGTGGCCGATGAAAGCAGTCTGGCTGCACGCGGCCCTGCTGGGGCTTTCCACCCTGGCCAGGTCGGCCGCCGAATCGGCCGGCGGGGCCTTCGTGCTGGCGGCGCCCACGGCGGCAGGCGGCGGTGGCACGAGCACGGGCGGGCAGTATGTGCTCACCGGCACGGCGGGGCAGGCGGATGCGGGCACCCTGGCGGGCGGGACGTTCACGCTGGTGGGCGGCTTCATCGGCGTGCTGGCGGCGCCCACCATGGGCGGCGACGCGACGCTCAGCGTGACGCGGAATGCGGGCGGGGAGGCCGTGCTGACGTGGGATCGGGACGGCTACGTGCTCGAGTTCCGCGCCGCGCTGGGCGACGCGGCCGGGTGGCAGGCGGTGGTGCCGTCCCCGGCCGGGCGGACCCACGTCACGCCGGCGAACCTGCCCGCCCGCTTTTTCCGCCTGCGGAAACCGTGAGGTGGAGCGCCGGCCTCCGGCCCGGCCCCTTTTCTACGCCAGCACGACGGCGATTCGCCTTCACGCTGGAAGTCCGGGAAACCGGGCGCCGCCGCCAGCCGCTCACTCCGCCTTCAGCACCTCAAAGCGGCGGCCCTCCTCGCCGACGAGGGTGAGGCTGATGCCGCGCTTCAGGTCGCCGGCGGCGAGCTGCGTTTCAAACTCCTCCACGTTCCGCACCGTGCGGCGGTTCACGCGAGTCACGACCTCGCCGGGCTGCAGCCCCAGCGCGGCGGCGGGTGAGCCGGCCCGCACCCGCGTGATGAGCACGCCGGTGTCCTCCTCCAGCCCGTAACCCGCCACGAGCGCCGGCGGCACGGGACGCACCAGCAGGCCGAGCTCGGCGGACTTCGCGGCCAGTTCCTTCCCTGGTTCGGCTTCGGCCTCCACCTCGGGTGCGGGGTCGGGACGGGGACGGCCGCCGCCGCGCCGGAGCGAGGCCATCATCTCGGCGGGGCGCTCGCCGGGCGCGACCTTGAGCGTGAGCTGCTCAGCGCCGCGAAAGACCCCGAGCGCGACCTCCTGGCCGGGCGGCTTGCCCCGGATCTGCGCCTTGAGGTCGGCCACGGTGCGGATGGGCGCGCCGTCCACGGACACGATCACGTCGCGGCGGCGGAGGTCGGAGCCGTCGGAGGGGCCGCCGGGGTTGATGCCCATGACGACGACGCCTTCCGGCACCGGAGTGCCGGGGCGGTCGGCTGCATCGAGGTTCTGGAGGTTCTCGATGCCGATGCCGAGCCAGGAGCGGACGATGCGGCCCTGGGCGATGATCTGGTCGGCGACCTCGCGGGCGAGGTTGATCGGGACGGCGAAGCCGATGCCGGTGTTCAGCCCGCGGATCATGGTGTTGATGCCGATGACGCGGCCCTCAACGTCCACAAGCGGCCCGCCGCTGTTGCCGGGGTTGATGCTGGCGTCGGTCTGGATGAAGTCCTGGTCCATCATCTCCATGTCGGAGACGACGCGGCGGCCCTTGGCGCTGACGTGGCCGAAGGTGACGCTGTAATCAAGCTGGAAGGGCGCGCCGATGGCGATGGCGAACTCGCCCACGCGCAGCCTCGCGGAGTCGCCCAGCGTGGCGGCGGGCAGGCCGGTGGCGTCCACCTTGAGCACGGCGATGTCCGAGTGCGGGTCGGCGCCGCGCACCTCGGCCTTGAACTTTCGGCCGTCCTGCAGCTCGACCTGCACCTCGGCGGCGTTCTCGACGACGTGGCGGTTGGTGAGGATGTAGCCGTCCGGCCGGAAGATGACGCCGGAGCCCTGCTCGGTGGGGCGGCCAAAGTTCTCGGGCATGGGCCGGCCCTGCTCCTCCATGCGTCGGCGCAGCTCGCGGCGGAAGAACTCCATCATGTCCCCCGGCTCGCCCTCCCCGTCCTCGTCGGCGGACG
>JBJXFY010000011.1:0-4076 GCA_046155815.1 Limisphaerales bacterium | reverse complement strand
CTGGGCTCGCCGGCGATCAGCATGATCTTGCGCGGCGCGGACGCGTCGGCGGGTGGGCGGGGCGGGGCGGCCTTCACTTCGTCCGGCTGTGGAAGCCGAACCGCTTCAGGAAAAACTTCCACGCTTGCGGATCCTTGAGGAAGCCCGCGTTGTCCCGCACGTAGGCCCACGGATTTTTCTTCAGGCGCGCCATCCAGCGGCGGCGCACCTCGGCGACGGCGGCCTCGGGGCCGAGTTCCGGCAGTTGCATCGTTTCGCGCTGCCAGCGGAGGAGTTCGAGCCAGCTCTTCTCGAGATGTTGCGGCCATTCGCCGTCCACGCTGGCGGCGCGACGCGGGCGGACGGTGATGGCCGGAAAGCCCGCCACGAGCACCGGCGCGGGCGTGCGCATCAGCCCGGCGGTCCAGGCGTAAGAATGCGGGAAGTCCGTGCCATCGCTGGCCTCGGCAAGCGCGTGGTCGAAAAGGTCCGAGCGATAGACGTTCGAGGAAACGAGCGTGGTCTCGATGAGGGCGTGCGCGTTGAGCCGGGCGCAGGTGGCGGCGTAGTCGCGGTAGGTGGCGTAACGGCTCGGCTGCGGCAGGCGGCTGTCGTAGCGCGTGTCGAAGAGCAGCAGCAGGCCGAGGTCCGGCTCGGCGTCGAGGGCGGCGAGGACGTTCTTCAACGCTCCGGGCTCGAGGAGTTCGTCATCGCCAAGCATCCAGGTGTGACGGCCTTGGGCGAGGCGGGCGCAGCGGCGGACGTTGGGCGCGGCGCCGATGTTCTGCGGGTTGCGAGAGTATTGGACGTGCGGGAGGCGCGCGGCGAGGGCTTCGCAGAACTGCGGCGTCCCGTCCGTGGCGGCGTTGTCCGAGATGTAGAGCCGCACGTCGTCCGGCGTGACGCCGGTCTCGCGGATCTGCGCCTCGAAGGCCGTCAGCAGGTCGCGCAGGTAGGGCAGGCGGTTGCGCGTGGGGATGGCGATGGAGAGGCGCTCGGGCATCAGCGGTGCGCGAGGGGTTTAGCCGGCGGAGGCGATGGAGGCAAACGCGGGCGCAGGCGGGGACGTGCCGTGGCGCGAGCCGGAAGGGAACAACGAAGCGGGGCCGGCCCTCCCCTGTTTTAGGCCGACCCCGCCCTTCCCCACCTTGATCTCCTTGTCTCCAGGAGGCTCCCCACCCCCTTCACGACGGCTCTTCGCAGAATGGCGGACGGGGTTACAAGAATAGTGGAACGACTTTATCGGACGCCCGGTGATGCCCTGCCGTCACGTCACCGGTTTCGCACAATGCCGCAGCGACCGGCCAACGACACCTTTACCCGTCATGACCCGGGAGCGTGATCCCCAAGGGGCGGGCTACACCGTGTCCGGACCCCTTCAGGGCGACGGGGTCGGCAGGGCGGCCAACAGGTCGCGCGCCGGCACGATGAAGAGCGCCGTGCAGCCTTCCGCACTGAACAACCCCTCGTGGTCAGTGTGGGCGTCAGCACGGTAAAAATCGCCCGCCCGGAGCATCCGGCCTTCGGTCGTGAGGTCACCGGTCAGCACGTAGCATTCCTCGGAGGCGGAATGGTGATGGGCTGGATAACGCGTGCCGGGATCAAGCTGGGCATACAGGAGCGCGAAGTTCCGTTGGAGGTCCAAGGAGAGCATCTTGAACCGCGCGCCGGGTACGCTCGCGGGAAGCCAGTCGCCGTGGCGGGCCGGATTGAAGACCTGAAACACCCCGGCGGGCAGAGGTGGCGGCGCGGGAACGGCGGGCGGGGCCGGGGCCGCCGACGCACCGATGCGCCGCATCAGCTTCTCGCGCAGCCCGGCCGGGGGAGCGGCCGGCTGGGAGGCCGCGGCGGCGGCGAGAGCTTCGTTGAAGGCGCGGAACTCCGCCCAGGCGCGGCCGTCACCCGCGGTGAGGCGACCGCAAAACGCGGCGGCGTCCGCGCCGTCGAGGGCGCCGACTGCCTGCAGGGCGGCGAGTTCCGTGAGTTCTTCCGGCTTCATTACGGCTTGGGCCGGCAGCCGGCCGGCACGGGAAAATAACACGCTCGTGGCATTCGTCAGGTGGGCGCGTCCTCCAGCGTTTCGCGGAGGCGGAGGAGGCCGCGGCGGATGCGCGCCTTGACGGTGCCCAGCGGCTTGCCGAGGCGCCCGGCGATCTCGGTCTGGGTCAGCCCGCCGAAAAAGGCGAGGTCCAGCACATCCCGCTGCTCGGCGGGCAGGCCGGCAAGCGCGACGCGCACTCGCGCGGCCTCATCCGCCGCCACGGCCCGGGTCGCGGCGTGGGGGTCCGGCGCGACCGGTTCCGGGGTGTTCTCGCCCATCGGCTCGAGCGCGCGGCTGCGGCGCCGCAGGGCGCGCAGCCGGTCCAGGCAGCGGTTGCGGGTCAGCGTGACCAGCCACGCGAGCGGCGAGCCCAGGGCCGGCTCGTACACGGCCGCCCGCTCCCAGACCTGGAGGAACACGTCCTGCAGCACGTCCTCGACATCGCGGGAATCGAACAGCATCCGCGCCGCCACGCCGGTAAGGGTGGGCGCCGCGCGGTCGTACAGCTCGCCAAACGCCACCGCCTCGCGCGCGCCCACGCGCTGAAGCAGCGCGGGCTCGACCAACAGGCGGCTGGGGCTGGCGGACTCGGGCATGGGGCCTTCGCGACGGCGGAAATCCGGCCAGAGCAGCAGGCCGGCCCACGTTGCGGCGTGGCCGCGCGAGGCGCGGCGAACGCCGAAGGATTTAGTGAGCGCGAGCATGGACGGCAAGCCCGAAGGCCATCGGTGACAACGCTGCAACGCGGCCGCCGGATGCCCGGGCCGAGGGAAATCTTCCGGCCGGAGTCCGCCGGTGGGCCGGGCCGACGGCCGCAGCCCCACGCCCTGCCCGAAGTTCCGAGGCCGCATCATTTCACCTGCCTTTTGCCGCGCCGGGCGGGTAGAACCCGCCCATGCGACGCGTCGCCCTGCTTGCCACCTTCCTGCTCCCGGCCGCCGCGATCCAGGCCACCGCAAAGTCCCTCAATGCCCACATCTTCACCCTCCCGCCCGGCTTTACCATCGAGCTGGCCGCCGGACCGGATCTCGCACCACGGCCGGTGAGCGCCAGCTTCGACGACCAGGGCCGCCTCTACGTCACCGACTCCGACGGCTCGAACGCAAAGCCGGACGAGCAGCTCAAGAACCCCGGCGCGCGCGTCCTCCGGCTCGAGGACACGGACGGCGACGGGCGCTTCGACCAGTCGGTGGTGTTCGCGGACAAGGTGATGTTCCCGCAGGGCTGCCTCTGGCACGACGGCTGGGTGTACGTGGCCGGGCCGCCGAGCCTGTGGCGCTTCAAGGACACGGACGGCGACGGCCGGGCCGACGTGCGCGAGGAGTGGTTCAAGGGCGGCACGCTCACCGGCTGCGCCAACGACCTGCACGGCCCGTACCCCGGACCGGAGGGGTTCCTCTACTGGACCAAGGGCGCCTTCGCGGAGCAGACGCACATTCTGGGCGACGGCCGCGCCTTCCGCACCCGGGCGGCGCACATCTTCCGCATGCGCCCCGACCGCACGGGCCTCGACGTGGTGATGACGGGCGGCATGGACAACCCGGTCGGGGTCGCCTTCACGCCGGACGGCGAGGCGCTGTTCACGAGCACGTTCATTGATTTCAGCCAACCGGGCTTCCGCGATGGCGTGGCGCATGCGGCGTACGGCGCGGTGTTCGGCAAGGTGAACGACGTGCTGGACGACCCCGGGGCGCGGCGCGCCGGGCCGGAGCTGGCGCAGCCCTTCGTGCAGATGGGCGCCGCCGCGCCGAGCGGCCTGTGCCGGTACGAAGGCGAGGGCTTGGGCACGGGTTTTCGCGACAACTTCTTCGCCACGTCCTTCAACCTCCACAAGGTCACGCGCCACGTCCTGCGCCGCAGCGGCGCGACCTACGCCAGCGACACCACGGACTTCGTGGTCAGCGACAACGTGGACTTCCATCCGACCGACGTGCTGGCGGACGCGGACGGCTCGCTGCTGATCGTGGACACCGGCGGCTGGTACAAGCTCTGCTGCCCCAGCTCGCAGCTCGCCAAGGGCGATGTGCCGGGCGGCCTCTACCGCGTCCGCCGCGAA
>JBJXFY010000309.1:0-18329 GCA_046155815.1 Limisphaerales bacterium | reverse complement strand
GATTGGCGTTGTAGCAGTCGTCCAGCACGCGGACGCCGGCGTGCTCCCAGGCCTGCATCCGCAGCGTGGGCGCGGGACAGGCGGCGAGGCCGCGCTGGAGCTCCTCGCGCGTCAGGCCGAGCGCGCCGCCGACGGCCAGCGCGAGCAACGCGTTGCCCACCTGGTGCGCGCCGAGCAGGTTCACGCGGTACGCGCCGCACAGCGCCGCCGCGGGCGTGGCCACCTCGAAGGTCGTCCCCCGCCCGTCCGCCTCCGCGCGCAGCACGCGCCAGTCGGCCCCGGGAGTGCGGCCCACGCGCACCACGCGCGCCGCCGTCCGCGCCGCCACGGACGGCCACCAGCGCCCCTCGTCCGGGATGAACAGCGTGCCCTCCGCAGGCAGCAGCTCCGCCAGCCAGCCCTCCTCCTCCGCCACGCCGGCCACCGAGCCGAAGAACTCGAGATGCTCCTCGCCGATGTGGGTGAGCACGCCGAGCGTCGGGCGGGCGAGCGAGACCAGCCGGGCCAGCTCGCCGGGATGGTTCGTGCCCAGCTCGAGCACCGCCGCCCCATGCCCCGGGCCCACCCGCAGCAGCGTGTGCGGCACGCCCACGTCGTTGTTGAAGCTCGCCTCGCTGGCCACGACGGAAAACCGCGCGCCCAGCACGGCCGCGATCAGGTCCTTCGTCGTCGTCTTGCCATTCGATCCCGCGACGCCCACGAGCGGCAGTTGGAAGCGCGACCGCCACCACGCCGCCAGCCGGCCGAACGCGGCGCGCGGATCATCCACGGCCAGCCGCGGGCCGGTCAGGTCCGCCGCCCGGTCCCGCGCCACCACCGCCGCCACCGCGCCGGCCGCCAGTGCCGTGGGCACGAAGCGGTGACCGTCGAAGTGGTCGCCGCGCAGCGCCATGAACAGCGCCCCCGGAGGGCAGCTCCGCGAGTCCGTGGACACGCCCGCCGCGACGGCGCCCGAGGGCACGCCGAGCGGCTCCGCGTGGAGCGGGCCGGTCAGGTCATGCAGCGGGGCGGTGAACATGTCCCTCAGCGCGCGCGCCGTTCCTCCAGCGCCGCGGCGGCGTGCAGCCGGTCGTCGAAGGGCGCCACGGCATCGTCGTATTCCTGGTAGGCCGCGTGGCCCTTGCCGGCCAGCAGCACCAAGTCGCCGGGCTGCGCCTCGCGCAGGATCGCGGCGATGGCGAGGCGGCGGTCGAGCACGGTCTGATGGATGGGCGGCGCGAAGTCCTCGAGGCCGGCGACCAGCGCCCTGGCGAGACGCGCGGGGCATTCACGGCCGGGGTTGTGCGTGGTCACGACGACGTGGTCCGCGATGCGGGCGGCCACCCGGCCCAGCTCGCGCGCGCCGGCCGTGCCGGCCGCGGCTGACGCACCGAGCAGCACCAGCAGCCGGCCGTGGGCCAGCTCGCGGAGGTCGGCCAGCGCGCTGCGCAGCCCATCCGCGTCCGACGCGGCGTCCGCGAAGACGCCAAAGTCACGCGTTCCCGGCACGGGTTCGAGGTGGCCGGGCACGGGCGGCAGCTCCGCCAGCGCCCGCAGCATGGAGTCGAGGTCGAGGCCGCAGGCGACGCCCGCCTCGACCGCGGCGCAGGCGAGCCGCAGCAGCGAACGGCCCGTGACCGGCACGCGCACCGTCACTTGCCGGCCCGCCACGTACATCCGGGCCGCGGAGCCGCCGGCGTGCAGCGTCGAGCGGTCGAAGGGGGAGAGTGACGGCGCGGACGCCAGCCGGACCGCGCGCGGGCGCTGCGGGCCGTCGGCGGCGGGCAGCCCGCAGTCCCCGCCGCCGGGCGCATGGACGACCGTGTCAAAGCCAAGGCCGGCGAGCTGGCGCGAGGCAACCAGTTCCGGGGTGATCTCCACGAGGCAGGTGCGGAGGCCGCCACGCAGGAGGCCGGCGAGCATGGGATGGATCTCCAGCGCGGTGGGGGACCAGCGCGGGGCCGGGATGAACCGCTTGCCAAGCCGGTGGCCGAGCGTTCCGAGCAGGCCGGCCGGCCGGCCGGCGGCCTCGAACAGGTGGCGCAGGATGTAGGCCAGCGGCGCACGGGCACGGCCACCGGCGACACCGATCAGCCGGAGCTGCGCGGCCGGGTGCTCGTAGAAGCTCGCGGACACGCGGGCCAGCGCCTCACGGGCGTCGCGTACGCAGATGCGCGTGGCCGGGCCGGGCAGGTGCGGGCGGCGCTCGCAGATCACGGCGCTGACGCCGCGCTCCTCGGCCTCGAGCACGCGCTCGGCGGCCGCGGGCGCGAGGCCCGGAGCGGCCACGTACAGGCTGCCTGGCCGGGCGGAGCGCACGTCGCAGCTGATGGTGGACACATCGCGGTCGAGCGGGCCGTCCACGGCCAGCGGATCGAGGGAATGGATCAAGTGATGCAGCAGCATGGGAATCAGCGCTGGGCTAGCTCGGCTTCGGGCACGGGCAGGTCGGGCGGCAGGCCGAGGTACGCCACGGCCTGCTCCGCGATGGCGCGGAAGGCCGGGGCGGCGACCACGCCGCCGTAGTAGGTCGGCGCGCCGGGCGGCTGGTCGAAGATGACGAGGATGCACAGTTCCGGGCGCTCCGCGGGCAGGAAGCCGGCGAAGGACGCGTAGTGGCCGTTGGTGCGGTAGGGAATCTTCTGCGCGGTGCCGGTCTTCCCGGCGACGGAGTAGCGCTCCAGGCGGGCCTTCGCGGCGGTCCCGTCCTCGACGACGTCGCGGAGCGCGCGACGCATCTGCGCGGCGACCTCGGGCCGGCAGATCTCGCGCACCACCTGGGGCTCGGCCTGGGCGAGCAGCCGGCCCTGGGCGTTCTCGATCCGGTCAATGAGGATCGGCCGCATCAGCCGGCCGTCGTTGCCCAACGCGGCCGTCGCCAGCGCGAGCTGCATGGGCGTGACCGCGATGGTGTAGCCGATGGGAATGCGCGAGAACTCGACCGGTCCCCAGGGCGACGGGGAGAGCACGCCCGCGCTCTCGTCAGGGTAGTTGACGCCGGTGCGCTGGCCGAAGCCGAAGGCGCGGAGGTACGCGTCCAACCGGGCGGGACCGAGGCGGAGGGCGAGCTTGTAGGTGCCGATGTTCGAGGACTTGGCGATCACCTGTTGAAGCGTGAGCGCGCCATAGGCGTGTCCCTGGTCGTCGCTGAGGCTGACGGGGCCGTTCCGCCAATGTCCGTTCTCGCAGAAGATGGTTTCCCCGGGCGAGGCCAGCCTCTCGTTCAGGGCCGCGGTGGCGGCAACGATCTTGAAGGTGGAGCCCGGCTCATAGGCCCAGGCGGTGGCGAGGTTCCAGCGTTCCGGGATTTCGTTGGTGCCGGCCATGCGCGCCGCGGGGTCGAAGGGCGGCCACGAGGCCATCGCGAGGATCCGGCCGGTGGCGGGCTGGAGCATCACGCCGCAGGCGCGCAGCGAACGGTGCTCGGCGGCGGCGCGGGCAAGCTCGCGCTCGGTGATGAGCTGGAGGCCGGTGTCCAGCGTGAGGTACACGTTGTCCCCGGCCAGCGGCGGCAGCTCCTGGCCGCCGGCGGCGGGGATGCGCCGCCCGCGGTGGTCCACCACGTACTCGCGCCAGCCGTCGGTCCCACGCATCCGGCGGTGGACGAGCTGCTCGATGCCCGCGGCGCCCGCCCCGGCGGCGTCAAGGTAGCCGATCACCGCCGCCGCGGTGGCGCCGTTGGGATAGTCGCGCAGGTAGCGGCCCACGCCGTCCACGCGGATGGACCGGCGGAACAGCAGCAACTGCTCCCGGTCCGCGCGCCGCGCGAGCTTCTCCGGAAACCCGAAGTGGTTCGTGGCCAGCACGGCCTCGAGGGCGGTCCAGTCGTCGAGCGGGAAGTTGCGGACCAGGGTGACGGACTCGTCGGGCACCAGCTCGCCGCCCGGGCGGCGAAGGAACTGCGGCGCGAGCAGGGCGTCCAGTTCCGCCGTGGGCAGGCGGAGCCGCGGGGCGAGCAGCCGGATTAGCTCGGCGCGACGGTCGCCGATCAGCGTCGGGTCGGCGACGAGGTCCACCACGGGCCGGCTGCGGGCGAGGGGTTCGCCGCGCACGTCGCGGATTTCGCCGCGGCGGGCGGGGAGGGCTTCGGCGCGGTGCTGCTTGCGGTCGGCCTTGGCGCGGAACTCGGCATGGCGCAGCACCTGCACGTCCACGAGCCGCCAGCCCAGCCCGGCGAACGCGGCCCCGAGGAGGAGGGCGGCGGCGAACAGGCGGCGGCGTTGGGAGCTGCGGGTCATGGTTCAGCGGGCGGGCGCGCGGGCGGCCAGCGCAGGGCCGGCGGGGAGGGGCAGCGGCGGCTCGGCCTGCGGCTCGGGCAGGAGGCGCTTCATGTCGGGCGGCACGGGGCCGAGGCCCTCGACGCGCGGCAGGCGCGCCATGACGGCGGTGAAGGAGGTCAGCTCCTCGACCTGGGCCACGAGCTTGCGGTTGTTTTCGCGCAGCGCCCGGAGCCGTGTGTCCAGCCGCGCGATCTGCGCCTCGCGGCGGTCGCCGTCGCTCTTGAGCTTGAGGTAGCCGACGAGCGCCGCGCCGGCGGCGACGATGAGCACGGCGGTGTACAGGATGACGGCGGCAAAGCCGGCGTTGCGGTGGTGGTCGGGGCGGCGGGGCATGGTCAGCGGAGCTTCCCGAACACACGGAGCTGGGCGCTGCGCGCGCGGGGGTTGGCGGCGGCTTCCTCGGCGGACGGCTCGACGGGCTTGCGGGTGAGGAGGGCCAGCTCAGGCGGGCGCGGGCGGCGGAGTTCCGGCACGTCCACCGGGCCGTCGAACTCGTAGTCGCGCGCGCGGTCGCGGCCAAACTCCTTCACGACGCGCGCCTCGAGCGAGTGGAAGCTGATCACGGCCAGCCGGCCGCCGGGCCGCAGCGCGGTCCAGGCCGCCGCCAGGCCGCGGCGCAGCAGGCCCAGCTCGTCATTCACGCGCATCCGCAGCGCCTGGAAGGCACGCGTGGCCGGATGGATCCGGTCACCGCGCGCGGGCACGACGCGCTCGAGGCACGCCGCGAGCTGCCGCGTGGATTGAAATGGTGTGGTCTGCCGCATGTCCGCCACGGCCCGCGCCATCCGGCGCGCGTGCCGTTCCTCGCCAAGCTCCCGGAACAACGTCTCCAACTCCGCCACGGGGGCGTGGTTCACCACGTCCGCCGCGGTTTCGCCCCGACCCGGGTCCATGCGCATGTCCAGCGGCCCGTCCTGCCGGAAGCTGAATCCTCGCTCCGGCCGGTCGAGCTGCAGGCTGCTCACGCCCAGATCCATCAGCACGCCGTCGCAACCGCCCGCCGGGAGCCAGCCGGCCAGCGCGTCGTACGTGCCGTGGCGGAGTTCAAAGCGCCCCGGGAACTCCGCCCCGAGCCGCGCCCGCGCCTCCGCCAGCGCCTGTCCATCGCGATCGCACCCCCACAACCATCCCCCCGGCCCACTGGCCCGCAGGATCGCCGCCGCGTGCCCAGCCAAACCCACCGTGAGATCCACGTAGCGCCCGCCGTCGCGCGGCCCCAGCCCCGTGATCACCTCCGGCAACAGCACCGGGATGTGGGCCGGGTCCGTCATGACGTTCGCCGTTCATCGCCTCACCACAGCATCCGCGCCGCCTGGCCCACCGCGCCCGCGGTCCGCGTCCACCACGCGCCCAGCAGCCGCGCCCGGCATTCGGGCGAGAGCCGCCGCCGCGCCGGCGCGACGTACTCCACGTCCGAAAGGAACAGGTCGTTGCGCACGGCCCGGACGCCGTGGAACTGGAGCTCGGGCTGCACGGCCGCCGGGCCGCGCCGCCGGTTGCCCGGCAGGCCAAACCAGTCCCGCGCCCATTCCACCAGGCGCGTGCCACGGCCTGCCGGGGCCGGTGTTGCGGGGGCGCCATCGGCGTCGCCGGCGGGGGTGGCCCTCGCCGGGGTGACGCGTGCATTGGCGGCGCCGAAGCGGGGCGGCCACACGTCCGTCCGCACCCGGTAACGCCCGGGCCGGTCCGGCCGCGCGGTGAGCGCGTTGCTCACGGAAAGCAGTTCTCTCTCAGCCATGTCGCACCTCACACTTTCAGGTCCCGGCGCTTCGCCAGCGCCCGCGGACGGTCGGCCTTCAGCGCGGCGTCGCCCCGCGCCTGCGGCCAGATTTCAAAGTGTCCCATCGCCCCCACGAGCAGCACCTCGCCGTTCAGCCCCGCTCCCTTCGCCATCTCGTCCGGCAGGCACACCCGGCCCGCGCCGTCGGTCTCCACGAGCACGGAGTCCGCGCCCACCGTCCGCCGCAAGGCGTCGGCCTCGTCATCGAACTCGTCCAAGTCGTCCAGGCGGTGGTACAACTTCGCCAGCCGATGCTCCGGAAGCACCTTGATGAACGCCGGGTCAAACCCGTCCCGCGCCACCGGCACGAACAGGTACTTGATGCCGCCCGTGCGTCCGCCCCGCCACTCGCTCGGCACCTGCATCCGCCGCTTGTCGTCCACTTTCGGCCGGTGCCGGCCGGTGAAAATCACCGGCAACACGGCCGCCCCACCCGGAGGTGGCGTGGTCGCTGTTGGCGCTGGGTTTGCCGGATCAACCATGTGAAGGGGCCCGACGGTGCTGTGCGTTAGTGCCCCACAACGCCCCTTTTCTCTACACTTTGCCCCACTAAGGTCAATCTTTTCTCCACGAAAACCTTGTCGTGAGCTGCCTTTCTTCACCGGACCGCCTTGCCGGCCTGCTTCGCCCGTGATTCCGACCCCGGCTCATTCGCCCGCGTCCCCCACCCTGCCCCACCCGGCCGGCGACGAATTGCGGACGGCGGATTTTGACTTCGACCTGCCGGCCGAACTCATTGCCCAGCAACCGCTCCCGGTGCGCGACGCCAGCCGCCTGCTGGTGGTGGATCGCACCGCCCGGGCTTGGAGCCATCGGGGCATCCGCGACCTCCCGGCCCTGCTCGGGCCGGGCGACCTGCTGGTGGTGAACAACTCGCGGGTCTTTCCAGCGCGGATTCGCGGCCGCCGCGCGGAAACCGGGGGCGAAACCGAGCTGCTCCTGCTTCAGGAAACCCCGGACGCCACCTGGTGGGCCATGGTCCGGCCCGGCAAACGCCTGCGGCCTGGCGCGCGGATCGCCCTGCCGGGCGGGGCCGCCGCCGAGGTGCTGGAGAAGAATGCCGAGGGCCACGCCCGCCTGCGCTTCACTGGAACGGCCGATCTGCGCGCCTGGCTTGAAGTGCATGGCGAAATCCCGCTCCCGCCCTACATCCGCCGCGCCGCGCCGGATGCCGCGGACCGCGACCGCTACCAGACCGTGTACGCCCGGGCCACGGGATCGGCCGCCGCTCCCACAGCCGGCCTGCACTTCACGCCTGCGCTGCTCGACGCGCTGACCGCCGCCGGCCTCGGCCGCGCGGAGGTCACGCTGCATGTCGGGCTGGGCACGTTTGCGCCGGTGAAGGCCGAGCGCATGGCCGACCACGTCATGCACGAGGAGGCCTACGAGGTGCCGCCGGAAACCGCCGCCGCCTGCGCGGCCGCGCGGGCGCGCGGCGGGCGCGTCGTCGCCGTCGGCACGACCGCCCTGCGCGTGCTCGAGTCCGTCGCCGCCGAACAGGGCGGCCGGATAGTGGCCGGGGCCGGCCGCACGCGGATCTTCATCCGCCCGCCGCACCGCTTTCAGGCCGTGGACGCGCTGCTGACGAACTTCCACCTGCCGCGTTCCACGCTGCTCATGCTCGTCAGCGCCTACGCGGACCCCGGCGGGTACGCCGGCCGTGACTTCATCCTGTCCGCGTACGCCGAGGCCGTCCGCGAAGGCTACCGCTTCTTCAGCTACGGGGATGCCATGCTGCTCCTCTGAATCGTGCTCTTCCTCGTCCCCCTCCTCGTCCTCGAAACCTCCCCATGCCCCGCCCCGTCGCCCGCCCGTTCGTGCTAGTCAACATGTCCATGACCGCGGATGGCAAGATCGCCACGGCCAACCGGCGCGTGGCCACCTTCGGCAGCCCGCGCGACCTCGATCACCTGTACGCACTCCGCGCCACCGCGGACGCCGTCCTCTGCGGCGCGGCCACCGTGAACAGCGGCGAGGTGACCCTGCGCAACGGCGGCGCGCGCCTCACCGCCCTGCGCCGTCGGCGCGGCCTGTCCGCGGAGCCGCTGCGCGTGATCGTCAGCGGGAGCGGCGGCCTGAGGCCGGACGCGGCCGTGTTCCGGCGTGGCGCGGCCCCCGTGGTCGTGCTTGTGGGCGCGGCCTGCCCCGCCGCCCGCCGCCGGGCGCTGGAGGGGGCCGGCGGCCGGGTCGTGGTGTTTGGCCGGCGTGAAGTGGACCTGCCCGCGGCGCTGCGTTGGCTGGCCGCGGAATGGGCCGTGCGCCGGCTCGTTTGCGAAGGTGGCGGCGCGCTGAACGCCGCGATGTTCGCCGCCGGCCTGGTGGACGAGCTGCACCTCACCCTCTGCCCGTTCGTCTTCGGCGGCCGGGCTGCTCCGCAGGTTGCCGAGGGCCTAGGAGCGACCCGGCTTGCGGAGGCCGCGCAACTCCGGCTGGTATCGGTGAGGCCGAATGGCGACGAGCGCTTCCTCGTGTTTCGCCGCGCCGCGCCGACGGTGGGCCCGGCCAGGGCGTCCTCGTCGGTGAAGAGCCACTGCTCGTCCACGAAGCAACGCCGGCTGCCGAAAAAATCGCACGCGTAGAGCGACCGCCCACCCCCGGGCCCCGCGGCCATGCCTTCGCCCATCGCCTCGCCCGCCGCTTCGCCACGCTCCCGCGCGGCCCCAGGATCGCGCAGCCGGAGGATTACGCGGTCAAGGCACCCGCGCCAGAAGCCGGAGGCCGCCACCACCGCTTGAGTTCGTGACCAGACTTCCGCAGGGCGCAGCGGGCATGCTCAACGGCCCGGGCGCGGGGCCGGCTGCTTCCAGGTGCGATGCCAGTCGTACTCCCAGAGCTTCTCGATCCTCACCAGCTCGACGTGGTTGTCGGCAAAGGCGACGTTGATGGCGCCGGGGAGCTGGTTCTTCGGGTCAAAGCTGCGCGGGGCCGCGGCGGGGTTCGCGGCATGGCGCGGGATGGCCACGCGCGACAGGCCGCCGCCGGCGAAGTCGTCCCCATTGAACAGGTTGCGTGCCGGCCGGTCGGTTTCCTGCGGCCAGGCGTCCACCCAGATGGAGTCGCAGAAGAACGGCGTGCGCGAGGGCGACGAGACGTCGCTCTCGTTCTGGAAGCGCTTGTGCTTCTCGGCGGTGGTGAAGGGGTCGTCCGTGTACAGCCATCCGTTGAGGGCGTAGCTGCCCTGGAAGAGGTTGGTACCACCGCCGTCCACAAGCCACGCACGGGTGGTGTGGCCGGTGGCGCCCCGGTCGCGGCGGAGCTGGGTGGCGTTGCGCTCGGGCGCGGTGGGGCAGTAGCGGACCTGGTTGATCGCGTTGTAGCGCACGGCGAGCCGACGCATCCACAGGTCCGGCCAGTTGTCGTAGGCCACCGGCTTCCCCTCGTCGGTGAAGTACATGTAGTTCGCGAGGCCGATCTGCTTGAGGTTGTTCAGGCACTTGATCGAGTGCGCCTTGCTCTTGGCCTTGGCCAGCGCCGGCAGGAGCATCGAGGCAAGGATGGCGATGATCGCGATCACCACGAGCAGCTCGATCAGTGTGAAGCCGCGGGCCGCGGCGCGGCGGCGGAAGATGGCGGACTGGGCATTCATGGCAGGTGGACCGGGGTACTGTGCCCCGCGACAGCCGGTGGCCGCGATGGTTTTTTCAACGCACAGGGAGGCCGGGAAACTTCAGCGGGCATCCGGACATAACTCCGCGGGGTCGCCCCGCTTCGGGCACCGCCGCTACTTCCCGCCCCGGCGGACCCGCTCCTTCTTCTCCTCCAGCTCCGCACCGAGCTTCTTCCTTTCGTGCGCCAATTGCTGGCGAAGCTCGCCCGCCTTGTCGAAGTCGCCCGCGGCCAGCGCGGCCTCCGCCTCGCCCTCGAGCGCGATCTCGCGCTGCGCCAGCTTCGCCTTGTACTGCGACTCCAGCTCGGCGATCCCGCGCTTCTGCGCATCGTTCAGCGCGACGGTGGGTGACTGCTGCTGGAGGCGGTCCATCGCGAGCTCGTAGGCGGACTTCATGCGCGGGTATCTCCGGTGCCGGCCGGCCGTTGGCAAGCGGGTACGGGCGCCGCCCCCAGGCCCCATGGTTGGGGTAGGGCGTTGAAGCGGGAGCTTGGAGCCTGCGATTTGGATCCGCCCTCACTCGGTCAGCAAATGCGCGAAGCCCTGGCGGCTCTCCAGCCGGCCCGCAGCGGCCCGACCCGCGAGCGCCCCCGTCACCAGCAGCACCGCCACGCCCACGATCACAGGAATCGAGCGGAGCATCCCGGCCAAACCCGGATGTTCGAGCTGCGCGAGCACCGTCATGATCCACGCCAATGCGCCCTGCCCCGCGATCGCCGGCAGGGTCAGGCCCAGGGACACCGTCACCAACATCGCCACGATGAAGCTGCGGAACCGCAGCGACGCCCACGCCCCGATGCGCGGCGCGGCCCAGTACATCGCCGCCGGCCCGGCCAGCCAGGTCAGCCGCCACGGCTCGTCTGTCGCCGCGGCCTCGCAGGCCGTGCCGGCCGCCAGCACGAGCAGCGTCGGCCCAAAAAGCCGTTGATGCGCCCAGACGTGCGCGCGCAGCAGCGACCGCGCCGGCTGCACCGTTGCCAGCAGCGGCTCCATCAGGCTGGACCAGACCAGGGAGCGGAACGCCCACGCCGCCGTAAGCGCCCCGGCCCAGCGGGACAAAAGCCCGAAAAACGGCGCGGCACCCTGTGCGCCGCCCATCGCCGACAGCAGCCAGAAGCCCGCCACCCCGCCCGCAGCCAGGACAGGCAGAAGCATCGCCTCCGCCGGCTGCCGCAGGGCGAGCACCCGCGCCGGCTCGCGCTCGAGCCAGCGTTGCGCCAGCCGCCGCTGCCGCTTCCGCAGCCACAGTGCGAGGGGGTCTTCCGTCGAAAGCACGGGCGGCGGCCGGGGCGCGTCCACTGGCGCGGGAATCGCGACTCGTACCGGCGGCGGCGGCACCGGGACCGGCCCGGTGATGTCTTCCAGCGAGATCGGCCGGTGCCAGTAAATTAGCAGCGCGTCCCGCGCGGCGCGCAGCTGCAGCGCCATCAGGCAAGCGGCACCTCCCAAGATGACAACCACCATCACCGCCCCAAAGATCCAGTCTGGCAGGTTCTCAAGCCAAGGTGCCTTGCCGAGCACGAATACGGCCACCAATAGAATGTAAAGGAAGAAGCCCATCGCCAGCATGCAGCCGGCAATGAAGTAGGCCGAGAGCAGGCTGCGCTCCGCGCGCTTGGACCACGTCGAGGCAAGCAGCCCGCTCGAGAGGCAGACGCCGCCCACGCCCGCCTCAATGGCCAGGAGGCTCAGGATCAGTCCCGCGCTGACCCCGCCGAGCAGCAACGGAACCAGCAACACCGGCGCGGCCGCCAGCCATGCCGTGAGCAGCACCAGGCCGTGAGCAGCCAGCTTGCCTAGCAGCACGTCGTCCGGCCGCAGGGAACACAGCCAGAGCAGCGGCAGCGTGCCCTCGCGGCGTTCGCGGCTGATCGCATCCGCCGTCAGCGCCGGCCCGAGCAGGCACAGCAGGAAGACCATCCCGAGGTGCAGCGGCACGAACGCCTCGTCGCCGTTGCCCGCGCGCAGGAGCCCGGCGCTCGTCGCCATCAGGCCAAGCGCGCCGATGGCGAGCCCGGCCGCGAGCAGCCGCACGCGCAGGTACGCCGGCGAGCGCGCCTGCGCCCGCAGCTCGCGCACGATCACCGGCCGGACGTTGGCGAAGCGCTCCTGCAGCACGCGCTGGAGGAAAACCGCCCGCCCCGCCGGATGGAAAGCGGCGAAGTTCGCACGGCCGCCTCGTGACGCCCGCAGACCGGGCCGCCAGCTTGCCCGCGGGGCGGGCGTTTTTTCCCCTTTTCTCCGGTATTCCCCCAACGAGAGGATCGGCGTCGTCCAAGTATTTGCCCCGTGAACCCCCTCACCGGCTCCGTACGCGTCGGTTGGCTGCCCAGGCTTGCAGGCGTGCTGCTGCTGGCGGCCATGCGGTTGACGGCCGTGCAGCAGACGCTGGATTGGACTTCGCCGACCAACGGCGCGCGGCTGCGGCTCGGGCAGTCGCATCCGCTGACGGCCACCGCCAGCAGCGGCCTGCCGGTGACGTTCCGCGTGGTTTCGGGGCCGGCCGCCGTCGTGGGCCGGCAGCTCGTCGCGCAGGGTCCGGGCTCAGGCCCGGTGGTGGTGCGTGCCGAGCAGGCCGGCAACGCGCAGTTCGTGCCAGTAAGCGAGGAGCGGACGGTGACGGTCGAAAAGACCGCCCAGACGCTGACGTGGTCGGCGCCGGCTCCGGGCACACGGCTGCGGCTCGGGATGGCGGAGGCGCTCGTGGCCAGCGCCAGCAGCGGCCTGCCGGTGACCTTCCGCGTGCTGCAAGGCTCGGCCCGGGTCGAGGGCAACCAGCTCACGCTCACCGCGCCCGGCACGCTGCTCGTGCTGGCGGAGCAGGCCGGCGACGAGCACACGGCCCCCGTGAGCGAGGTCCGCATGCTGCATCCCTCCGACGTCCAGCTGACCCGCGTGTGGGCCGGGAGCACGCCCGGCCATGCCCAGGCGGTGGCCAAGTCCGGACCGCTGCTGCATGTGGCGGCGGGCGCGGCCGGCCTGGAGATTTTGGACGTGAGCGATCCCGCCTCGCCGGTACGGGCCGGCGGGCTCGACACCGCCGGCACCGCCTACGACGTCCAGGTGGTCGGGAATCTCGCCTTCGTGGCGGACGGGGAAAGCGGCCTGCGCGTGGTGGACGTCAGCAACCCGGTGGCGCCGGTGCCGCGCGGTGGCTACGACACCCCGGGGCTGGCCCAAGCGGTGCATGTCCGCGACCGGGTCGCGTTCGTGGCGGACTGGACGGGCGGGCTGGTGATCGTGGACGTCGCCAATCCGGACGCCCCGGTCGCCATTGGCGGCTACCCGGCCGGACCTTTCAGGGGTGTCGATGCCGTCACCAGCGTGAAGGTCGAGGGCAACATCGCCTACGTCGGCGAGATGCTGAAGGCCACGGTGGGCTGGAATCCGCCCGTCGTGGTCTCCAATGCGCTTAACGTGGTGGACGTCTCCAATCCTTGGGCCTTGGGCTCGCTCGGCCGCCTGTTCAACTTCGGCCCGCCCGGCGACGTGGTGCTGGACGCCGGGCGCATCGGCGTCGCGGAACAGCAGGGCGGAGTGCGGATCTTGGACCGCACCGTGCCCGAGGCCCCGGTGGTGGTGGGTCGGTTCGACACGCCGGGGACGGCCATGGGCCTTCGGTTGCGGGGCCATCTGGCCTTCGTCTCCGACGGGGCCGGGGGGATTCAGGCGTGGGATCTCACCCTGCCCTCCGCCCCGCGCCTCGCCGGGTCGCATCCCACCGCCGGCTTTGCGCGCCGCGCGCTGGTGGAAGATGATCTGATCTATTCCGCGGAGACGTACGGCGGCCTGCAGATCCTCCGCCACGAGACCGGCATCCGGCCACAAGTGACCTTCGATGTTCCCGCCGAGGTGCAGCTCCCGGCCGGCCCGCTCGCCCTCATCGCGACGGCCGACACGGGCCGGCCGGTCGCCATCTCGGTCGTCTCCGGTCCGGCCATCTGGGACGGGCGGGAGCTGCGCTTCGCCGATGCGGGCCAGGTCGTGCTGCGGGCGGAGGTGGCGGCCGGCGACGGGTTTACCTCGGCGCGCGAGGAACGCACCATCCGCGCGTGGAAGCTGGAGCAGCGGCTCGTGGCGTTCCAGCCGTCGCCCCCCTGGTGGCAGCCGTTCCTCGCCCCGGAAAAGTCGTACCCGGTGGGCGCCGAACTCGACAGCGGCCTGCCGGTCACCGTGCGTGTGTTGGGCGGGCCGGGCGTCATCGCCGACGGCGTGCTGACGACCACGGGCGTCGGCACGCTGACGCTGGTGGTGGAAAACGCGGGCTCGGACGCCTACCTGCGTTTCCGCCAGGAGCTGACGTTGCCCGTGCAGCAGCGTGCGCAGCGCATCGCGTGGCAGCAGCCCGGCGGCTCGCTGCCGGTCGGGCACCCGCAGCCGCTGGTGGCCGCGATTGAGGATGGCCTGCCGGTGACCTTCCGCCTGGTCAGCGGCCCGGGCGTCATCACGGGGGACACGCTGACCGCGACCGACTACGGCACGCTGGTCGTGGTGATGGAGAATGCGGGCTCGGCGGAGTTCCTGCCCTTCCGCGAGGAGCGTTCCTTTGCGTCCACGCGGCTGCAGCAGACCGTTTCGTGGACCGCGCCGGCCGCCGGCGAAGTTCTGCCGCCGGGGAAGGTGCACCCGCTCGTCGCCACGGCCAGCAGCGGGCTGCCCGTGAACCTCCGCGTGCTCAGCGGCCCCGGCCTGGTGCAGGACGCCGCCCTCACGATCACCGGCCCGGGCACGATCACCCTGCTGGCCGAACAGGCGGGCACGGCCGGCTTCTTTCCGGCGAGCGCCCTGCTGACCGTCAACCTCTCGGACTTGCGGCTGCCCCTGGGCGCAACCTGGCCCGGCCACCCACGCGGCGAGGCCTACGACGTGGCCTTCGCCGGTGAACTCGTGCTGGTGGCGGCGGGCACGGGCGGGCTGGCCATCCTTGATGCGAGCCGCCCGGAGGCGCCACAGCGGCTTGGCGGGCTGGCCACCGCCGGCGAGGCACGGAGCCTGCAGGTCGGAGGGACGCACGCGTACCTGGCCACCGGCGAGGGCGGCCTGGAGATCATGGACCTGCGCGATCCCGCCGCCCCGGTGCCGCTCGGCCGGCTGGACACGCCGGGCTTCGCGCTGGACGTGCATCTGGCGGGCACGCTGGCCTATGTGGCGGATGCCCAGGCCGGTCTTCAGATCGTGGACGTGGGCGACCCCGGTGCGCCCGTGCGGGTGGGCGGCGTGGATACGGTCGGATTCGCCCGCGGCGTCTGGGTCACCAACGGCCTCGCCTGCGTGGCCGACGACGTGGCCGGCCTGCTGCTGCTGGACGTGGCCAATCCCGCCGCGCCCATGCTGCGCGGACGCTTCCGCGGCAACGGCACCGCGTGGGCCGTGCAGGTCGCGGACGGGCTGGCGTACCTGGCGGATGCCCTCTCCGGCCTCCAGATCGTGAGCCTTGCCGACCCCGGCACGCCGGTGCGCGTGGGCACCTACGACACGCCCGGCATCGCGTACGGGATGTGGCGTTCCGGCGATCTGATGTACCTGGCCGACGGCCCCGCAGGCGTGCACGTGCTCGACGTGGCAGATCCGGCCGCGCCGGTGCGGGTCGGCGGGCTGGACACCCCGGGGACGGCGCACGCCCTCGCCGCCGCGGGGACGCGGCTGGCCGTGGCGGATGTGGCGGATGGCGTGCAGCTCCTGGACATCACCACACCGTCCGTCCCGGCGCTGCTGGGCATGGCCGGCACGGCTGGACGGACCCGCGGCCTCGCGCTGGCGGGCACGCTGGCCTACCTCGCCGATGGCGCCGCCGGCCTGCGGATTCTTGACCTGGGCGATCCGGACCGGCCCGCGGCCCTGGGCGTGTACAACACGCCCGGCAGCGCGGAGGACGTGAAGGTGCTGGGAAACCTCGCCTACGTCGCCGACGGCGCGGCGGGCCTGCAGGTCGTGGATGTGAGCAATCCCGCGGCGCCCGTGTGGGTGGGCGGCCACGACACCCCCGGCCACGCGCTCGGGCTGGAGGTGGACGGCGCGCTGGCCTTCGTGGCGGACGGCGGCGCGGGCCTGCAAATCTTCAGCGTCACGAATCCCGCCGCGCCCGCGCGTCTGGGCAGCTACGACACGCGCGGCAGCGCGACGGCGGTGCAGGTGGTCGGCGGTACGGCCTACTTGGCTGATGGCCTGGCCGGCCTGCTGGTGCTTGATGTCAGCCGGCCCACAACGCCGCTGAGCCTGGGCGCACTGGACACCCCCGGATCGGCACTCGCGGTGCAGGTCGTCGGAAACCTCGCCTATGTGGCCGATGGCACGGCGGGGCTGGCGGTGGTTTCCGTGGAATACCCCCAGCGGCCCCAGCTCCTGAGGGTCGAGGACACGGCGGGCACGGCCGAAGGCGTGCGGATTGACGCAGCCCGCGCGTACGTCGCGGATGGGGCGGCCGGCCTGCTGGTCTTCGACCTCACGGCCCCGGCGGCACCGGTCCTGCTGGCCGGCACGGACACGCCCGGCGTGGCCCGGCGCGTCGCGGTCCTCGGCCGGGCCGCCGCCGTGGCGGATGATGTGGGGGGGTTGCGTCTGGTGAAGATCGAGGACCGGATCCGGCAATCGCTGGAGTTCGCGCTGTGGCCGTTCGCCGTGGCCACCGACGCCCCCGTCCTGCTCGAGGCCAAGGCCAGTTCCGGGCTGCCGGTCACCTTCCGCGTCCTGTCCGGGCCGGCGCGGGTGGCGGGCGGCCGGATTGAGTTCACCGGGGCCGGTACCGTCGTGGTGCGCGCCACCCAGGCCGGGGACCAGCTCTTCTCCGTGGCGGAACTGGATCGCACGGTGGAGGTCACGCTCGGGCAGCAGACGGTGTCGTGGCAGGCTCCGGCCGAGGCGGCGGTGCTGCCGCCGGGGCGGCCCGTGCAGCTCCAGGCCACGGCGAGCAGCGGCCTGCCCGTGACGTATCACCTGCGGCGCGGGCCGGGCCTGCTGGTGGAAGGCGTCCTCACCGCGACGAATTTCGGCACGCTGCTCCTCGAGGCCGTCCAGGCCGGCGACTCCCGCCGTGCGCCGGCGCAGGCCACGCGCATCTTCAACCAGCAGGAGGCGGCGCTTTCGCCGGTCGGTTCGACGGGCATGCCGCTGGCGGCCCGGGCGATCAAGGTGGTCGGACGTCTGGCGTACCTCGCGCTCGAAAGCGGCGGGCTGGAAATCTTCGACGTGGCCGACCCGGTGGCCCCCCGGCGCCTCGGCGGCGTGGACACGCCGGGCAATTCCCATGACGTGGCCGTGCAGGGCCCGTTCGCCTACCTGGCGGATGGCGATGCCGGCCTCCAGGTGGTGGACGTGGGCGATCCCGGCGCGCCGAGGCTCGTGGGCACCCTGGATCTGCCGGGACTCTCGTCCGGCGTGCGGGTCCGGGGCACGGTGGCCTACGTGGCCGATGGCTTTGCCGGGCTCCATGTGGTGGACGTGAGCGACCCGGCCCGGCCCGCCCGCCACGGTTCCCTGATCACCTCCGGCAACCCCCTTCGGCTGGATGTCGCGAACGGCCTCGCCTATGTGGCCAGCTTTTCCGAAGGGCTCCTCATCGTGGATGTCAGCGATCCGGCCAATCCCGTGGTCCGGGGAACGGCCCACACCGGGGGGGTGGCGCTCGACGTGCAGGTCGTGGGAGACTGGGCCTACGTGGCCAATGGCGGCGGCCTCAGCATCATTGACGTCCGGGATTCGGCCGCGCCGGTGCTGGTGGCCAATCATCCAGCCTCCCTTCACTCCAGCAGCGTGACCGTGGTGGACGGGCTGGCCTATCTCGGATCCGCATCGCCTCAGGGCCTCGCCGTGTTCGATGTGAGGGAGCCGGCCGTCCCCACCCCGGCGGGTGCGTACATGCCCGGCGACATCGTGGCGGTGGAGGTCGTGGGCGACCTCGTGTACGCGACCTCCTACACCGAAGGCCTCCGCATCCTGCGCCGGCGCGAGGCCACCCGGCAAAACCTGATGTACGCCGCTCCGCCGACCTTCCTCGATCCGGCGGCGGAGGTGGACCTGTCCGACCTCTTCGCCACGGACAGCGGATTGCCGGTGAGCCTGTCGCTGGTATCCGGCCCCGGCATCCTGACCGGAAACCGGCTGCGGCCAACCCAGCCCGGATCGGTGATCGTCCGGGCCGAGCAGGCGGGCAACGCGCAGTTCCTCCCCGCCGCCGCCGACATCCTCTATTCCTTCCAATACCCCATTCGCGCCTCCATCCGCCCGGCCGGGACCAACAACGTCCAGCTCTCGTGGACGGGTGGCCTGCCGCCGTTTGAAGTCCAGTATTCCCAGGATGGCATTTACTGGTGGGGAATCTCTTCGAGCGCCGATCCCTTCTTTGAATTCCCGATCCAGCCGCCGGCGGCGCTGTTCCGGGTCAGGGGATCCCGCTGACGCCCGAACCTCGGCGGCGTCTTGGGAGGTTTTTCCTCAATCAGTCATCCGCGCCCCGGCCGTCGCCAGTTCCGCGAGCCGGTCCACGGGCTGGCCTGCGGCCCACGCCGGGTTGTCGTGGTAGAAGGCCACCACATCCGCGCTGCGCCATTGCTCCGGCGTGGGCCAGCGGTCGGCCGTCTCGACGGTCACATTCTCCGCCAGCGCGAGCAGCCATGCCCAGCGCTCGCGCCACGGCGGGTAGTCGTGCAAGCCCGGCGCGCTGTGCCCCGCGTCCTTCGGCGAGGCG
>JBJXFY010000001.1:0-21222 GCA_046155815.1 Limisphaerales bacterium | reverse complement strand
CGATGAGCTTCAGGGCCAGCTCCGGCTGCGCGCCGACGACCGGCTCGAGCGCGTACCAGTACATCAGCGGCAGGTTGTGGTCCGCGGCGTCCTCCGGGTGGCTCATCAGCGCCGCCAGCACCGGCGCGCGCTGTTCGACAGGCGTGCGCTGCATGGCGGCGGCGAGGTAGAGCCGCACGAACTGCGAGTCATCCTCCCGCGCCAGGCGGGTGAACTCGACCAGCGCCGCGGGCGAGGGATTCCGCCGCTCGGCGAGCAACTGGACCGCCCACGCGCGCAGGTATTCGTCCGGGTCGCGCAGCAGCCCGAGAAGCGTGAGCGCCTCGTCGTTCGGCGCCAGGGCGTGCAGTGCCCAGAGCGCGCGGAGGCGGTCGGGCGTCGGCCCCTCGCGCAGGCCGGCCTTGAGCCTGGTCACCAGGGAGAGGTCGGCCTTGCCGGCGGCGGCGCGTTCCTGCAGGAGTCGGGTCGCCGTGCGTGAGTACCAGTGATTCGAGTGAGTGAGCAGGCCGGTGAGTTCCGAATCACTCTTCTCCGCGAGGTTGACCTTGGTGGCCGGTGAGCGGCCGTACACGATCTTGAAGACGCGCCCGTTGCCGCGGTCGTGACCGTCCTCGCGGTTGTGGTGGCACTGGTTCTTGTCGTACCAGTCAATGACATACATCGAGCCGTCCTGGTCGTAGCGATGGTTGATGGACTGGCTCCAGGTGTCGTTGAAGTTCAGGAAGTCCGGCCCGTGCGTGCCCACGAAGCCCGAGCCGCGGCGCAGCGCGAGGTCCATGTTCAGCCGCTGACCGTGGATGTTCCCGATGAAGATCTGGTTGTGGTACCGCGCGGGCCAGGCGCCGCCGAGATAGACCATCAGCCCCGCGTGCGCGTGCCCGCCGCCGGCGGCGTCCGAGCGGCCGTTGGCCGCATGCGGCCCCTTGCTGCCGGCGTAGTGGACGTGGTCGCCGTGGGTCTGGATGTCCGCGTAGATGAAGGGATTCAAGTAGCGTGGCGCGTCCTTCGGCAGGTAGCGCTGCACGCGTTCCTTCTCCTCCAGGCTGATCGAGAAATGCTGCCCGCCCTGCCGCTGGTAGCGCGCGCCCTGGATCATGTGCCAGAAGTGCGGGATGACGCAGGCCTCGAGGAAAAGCTGCCCGTGCTGGTCGAAGTCAATGCCCCACGGGTTGCTGGTGCCCTCGGAAAAGACCTCGAACTCATGCCGCACCGGATGGTACCGCCACACCGCGCAGTCCACCCGCTGGCGCCGCTCCATCGGCGTGCCGGGCGTGCCGACATGCGACGGGCAGAACACGCCGTGGCAGCCGTACAGCCAGCCGTCCGGCCCCCAGGTGAAGGTGTTCAGCGTCTCGTGCGTGTCCGCGGCGTAGTCCCAGCCATCGAGCAGAATCCGCGGGTCACCGGCCGGCTTGGGATCATTCCAGTCACTCACCGGAACGAACATCAGGTAGGGAGCGGCCCCGATCCAGAGGCCGCCAAACCCTACTTCCAGCCCGCTGATCAGGTTCACGTTCTCAAGGAACACCGTCTTCTTGTCGAAGCGGTGGTCGCCGTCCGTGTCCTCGAGCACGAGGATGCGGTCGTCGCCGCCGAGGATGTCGGCGTGGTGGGCGGGCGTGGGCGTCCAGCCGGCCTGCCCGGCGGCCGGGGGCGTGAGCGGCTCCTTCGGCGGATGCGACTTCCGCTTGGGGTACGTGCGGCCCTCGGCCACCCAGACGCGGCCGCGGGGGTCGAGCGCGAAGGCGATGGGCTGCACGACGTCAGGCTCGGCGGCGAAGACGTGGGCGGTGAAGTTCGGCGGCAGCGCGATGGCCTTCGCCGCCTCGGCCGGCGACAGCCCGGCGAAAGGCACGACATCCGCCACCGGCTCCGCGGCGGCCTGCGCCTCGGCGGGCTTCAGCTCGTTCGCAAACTGCGGGCGCTGCGCGTGCAGGCGGAAGTTGTCGAAGTTCACGTGCCCCCACCCGCCCGTCTCCTCGTCCACGAGCCGGAGGTAGATTTCCTTCCCGACCTTGTCCTTCAGGTCCACGACCACCGGCCGGAGCGGCTCCTGGTCGTAGCCGCTGGCCTTGAAGAAGGCCGTGCCCGTGTCCGCGTCCACCAGCTCGACGCGCGTGCCGGCGTGCGCGCCGCCGGCCACGAGGAAGCTCGCCCACGGCTGCGCGACCTTGAACTCGACGGACTCCAGCTTGCCCGTCAGGCCGTCGCCGCGGCGCTCGTAGGAGCCGATCCAGAAGTCGCCCTGGTGGCCGCTGAAGGTGTCCGGCCGGCGGGCGCGGACGGTGTCGCCCTTGACGGGCATCTGGGCGAAGGCGTCGCCCTCGGCATCCCAGTCGCGCAGGTCGCCGGCCTCGAAGTCGAGGTTCAGCGCGCGGCCGGCGGCGTCCTTGGGCAGCTCGCCCGCGGGCGGCTCGGCGGCGGGCAGGCCGGGGGCCGCCAGCAGCGCGGCGGCGGCGAGGAAGCGAAAGGGAGAAAACATGGCGGAAGGCTAGCGGTGCGACGGCGCGGCGCGCAACCGTGCGTCCGGGGACAGGTTGGCCTGTACCGTTCCTAAACCTCCGGATGACGGTTGAAGGGCTCCGTGGCATGATGTCGGGCCGTCCGCCACCCAGACGTGCGTTTTGTAATGAACCTCATGCTTCGTGTTGCCGGCCTGGCCGTCGTGGCTGGACTGCCTCTTGCCGCGCCTGCCACAGACTTTCGCGCCCCGCGCCTATGGGAAGGGGCGGATGCCGGCATTCTCTACGGTTGGCCGCATCAGGTTTATCCAGCCCGTGAAGACGGTCTATGGATCTCGGGCTCTGGCGGCGACTGGTTGAACAGCGAGCCGGTCGGCCTGCCGGTACGCGTGCGGCTGGCGGATGGCCGTCGGGATCCAAGCTTCGCGCCAGGAACAGTAGCCTTTGGCCCATGGGTTCTATGCCTTCTGGAGCAGCCGGACGGACGCGTGCTTATCGGGGTAGAGCGGCCCAGGGCCTCGATGATTGTCCGGCTGCTTGCGGACGGGCGGCCAGATCCGTCGTGGCACGTCTTCACTACGCTCGGCTACCCGAACTCGCTCGTCCGGGACGCCGCAGGTCGCACTTTGGTCGCCGTTGGTCCCGGGGTGGGCCATCACGATCCAGATCCGGCTGCATTCGCGTCCGTCGCAGCCAGCGTGGTGCGGCTGCTGGACGACGGCACGCCGGATCCCTCATTTACGCCGCCAACGATCAGCGCCACCCCGCCGTATTCGAGGTTGTATGCGAAGCCGCTGGTGGACCCCGCGGGACGGATACTCGTCGCAGGTTGGTTTGAAGAGATCAACGGCAAGGCTGCGCTCAACGTAGCCCGACTCCTGCCAGACGGGACCATGGACGAAAGTTTCAAGCCGGGAATCCCGTGGTCACGCCTGGGCGGCTCTGTTTCGGCCCAAACCCTGCAGCCGGACGGAAAGCTTCTGCTGGCCGGAGATCTGCCGGAGCCTTACCAGAGGTTGCTGTTGAGGCTGCTGCCCGATGGCGGGATGGACCCGGATTTTGGCGCTGTGACGCGGAAGGAAGCCAATATCTGGGGCGTCCCTTCCTCCTTGGCGCTGCTGCCCGATGGCAGCATCACGATGGATGCGGGGGGACTGCGGAAGTTCACCGCGCACGGCCAGCTTGATCCCGCATTTACAGCGTCAACTCCCGGATTCAACGGCGGGGCGAGGCTCCTGCCGGACGGACGCTACCTCCTGCCCGGCAACGGCGGCCTGACCTTATACGACGCGGTCGGAACGCCGCTCCAGACCCTCACCAACCTTGCCTCTACCGGCACTTCGCGGGCGCCCACGGGCTTCGCCGCGCTCGGCGGCGGAGACGTGGTTGTGGCCGGCCAGTTCACCCGCGCCGACGCGGCGGCTCAACCTGTCCTGGCGCGGTTCGCGGGTGGAACTGGCGGGTTGGCAACACATCAACCCGACCTGCTGGCTTGGCATGGCAGCGGGCACGCCTCGCCGGACCCCTTGTCCTGGCGACAACCGTCCGTGATCCGTCTGTCCGATGGCGGGGCAGCGTACTTCGCCATGTTCCACGACGAGGCTGCGGCTCAGGATCTGTTCGCACGCCCCTTCACCGTGCTGGGCCGCCTGCGGCCGGACGGCACGCGGGATCCGGCATGGTTCGTATCCGACTCACGGACCAATGCGTGGCTCACCGAGGCCGACTCCATGGTGCCGGACACATCCGGCGGCCTATTTCTCACCTGCGTGTCCGCCCAAACGGCGGCAGACGGCGACGGCCTGGTGGTGCGCGTGCGGCCGGACGGTCGTCGTGACGAGACGTTCACACCGCCGGCGGCGTTGACCCAGGGTCTCACGACCTTCTCGTACGACCCGGCCCAAGACGACCGCGCGCAGGCGGCTACCGGCTGGCTGCGGCTCTTTCCCGGGCGCGAAGGCCGCTTCATCGGCGTGCATGTGGACACGGCCGGCCGCCAGCGCGTGCTGAAGCTGGGCGCGGACCTCGCTCCTTTGTCGGGATTTGCCTCGCCGTCGCTGCGCGAGATGCCGCCGCTGGGTGCTTCGCTTCTGCTGGTACGCAACCCCAAGACCGGCGAATCCATCCGGGTGAGACTGACCCTGTTCGGCGGAGGCGACCTTTTTACTACGGCGGAACTGCCGGACGGCCGCGTGCTGGTGGGCGGCACGTTCACCAACCTCGGCGGGCTGCCGGACACCGCGCTGCTCGCGCGGCTCAGCACGAACGGCGCCGTGGATGCCGGCTTCCGGCCGCCGGTGTTCGGCAACACGCCCGGCCGGCTTGAGCGCCCCGGCGTGCTCGCGCTGGCGGTGGATGCGCAGCAGCGCATCTACGTGGCCGGCAGCTTCGACCTGCTCGACGGCCGGCCGGCTCGCGGTCTCGCGCGCCTGCGGCCCGACGGCGCGGTGGATGCCGAGTTCGAGCCGCCCATCGAGTCCATTACCTACCCGTTTGCAATCGAGGCCAGCCTGTTTCTGGAGGGCGAAACGCTGTGGGTGGGCGGCACCTTCCGCGCGCTGGACGAGGCCTTCCCGCGGCCGGTCTGGAAGCTGTCCACTGTCACCGGACCGCGCCTTACGACCCCGGCGCTGGCGGGCGGCGTCTTCACCGCGCAGGCCACGCTCGCGGCGGGCCGGAGCTACCGCTTCCAGCGCACGCAGGATTTCGCGGCCTGGACCGACCTCGCGACCCTGCCGGGCGACGGGACCGTCGTAACCTTGCAGGATCCGGCGGTGCCCGCGACGCACGCCGGGTACCGGCTGGTCTCGCCGTAACGCGCGGTGGGCGGGCGTGACAGGAAACGCTCGGCAGGACACTGGCCGGCGCAAGAGTTCCCGATCTGCGGAGACCCGGCTTTCGGTCCAGCACACGGTGACCCCGGCTCCGATTCACCGGGCCGGAGGCCGGCGCTCCGGCCGGCTTGCGCCGGCGGCGGAAGCCGATTCAGTGGCGCGCGCATGGCGTGGCGCGCATTCCGGCTCCTTCTCCCCTTTTTGGCGGTGCTGCTGGCCGGCTGTTCCCCGGGCCGCTTCATCGCCGGGCGGATGGCGAAGGCGCCGAACTCGTACCCCACCTTCTTCGCGCCGAACGCGCCGATCACGCTCGCCCTCGGCACGGGCCTGTGGAGCCGCCTGCCGGAGCATTGGGTCGAGGTCGGCCCGCCGCCGGCGTCGCTCGTGGTCCGCATCTTCGAGCCGGGCGACTACGGCCTGACGTTGAACACGACGAACTGGACCGAGGGCCGCCGCCAGCACCTCAAGCTCGACATGAAGGTCACGCTGCCGCCGGGGCCGCTGCCGAACCACCCGGAGGCGCGCGGCACCCTCGTGCTGCTGCACGGGTACGGCATCGCGCTGGACGCGATGGCGCCGTGGGGCTTTCTCCTCGCGGAGCAGGGCTGGCGCTGCGTGATGGTGAACCTCCGCGGTCACGGGCGCTCGACGGGCGACCGCATTTCCTACGGCCCGGTCGAGGCGCTCGACCTGGCGCAGGTGCTGGACGCGCTCGAACGCCGCGGGCTGGTGACGGGGCCGTTTGGCGTGATGGGCGTCTCATACGGCGCGGGCCTCGCGCTGCGCTGGGCCGGGCAGGATACGCGCCTCGGGGCCGTGGTGGCGGTCACGCCGTACGCCGAGCTGGCGACGGCGGCGCTGAACATCCGCGACGAATACGCGCGCTGGATCCCGCGCGGCTGGGCCGTGTCCGGCGCGCGGCACCTGCCGGAGGCGCTGGGGGTGGACGAAGCCGAGTTGAATCCGGCCGCCGTGCTGGCGGCCCGGCCGGTGCGGGCGCTGTTCATCGCGGGCGGCGGCGACCGCATCGCCCCGGCCGCGGACGTGGAGCGGCTGGCCGCGTTCGCCGCGCCGGGCAGCGAGGTCATCCTCGTCCCTGACGCCGGGCACGAGGCCGCGGCGTACTTCTTCGACGAACTGCGCGGCCCGGTCACGGCGTGGTTCGACCGGGAGCTGCGATGAGCAGGAAGCCGCCGCATTCTGACTGAAGAAATGACGCGCCCCGCCCCTCCTGTTCCAACGAAGGAAGCCCGCGGCTGGTCGCTCGCCATGACCTGGCACGACCTGCTGTTCGCACACTGGCCGATCGCGTCGGAAGCGCTGCGGGCGCTTCTCCCGCGCACGGACCCGCCGCTCGATCTCGACCTGCGCGACGGCGCCGCGTGGCTGGGCATCGTGCCGTTCCGGATGAGCGGCATCCGGTTCCGGTGGCTGCCGCCGGTGCCGGGCACGGCGGCGTTTCCCGAGCTGAACGTCCGGACCTACGTCACCGCCCACGGCCGGCCGGGCGTGTGGTTCTTCAGCCTCGATGCCGCGTCGCCGCTGGCCGTGCGCGCCGCCCGCGCGACGTTCCACCTGCCGTACTTCGACGCCGACATGGCGTGCGCGGCCGACGGCGACGGCGTGCGCTACCGCAGCCGGCGCACGCACCGGGGCGGCGGCGAGGCGCAACTCGAGGCGCGCTACCGGCCGGCGGGCGAAGTCTTCCGCAGCGCGCCGGGCTCGCTGGAGCACTGGCTCACGGAGCGCTACCGGCTCTTCGCCGCGGACCGCCGCGGCCGGCTGTGGCGCGGGGAAATCCAGCACGGGCCCTGGCCGCTCCAGCCGGCGGCGGTGGAGTTTGCGGCGCTGGACATGACGCGCTGGCTGGGCCTCGGGCTGCCCGCGACCCCGCCGCACCTGCTCTTCGCGCGCCGGCTCGAGGTCCGGGCCTGGCGGCTCGGGCCGGCGTGAACGAGTTGCACGCCACCCGTGCGCCCACGACACTGGCCGCCCTCGAAGCATGATGGGATTTGCCGCCGGACAACGCTGGGTGAGCGATGCCGAGCCCGAACTGGGCCTCGGCGTGATCGTGTCGGCGGACCGGGGCCGCGTGGCGATCCGCTTCCCCGCCGTGGACGAGCAGCGCCTGTACGCCGTCGAGTCTGCCCCGCTGCGGCGGGTGGCCTACAAGGCGGGCGACGCCATCCGTACGCGCGCCGGCGAGACGTTTACCGTGGCCGCGGTCACGGCTGCCGGAGGGCTTCTGACCTACCGCGGGGCCGAGGGCACCGGGGTGGCCGAAAGCGAGCTGGCGGACGCGCTTTCCTTCGGCTCGCCGGACGAGCGGCTGCTGCATGGGCGCGTCGGCGAATGGCGCGACTTCGACCTGCGGCGCGAGGCGCTCGGCCACCAGCACCGGCGGCGGCGGTCGCCGGTGCGCGGCTTCGTGGGCGGGCGAATGGACCTGATCCCGCACCAGCTCGACATCGCGCAGGAGGTGGCGGCGCGCCACGCGCCGCGTGTGCTGCTGGCGGACGAGGTGGGCCTGGGCAAGACGATTGAGGCGTGCCTCATCACGCACCGGCTGCTGCTGAGCGGGCGCGCGGCTCGGGTGCTGATCCTCGTGCCGGAGCCGCTCGTGCACCAGTGGTTCGTCGAGCTGCTGCGGCGGTTCAACCTCTGGTTCGCGCTCTTCGACGAGGAGCGCTGCGCCGCCATCGAGGGCGCCAGCCCCGGCGTGAACCCCTTTCTCGACGACCAGCTCGTGCTCTGCCCGCTGGCGCTATTGGCGCACGACCCGGAACGCGCGCGGCAGGCCCACGAGGCGGGCTGGGATCTGCTCGTGGTGGATGAGGCGCATCACCTGCGCTGGACGCCCGAAGCCGCCAGCCCCGAGTACGCCGTGGTCGAGGCGCTGGGCCGGCGCACGCCGGGCCTGCTGCTGCTCACGGCCACGCCGGAGCAGCTCGGCGCGGCGGGGCATTTCGCCCGGCTGCGCCTGCTGGACCCGGACCGCTTCCATGATCTGGCCACGTTCGAACAGGAAGCCGCCGGGTACCGCGAGACGGCACGCATCGCCGGCCGGCTGGCCGGTGGTGAAGACCTGACCGCCGCGGACCTGAAGAAGCTGCGGAGCGTTTTTGGCGGCGACGACCGGCTGACGGCGTCGGGTCAGGTGCCCGCGCCCGCCGAACCTTCCGCCGCGCGTGAATCGCTGCTCCGCGACCTGCTGGACCGTCACGGTCCGGGACGGGTGATGTTCCGCAACACGCGGGCGGCCATGCAGGGCTTCCCGCGCCGCGTGCCGCGCCCGGCGCGGCTCGAGGGCGATGCCGCCGTGCTTGAGCGCCTGGCGGCGGAGTTCGCGGCCGACGTGGAAGGGGCCGCCTTCAAGCCGGATTTCCGCGACGATCCGCGCGTGGCGTGGCTGGTCGAGCTGCTGCGCCGGCTGCTGCCGGCGGAGGCTGCGCCGGCGGCGCCGGTGCGGCGGGGCATCCATGTCGCGCCGCCCACCGCCGCGCCGGCCAAGGTGCTGCTGATCTGCCGCACGCGGGAGAAGGTCCTGGCGCTGGAATCGGCGCTGCGCGCGCGGATCAACGCGAGGGTCGCGCTCTTCCACGAAGGGCTCGAGCTGGTGCAGCGTGACCGGGCGGCGGCGTGGTTTGCGGAGCCGGACGGCGCGCAGCTGCTGCTCGCCTCGGAGATCGGCAGCGAGGGGCGCAACTTCCAGTTCGCGCAGCACCTCGTGCTCCTCGATCTGCCGCTCGACCCGGAGCTGCTCGAGCAGCGCATCGGCCGCCTGGACCGCATCGGCCAGCGGGCGGACGTGCAGATCCATCTGCCGCACGTCGCGGGCGGGGCGCAGGAAGCGCTCTTCCGCTGGTTCCACGAGGGGCTGGACGCCTTCGCGCGGCACCTGCACGGCGGGCGCGAGCTGCTGGAGCAGTTCCGTGGCCGGGTCGTGGACCTGGCGCAGGACTTCCACGAAACGCAGGACGCGGCGGCGCTCGAAGAACTCGTCCGCGACACCGCGGCGGCGCGCGCGGCGCTGGCGAAGCGCCTCGAGGCCGGCCGCGACCGCCTGCTCGAGCTCAACTCCTTCCGGCCGGAGCGCGCGGCGCGGCTCATTGCGGACGTCCGGGCGCTGGACGCGGACCCGGCGCTGGAGGCGTTCCTGCTCCGCGTCTGGGACCGTGCGGGCGTGAGCGTCGAGGATCTCGCGCCGCGCACGTACCGGTTGGGCGGCGACACCGGTCTGGCGGAGCAGTTCCCCGGCCTGCCGGCGGAGGGGATGATCGTGACCTTCGACCGCGCACACGCGCTGGGCCGCGAGGAGGTGGCCTTCCTGACGTGGGATCACCCGCTGGTGACCGGCGCGCTGGACCTCCTGGCCGGCGGCGAACGCGGCGGCACGGCCTGCGCCGTCTGGCCCGACGCGCCGGTGGACGGGCTGCTGCTCGAGGCGGTGTTCCTGCTCGAGACGGTGGCCCCGGCGTGGCTGCACGCGGACCGCTACCTCCCGGCCACGCCCTTGCGGGTGTCCCTCGACGCGCGCGGGCAGGATGTGTCCCGGAAGCTGGCCTCGCTGGTGCCGAAAGCGGAACTCAAGGACCGTCCCCTGCACGACCTGCTCGACTCGCCGGAGTTCAAGCAGCGCCTGCTGCCGGGCCTGCTCGCCCGGGCGCGCGTCGCGGCGGAAGCGCAGGCCGGGCCGCTGGTGCGGGCCGCGCAGGAGGTCATGCGGGCCGCGCAGGACGCGGAACTCGAGCGCCTCCGCGCCCTGGCGCAGGTGAACCCGAACGTCCGCCCGGCGGAGCTTGAGGCGTTGGCGGAGGAGCGGCGGCGCCTGGATGAAGCCCTGGGGCTGGCACGGGTCCGGCTTGATGCGGTGCGCCTGATCCTCGCGGGCGAGGAGTGACGGACGGGTCTTGATCCTGATCCTCCGCTTCATCTTCCTCGCTCCGGCGGCGATCAGGATGAAGGGCAAGATGAAGATTGCGATCAAGACGGCCGGCCCGGGGTTCATCCGGTTTTTTGCGACCTTGGTCCCGCGGCGGGGGTGCTTGGGCGCGAGAAGTTTGACGATCATGCATGAAACCACCACGGTCGCCGCCATCATGCGATGGACGGCATTGGCGGGCGCAGCTGCATTGGCGGCGGGCGCGGGCACCCAGGCGGCCGGCTCCCCGATGGCGGGCACGAACAGCGTGCGGCAGCTTTCCCTGCAGGAATGCGTGGTGGAGGCTCTGCAGTTCAACCTCGACGTGCAGATCGAGCGCTACAACCCGGTCATCGGCCGGCGCAGCCTGAGCATCGCCTACGCGGATTACGACCCGACTTTCCGCTCGACGGTCCAGCACAACTTCGACCGCGACCCCGGCGGTGTGGACGCGCAAGGCCGGCCGTTCGTGGGCCGCGAGACGGATGGTGAGACCATCTCGGCGGGGCTGAACGGCCTGCTGCCCTCCGGCATGACCTACAACATCGGCACGGCCGCGGGAAACACGCGCTTCAACAACCAGAGCATCGGGGCCCTGTCCGAGTCGAGCTTCGCCAACTGGACCATTGGCGAGCTGCGCCAGCCGCTGCTCAGGAACTCTTGGATTGACGGCACCCGCTACAACATCCGCGCCGGAAAGATCGGGCTGCGGCAGGACGAACTGACCCTGCGCTACCGCGTCCTGACCACCGTCGCCGCCGTGGAGCAGGCGTACTACGACCTGGTCGCGACGATCGAGAACGTCCGGAACGCGGAAAAGTCCGTGGAGCTTGCCGACCGCCTGTATCGTGAGAATCAGAAGCGGGTGCAGGTCGGCGCCCTCGCCCCGTTGGACGAGAAAGAATCCGCGTCGCAGCTCGCCAGCAGCCGGGCGGACCTGATCAGCGCGCAGACGGCGGTGCAGGCGGCGGAGAACCGGCTGAAGACGCTCATCACCGACAAGTTCGAGTTCTGGCTCGGCATGACGATCCGGCCGACGGAGCGCCTCGCGGCGTTGCCGGAGGCCTTCGACGTGCAGACCAGCTGGGACCGCTCCCTCGCGCTGCGCCCCGACCTGCAAAGCCAGCAGCTCCAGATCGAACTTCAGCGTCTGAACATCCGCTACCAGCGCAACCAGCTCTTCCCGCAGCTCGATGTCTTCGGCCAGATGGCCTATTCCGGCTCCGGCCAGGAGTTCAACAACCCTCTCGGACAGGGCACCATCGGCGGAGGCGAGTTCAGCGACGCCTACCGCCAGGTCTGGCGTGGCGACGCCCCGTCCTACGCCGTCGGCGGCTCCCTGAGCTTCCCGCTCAGCAACCGCCGCGCCCGCGAGAACTTCGCCATCGCCAAGGACTCCGCCGAGCAGGCCGAACTCCGCTTCCGGGCCTACCGCCAGCAGGTCCTCCTCGACGTGGACAACGCCATCAAGGCGGCCGTCTCCGCCTTCGAGCGCATCGGCGCCACGCAGGAGGCGCGCAGCTTTGCGGAGGACGCCCTGAGCGCGGAGGAGAAGAAGTATCAGAACGGCAAGAGCACCAGCTTCCTCGTGCTCCAGGCCCAGCAGCGCCTTACGTCGGCGCGGCTGGCGGAGCTGCGTGCGCTCACGGACTACAACAAGGCGCTGGCCACGCTCCGTGCCTCCGAGGGCACCACCCTCGAGCGTTTCAGTCTCGACCTCGGCCAGATTCCGTCTCTGTGACGCTCCGGGGTGGCGTCCGGCACCGCCCGGCCTCGCCGGGTAAGGCGGTGGCTTTGGCCGGTCATGGCCAGGTCTCTCTGCCGTGGCCGCGGCCGCCCGAAGACCGGGCTTGCCAGCCGCGCCTCGCGCCTCCCACCTTGGCGGCTCCATGACCGTGGTTCCGTTGCCGGCGGCCCGTTACGCGCCGGTGTCAGTGCCGAAACAACGCCCCGTCGCCGAGCCCCGCACCGCCGCGGAGGCCCTGGCCCGCGCCCAGCAGAACCTCTTCAACCTCCAGCAGCCGGAAGGCTACTGGGTCGGCGAGCTGATGGTGGACGCCACGCTCGTCGCCGACACCGTGTCCTACCAGCATTGGGACGGGAAGGTGGACCGCGAATGGCAGCGCAAGGCGGTGAACCACATGTTCGCCAAGCAGCTTCCCGACGGCGGCTGGAACATCTACGAGGGCGGCCCGGCGGAGGTGAACGCCACCATCAAGTGCTACCTCGCCCTCAAGCTCGCCGGCGTCCCGGTCACGGACCCGCGGATGCTCCGCGCGCGCGAGGTCGCGCTGCGCCTCGGCGGCGTGCCGCGCATGAACACCTTCGCCAAGCTCTACCTGGCCCTCCTCGGCCTCGTGGGCTGGCAGCACGTCCCCACCATCCCCTGCGAGGTGCTGCTCATCGGCAAGTGGTTTCACGTCAACTTCTGGGACATGAGCAACTGGTCGCGGGCCATGATCGTCCCGCTCGCGATCATCAACCACTTCCGCCCCACCCGCCCGGTCGGTGTGAGCCTCGACGAGCTGTATCCCAACGGGAAATGGGAGCTCGATGAGTCCCTGCGCCCGCGCTACTTCGACTTCAGCCTCCGCAACGGCTTCCTCTGGCTCGACCGCCTGCACAAGCTCGCCGAATGGGTCAGCCGCCGTGGCCTGCACCCCTTCCGCCGCCGCGCGCTGCGCAGGTGCGAGGCCTGGATGACCGAACGCTTCGAGGGCTCCGGCGGCCTCGGCGCGATTTTCCCGGCGATGCTCAACTCCCTCATCGCCCTCCAGGCCCTCGGCTATCCGGACGACCATCCGCACGTCCAGTACGCCCGGCGCGAGCTGAAGAAGCTCGAGCACGAGGAGGCGGACAGCGTCCGCATCGAGCCGTGCTTCTCCCCCGTCTGGGACACCGCCATCGTGGCCATCTGCCTGCGCGAGTCCGGCGTGCCGGCGGATGACCCGCGCCTCGTCCGGGCCACCGACTGGCTGATCGGCAAGGAAATCCGCTTCCGCGGCGACTGGCACCACAAGAACCCCACCGACGTCGAGCCCTCCGGCTGGGTCTTCGAGTACGACAACAAGTGGAACCCGGACGTGGACGACACCGCGATGGTGCTGCTGGCGCTGCGCCTCGTGCCCACGCACCACCGCCGGCGCCGCGACGAATGCTTCCGCCGCGGCTACCACTGGATGCTCACCTTCCAGTGCAAGGACGGCGGCTGGGCCGCCTTCGACAAGGACTGCACCAAGAGCATCCTCGAGAAGGTTCCGTTCGCCGACCACAACGCGATGCTGGACCCGGAGTGCGTGGACATCACCGCCCGCATCCTCGAGGTGATGGGCCTGGAGGGCGCGACGCTTGAGCATCCGCAGGTGAAGCGTGCGGTGGACTACATCCGCCGTTCGCAGGAGGACGACGGATCCTTCTTCGGCCGCTGGGGCGTGAACTACGTCTATGGCACCTGGCAGGTGCTGCGCGGCCTCGCGGCGCTCGGCCACGACATGTCCGAGCCATGGCTGCTCCGCGCCCGCGACTGGCTCGAGAGCGTCCAGCGTGCCGACGGCGGCTGGGGCGAGCGCTGCAACACCTACGACGACCCCGTCTTCAAGGGCCAGGGACCGAGCACCGCGTCGCAGACCGCCTGGGCCGTCATGGGCCTCTGCACCTTCGGCGAGCCGCGACGCCCCAGCCTCCTGCGCGGCCTCCAGCACCTCGCCGAGACGCAGAACGAGGACGGCTCATGGACCGAGGACGAGGTGACCGGCACCGGCTTCCCGCGCGTGTTCTACCTCAAGTACGACATGTACCGGAACGCCTGGCCGCTGCTCGCCCTCGCGACCCACCAGAAGCTCCTCGACGGCCGCCGCGACCAGCCGCTCGTCCTGGTGTAGGGAAATCAGGCGGCCCGGAATCCGGCGTCGGCTCCCGTCCTCACCGGCTCACCATCCGAGGCTGCGACGGCGTCGCGGCGCCGCCGTCGCCCACTTTCAGTTCCTTTCCGCCTGCGCCAGGCTCAGCAGCACGTCGCTGCGCGAGATCAGGCCCACCACCCGCCGCGGCTCCGCCGGGTCCACCACCGGCAGGTGGTCGCGGTCGTGCTGGGCGAACAGCTCCAGCGCCGTCCCGAGAAGCGCGTCCGCCGGCACGGCCGGCACGGCCGGCTGCATCACGTCACCCGCGCTGACCAGCCGTGCCAGTTCCGGCGTGTGCAGGTGGGCGTCCAGTTCGCGCATCGAGATCGCGCCGACGAGCCTCCCCGCCGCGTCCACCACCTCCAGGTGGGTGGAGGGCTGCTTCAGGTAGCGCCGCGCCACCTCCTCGAGGGAACTGGACTCCACCACGCAGGCCGGGGCGGGCTTCAGCAGGTCGCCCACGGAGCGGGTGCGCGGCGCCGCCGGGCTCTCGGCGCGGACCCGTTCGAGGGAGCGGCTGTACACGGACGACTTCTCCAGCGCGCTGCCCGTGAAGTAGGCCAGCACCGCGGCCACCATCAACGGCAGCACGATGTCGTAGTCCAGGGTCATCTCGAAGACCATGAGCACGGCCGTGAGCGGCGCGTGAGTCGTGGCCGCGAGGAAGCTGCCCATGCCCACCAGCGCGTAGCCTTCCGGGTCGCCCGTCGCGGCGGGCCAGAGGCCGTGCGCCGCCTGGCCGAAAAGGGCGCCCATCGCCACGCCGAGGAAGAGCGTGGGGGTGAAGACGCCGCCCGCGGCGCCCGATCCGGCCGTGGCCAGCGTGGCGGCGAGCTTGGCGAAGAGCAGCAGCGTGAGCGCGCCCGGCAGCCACCCGCCATGCAGGATGTCGTTCACCACGCTGTAGCCGTTGCCCCAGACCTCCGGTTTGCCGAGGGAGATCGCGCCCACGATCATCCCGCCCGCCGCGAGCCGCAGCCAGGGCGGCCATTTCAGGCGCTGAAAACCCCGCTCCGCCGCCCGCAGCAGGCGGATCCACAGCGCCGCCGCCACGCCCAGCCCCAGCCCCAGCGCCGTGTACAGCAGCAGCTCCCCCGGCGACGTGAGCAGGAATGTCGGCCGCCCGAAGATCGGCTCGCCCCCGAGGAACTCCCGCGTCAGCACCGTGCCGACTACCGAGGCCACGATCAGCGGCCCGAAGGTCTCCATCGCGATTGAGCCGAGCACGATCTCCGCCATGAACAGCGCCCCGGCAATGGGCGCGTTGTACACCGAGGCGATGCCCGCCGCGCCGCCGCACGCCACCATCAGCCGCAGCCGCGCCGGGCTCATCCCGCGCAGCCGGCCCAGCATCGAGGCCAGCACCGTGCCCATCTGCACCACCGGCCCCTCGCGGCCGATGGAGCCGCCCGAGGCGTTCGTGAACAGCGCGGACAGCGCCCGCACCAGGCTCGGCCGCGCCCGGATCACGCCGTCGCCGATCACCGCCGCCTCCATGTAGTCCGTCATCTTCTGGCCGCGCGTGAGGCGGGAGCCGAGGTACAGCGCCAGCCCGGCGAACAGCCCACCCGCGGCCGGTGTCAGGGCGCGGCGCCAGGGCGGCAGAGCGCGCGCGGCGTCCACGATGTCGCCGTCATGCTGCGTGAAAAGCCACTGCGCCCCGGCCAGCGCCTCACGGAAGACCCAGTAGGCGACCGCGCTCAGCGCGCCCACGAGCCCGGCGTAGAAGAGCGTGACGTGGATTTCCCGCGGCCGCAGCAGGCGGCGCAGGCGCCACCAGCGGCGGAAGGCCCAGCCCGGCGCGGCATCCGTCACGCCGGAGTGTTCGCCACGAAACCGGCGGAGTTCAAAGGCCAAAGCTCCCCGGCCGCTGACGTTCACAGCCGGAAGCTCTTCCGGCTCGTCCCCGTCCCCGTCCTCGTCATCCGGAGATTCCGAGGACGAGGACGGGAACGAAGCCCCCCGCGGTGCCGGATCGCGCCCGCCCTTTGCACCGCCGCCTTCCGCCGGCAGTTTCCCGCCCGCATGTCCGCCCCGCGCGTGCCCCTCGTCCTGCTCACCGGCTTCCTCGGCGCCGGCAAGACCACGCTCGTGCGGCGCTGGCTCACGGACTTCCCCGCCACCGGCCGGCGGCTCGGGCTGGTCATGAACGAGTTCGGCGCCGTGCCCGTGGACACGCTGCTCGTCACCCGGCCCGACCTGCCCGTGCAGGAGGTCGAGGGCGGCTGCCTCTGCTGCGCGCCGGACGCGGACCTCGCCCGCGCCGTGAACACGCTCGCCCGTGGCCGCGGCTGCGACCTCATCGTCATCGAGCCTTCCGGCCTCGCGGACCCCGTCGCCACGCTGGACGCGCTCACGGACCCGGACGTGCTCGGGCGCTTCGAGCTGCGCGGCGTGCTGGCCCTGCTCGACGCCGCGGCCTACGCCCGCCCGGACGCCGACCCCGCCGAGTGGCCGCTGCTCAAGCAGCACATCCGCTACGCCGACTGGCTGCTGCTGACGAAGTGCGACACCGCCCCCGCCGACGCCGCGCAGCGCCTCGAGGAAAGTGCCCGCGCCCTCAACCCGCATGCGCCGGTCCGCCGCCTGCCCTACAACCCGCCGTCGCTCGATGACGTGCTGGCCGCTGCGCCGCCGCTGCGCGAGCTGCCCGCGGAGGCGGACGCCGCCGCGCCGCACGATCACGCGCGCTATCGGAGCGTGAGCTTCAAGCTTCCATTGCCGGTGAACCGCTCCGCCTTCGAGGGCTTCCTCGCTGGGCTGGACCGCCGCGAGGTGGTCCGGGGCAAGGGCTTCGTCCGCTTCAGCGGGCAGCCGGACCAGGTGTTCCTCTTCCAGTCCGTGTACGGGAACTATCTCATCGAGCAGTTCACGGCCCGGCCGGAGCCGGAGCCGGTGGCCGTGTTCATCGGGCCGGCGCTGGACGCGGTGAAATGCGCGGCGCAGCTCCGTACCCTCGTCTGGGGCGCGGCGCGGCGCTGAAGGACGGGTCTCACCGGCTTGTGGCGTCGCCCTGCCCGGCCGGCCAGATCTCAAGCAGTCCCGGGTGAGTTGCCGGCATTGATCCATTTGCCCTGGATCCTGCCCGGAGCTTCGCGCCAGCGCGCTGGGAATTGACCTCAGTGCATTTCGACCGCGCAGGTTCCGATCCCGCCGCGGAAATAGTTGAACTGCACGTCGGGATGGTCGGCCAGCAGGGACATCGGCACGCAGGTGTCCACGAGGCGCTTGGCGATCATGAAGGCCGTGAGGCGCTGGCCGAAGGGGTTGTCGTGGTGGCCGGCGTGCCAGATGGAGACCTTCTCCGCCTTCCACGTCTCGACGGGACCGACGGTGATGGCCTGCGTGGGCACGAGGGCGATGTTGCCGCCGCCGCTGGTGCGCGCGTTCTGCGCGATGGTGAGCGGGTGCAGTTCCACGACGCGGGTGGCGAGCTGGCGGTACTCGGCGGCGGGCGGCGGCGTGGCCTTCCATTTGCCGCGGCGCGGTGGCGGATCGTTGAAGGCCCAGTGCTTCACGTCGCCCTGGCCTCCCTGCATCACGGCGCAGCGGACGCCGGCGTCCCACGAGCGGCGGAACGCGACGGTGTCGGCCTTGGGAAAGTGCAGGTGGGCGTCGGGCATTCGCAGCCGCTTCTCGATGCGGTTGAAGCACAGCTCGCGGTCGGCGCGCTCGAAGCTGAGCGGGTGCGTGACCGGCACCTCGCGGCCCGTGGCCGGGTCGAACCACTCGTCCATGCCCCAGAAATGCCCGTTGCGCACATCGAGTCCGAGCGCGTTCACGAGCCGGGCGACGAGCGGGAGCTGCTCGGTTGGGCCGATGGGGCCGCAGATCCCGACGGGGTTGTCGGCCGTGCTTTGCCGCCAGGCGTCCACATACTCGAGGGCCTCGGCGAGATAGAAGTCCTCAAGCGTGTCGTACATCACGACGCGGAAGCCGGGACGCGACAGGCGCTCGAGTTCGCGCGGCGTGAGGTGGGCGACCTCCTCGATGAGTTCAGCGGGCAGGCAGGTGTAGTCCCACCAGTCAGGGGCGATGGCGCTGGGTTTGTGGAGCATGGCTGGGTGAATCAGGGCGACGGCGTCGTGACGGTGCCGAGCGTCAACCAGCCCGGCCGGTCGGTGTCCTGGCTGGCGTTGGCGAACCGAAGCGGCAGGCCGTTGGTCAGCGGGTTGACGACGCGGAGCAGAACCTGATGACGGCCGGGTGCGCGCGGCGGGACCGGGCCGGTGAATTGCCAACTGGTTGGCGTGCCGGGTTGGATCGAGGTCAGCTTCCAGTCCGGCACCATCACCGTGGCGAGGCGTCCGTCGGCGGCCAGCCAGCCGAGCTCCAGCGGCCAGTCGTAGTAGAACGGCGCCACGCCGCGGTTCTCGACGCGCAGGGAAACACGGGGTGGAGCGTCCGCGAGCGTGGCGTCGGCGACGTGCAGTTCGTAGCCGAGCTGCCGGGCGGCGGTGAGGGCGCGCTCGCGGGCCGCGCCCTTCAGCGAGGGACGGAAGACGCCTTCGTTCGCCAGCCACGACGCGTGCGTGGCCGCGAGGCAGGCGGCGAAGTCCTGGCCCTTCGGCGCGCAACTGGGCTCGGCAAAAAGGCACTCCCACACCTCGGGCCGCATCTCGCCGCCGATCGGCTGCGTGCGCCATTTCTCCAATGCCCCGGCCTGCGCGAGGTGCGGCGCGAAGTACCAGTCGTCCTCCTTCCGGCCGGTGTCGCAGGTGGCCCAGCAGAAGGAATCGTCGTGGTAGCCGAGCGGCCGGTCGCCGTTGGCGGCGTAGCGGTGGTCGTTCGTCCCGGCGGGATAGCGCGCGACCAGGCGGGTCTGCTTGAACGCGCGCTGGTACGCGTCCATGACTTCGCGCTGGACCGCCTTCGAGGCGAACCAGTCGTTGTTGGGATGGTTGTGCCATTCGCCCCAGGTGCCGAGCAGGCCGAGGCCGACGAACCCGAGCCGCGGGTCGCCGTCGTAGCGTTCGCCATAGGCGCGGATGAAGCGTACCAGCGCGTCCCGGAGGCGCGGATCCTCGTAGTCCGGCGTGTGGTCCACGGCGGGCGGGAACGGGGCGGTGTTGGTGTTGGTCCAGCGCCGCATGGGCAGGCCGGCATCCACGAGGAACTTCGGCACGCCGGTCGGCTTGCCGGGGTATTCGAGGTAGAAGCGGGACCAGAACTGATGGCCCCGGCCGGCCGCCGCGCGGAGCTTGGCCTCGAAGGGCTCCCAGTCGAAAGTGTTCGGACCGGTCATCACCTCCGCCACGGCGGTGTAATCCCATTCGAGGCTGTGCGGAAACGAGGATCGCTCGCCGAGATACGGGATGAAGCCCTTGAGCGGGTTGTCCGGCGGCGCGGGCGCGTACTCGAGCGGCGCGGCCAACGCGGCAAGGGACAGCAGCAGCGCGGCAAGGCCGCCGAGGAAACCGTTCCTGCGGGCGGCGGGTGATCCGGCCGGACCGGGACGGAAAGGCATGGTCATCGGGGCATCGGCGCCAGCGGACGGCGGTTGGGCTGCACGAGCTTCCTGCCCAGCGCCTCCGCCAGGGGGTCGTCGCCCGCCTCGCCGTAGCCGTAATGCAGGTGGCGGCGGAAGGCCTCGGCGAGCTTGAACCGCCGCGACTGCCGGCCGAGATGCGCGGCCTCGGCGTCCATGGCGGCGATATAGCTGTCCATGCCCTGCGAGGCGTCGAGCCACTCCTTCTGGCTGCGATGGCAGGCCAGCGCCGCGCGCTTGCGGGCGTGGACGCCCGCGATGTCCACGAACAGGTCGGGCGTGAAGGGCTCGCGGATGTTGTTGCCGAGGCCGTGCGGGACGCAGTGGTAGATCGTGCAGGGCTCCATCATGGGCGGCCGGCGCGGCGTGCAGGGATGGTTCGGGATGTTCCGCGCGAAGGCCCCGGTCACCGTGAGCCGGCAGGCGACCATGTGGTCCTCCATGTAGTCCTGCGGCGGATGGGTGAGGATGATCGCGGGCTTCACCTCGCGGACCACGGAGCAGATGCGGCGGATGTGGCGCAGCTCGTACAGCAGCTCCATGTCCGGCACGAGCGGCGGGAACCACCCCGCGCCCATCAGCCGGGCGGCCTCCCTGGCTTCGGCGCGGCGCGTGCGCGCGGTCTGTGCCGCGGTCATCACCGTGCTGCCGAGGCTGCCGGAGCAGAGGTTCCAGCAGTGGATGTCCCAGCCGCGGTCCTTGAGCCGCAGCAGCGCGCCGGCGATGCGGAACTCGATGTCGTCCGGATGCGCGGTGATGGCGAGGGCGGAGGGCACGGTGCGGGGGCGGAATGTGGATTTCGGATGGCGGATTCGGAACGCGGGCCAGTCCGCAATCCGAATTCCGCCGTCCGCAGTCAAGCGAGCTTCACTGGCCTTCCCGTCGCCGCCGACTTGTCCGCGGCGAAGATCAGCTTGTGCGTCGTGTACGCGTCCCAGAACGACGTCTGCGGCATTTCCCTCCCGGCGGCGATCGCGTCGAAGTAGGCGTGGAACTGGCTCTCGTACGGGTGGTCCTTCACGTCGCCGGAATCCACGAGGCCGCAGGAAAGCTGGCTCCACTTCGCCTTGTTCAGCGCGCCCAGCTTGGTGCTGTGGAACTTGTCGTCCAGCAGCGTCCCGTGGCTGCCGACGACGTGCGTGCGGAAGTAGTAGGGTTGCAGGCAGTCGAGGCAGGACGTGGTCTTGCCCACGCGGCCGTCCTTGAAGCGGACGAGGTTGACCTGCGTGGTCGGGAAATCATACGGCGCGAAGTAGTCGCTCTTGGATGATGTGGCGTACGCCGCGACTTCGGCCGGCTCGGCATCCGGCAGGCACATGAGCAGCGCGTCCAGCGCGTGGCAGCCGGCGCTGAGCAGGCTGGAGCCGGCCTCGGCCTTCTTGTGGCTCCAGCGGAACTGGCCGTACCACGGGCCGACGCCGTGGAAGTAGTCCACCTCCGCGAAATGCACGTCGCCCAGCAGGCCGCCCTCGATCATCGCCCGGATCGTCTTGAACTGGCTGGACCAGCGGACCTCGAAGTTCACGCACGTCCGCACGCCCTTGGCCTTCTTCAGGGCCGCGGCCATCGCCTCGAGGTCGCGGCCGTTCAGGGCCAGCGGCTTCTCGATGATGAC
>JBJXFY010000404.1:0-19432 GCA_046155815.1 Limisphaerales bacterium | reverse complement strand
CCAGCCAGCCCACGAGCGCGAGGAGGATTCCAGTTCGTCGCACGGACGCAGCTTCTCCGGCGCGTCCGCGTCCGGGCAAGCACCGGCGGGAAGCGGGATGACGTCGCCGCCCGGAGTGGCCATGCTCGCACCATGAACGCGTTGGAGACGGGCGGGCCGGTCACGGGCGTGCGCCTGGTGGCGGGGCTGGCGCTGTGCTTTTCCGCGGCGGCGTTCGGCGCGCAGTTTGGCCCGGGCGACTGGTACGCCGCGCTGCGCAAGCCCGCGTGGAACCCGCCGAACTGGCTCTTTGGCCCGGTCTGGACCGCGCTCTACACGATGATGGGGGTGGCCGCCTGGCTCGTCTGGCGGCGCGGCGGATGGGGCGTGCAGGCGGTGCCGCTCGGGCTGTTCCTCGTCCAACTGGCGCTCAACGCCGCGTGGTCGGGGCTCTTTTTCGGCCTGCGGCGGCCGGGGCTGGCCTTTGGCGAAATGATCATGCTTTGGGCGGCCATCCTCGCCACGGCGGCGGCGTTCCGGCCCGTGTCCGCCACCGCCTGCTGGCTGCTGGTCCCGTACCTCGCCTGGGTGAGCTTTGCGGCCGCCCTGAACTTCACCCTCTGGCGGCTCAACGCCTGATTCCCGTGCCAGCCTCCGTCCTCGTCCTCCTTCTCGTCCTCGCCCTCGGCATCCTGCCCGCCCACGCCGCTCGTCCGCCTGGCGTCGCCGAACTTCTGCGCGTTGTGGACCCGGCGGCGCTCGACGCCGCCGAGCGCGCGCTGCTCGCCAGCCTGCAGGGCTTGGTGAACCGCTCCGAGGCCGCCGTGTGGGTGGACGGCGGCGGCTTCAACCGGATCATCCCCGAGCAACTGGAAGAGGAAGGCGCGCGCGTCGTGCGCGACGCGATGCTCTGGGAACTGGCGGAATTCCACCGCGACGCGTTCGACGGGGTGATCCTCTGCGACGTGGCCGACCGCAGCCTCAACGTCGCCTTCAGCCTCGCGGGCGTGCGCCGCGCGCTGGTGCTCGACGCCTCGCTGGAGCGCCGCGCCCAGGGTCTCGGCCTCCGCGTGCTGGCCGACGTGCGGGCGCAGGACGAGGTTTCCGCCTTCTCGCGCTGGCAGCCGCTCTTCGCGCGCGGCCTGCTCGCCGAGCAGCCGCCCGCCAAGCCGCTGCACCTGCGCGACCTGCTCGTGGCCCGCGGCGCGTTCGTCTTCAGCGACGTGTCACCCGAAAGGCGGACGGACTTCGTGCGGGCGCTGGGGCCGCAGGCGCTTGTGCTCGGATGGGGCAAGGAGGAGTACCCGTTCATCCGCGACCTCAGCCGCGGCGGCGGCGCGGCGGTCCCCTCGGACTGGGCGCTGAACCTTTCCGCGCTGGGGCTGCTCGACGCCGAGGTCCCGGCGCGCGCGCGCCCGCCCACACCGGCGCCGGTCCAGCCCGGCGAGCGCGTGGTCGCCTTCGTGATGAGCGATGGCGACAACGTGCAGTGGCTGCTGAACAGCTTCACCGAGGAAGGGCGCGGCTGGTGGGCCAGCCCGCGCCGCGGCCACATCCCGATGACGTGGGAGATGGCGCCGCTGCTGATGGATTTCGCGCCGCGCGTCATGGCGTGGTTCTACGCCCGAGCCACGGCCGGCGGCGGGGATGACTTCGTCGCCGGGCCGAGCGGGCACGGCTATTTTTTTCCCGGCATGACGGGCCGCGAGCTGCCCGTGCTCGCCCGGCAGGCCGCGCGGGCCTCGGTGCGCGCGCAGCTCCCGCTGATCACGGTGCTGAACGCCGGCGGGACGATGGACGACGCCCGCGCCTATCTCGTGCAGCCGGGCGTGCACGGCGTGCTGTACAAGGACTACGCGCCCTACAACCAGCAACGTGGCCGCATCCTTTGGCACGACGGGCGGCCTGCGGTCAGCTACCGCTTCCTGCTCTGGGAGCCGAAGCCCGAAAACGGCCCGGAGGGCGTGGCCCGGGCCGTCGCGGAGATGCCGGCCGACGCGGCCAACGACCCGCGCAGCTACGCGCTGGTGAACGTCCATGCCTGGTCCTGGAAGTCACTCGGCGGGCCGTTCGAGGCGGTGAAGCGTACCGTGGACCTGCTGCCGGCGCAGACGCGCGTGGTCACGGCCGGGGAGTTCTTCGCGCTGCTCCACCGCCACCGGGAGGCGCTCCAGGCGCACCGGCCTTAGCGCATGTGAAGTCCTGCTCGTCCCGCTCTGCAACGGCCGCGGCCTCGATGGCCGGACGACGGGGCTCGTGGACACCCGGCACTCCGCCCGCGCGGCGGGGCGACTTCCAGCATTCCCGCGACGCGTGGGGCGCTGGCCACGGAGGGCTTTGCCCTCGGCGTCGTGTCGAACTGGGACGAGCATCTGCGCCCGCTGCTCAAGGCGCTGGGGCTGGCGGGGTGTTTTTGACGTGATCGGGGTGTCGTGCGAGACGCCCTTCGCCAAGCCGTCGCCGGTGATGTTCGAGGTGGCGGTGCGTGGCCTCGGCCTGGCGCCGGGCGAGTTGCTGCACGGGGGCGATTCTCCGGCTGAGGACGTGGCAGGCGCACAAGCCGCCGGGCGCATGGCCTGGCACGCCGGGACGCCGCCGGATGGGGACGGCCCGCTGCGTGAACTGGCGGCGCGGCTGGCCGAGGCGCGGGAATGGGCCGCGTCACCCGGCGTGGGCGGCCGCATCTTTCCGCACAGTGCCGATTGACCCGGCACCGCCCTGCATAAGATTCTCGAACAGCCGATGGGTGCGGCAAGCCGGGTCTGCTAATCGTGCGGCACGGAGGCCGGCCGAGGCCGGCGAAGCGCCCGACGACTGGAAGCGATGAACCAAATCACGCGGTTTCTGAATTCGACCCTGGGCCTCAAATACGTGATGGGCGCCACGGGCCTCGCCATGGTCCTGTTCCTCGTCGGCCATCTGGCGGGCAACCTCCAGGTCTTCCTGCCCAAGGAGAAGATCAATGCCTACGGGCATTTCCTTCACGCGAACGCAGCCCTGCTGTGGGGCGCGCGCCTGGGCCTGCTGGCCACCGTGGGCCTGCACGTCTGGGCGGCCATCACGCTCACCCGCCGCAACCGCGCCGCGCGCCCCGCCGGTTACGACGGCAACCCCGCGCCCACCGCGGCGTCGTACGCCTCGCGTACGATGCTCATGAGCGGGCTGATCGTGGCGTGCTTCGTCTTCTACCACCTGGCCCATTTCACCTGGCAGATCCCGGTCGCCAACTTCCTGGCCCCGGCCAGCCCGGCCAAGGACTTCGAGACGCTGCTGGTCGCGGAGGGCCCGCAGCGGGGCTATCACGACGTCCACGCGATGCTGGTGAACGGCTTCAGCCATCCGGTGCCGGTGCTGTTCTATCTCGTCGGCCTCGGACTGCTGTGCCTGCACCTCAGCCACGGGCTGAGCTCGATGTTCCAGAGCCTCGGACTGCGCGCCGGCGTGTGGCGCGCCCGGCTGGACCTCGGGGCCAAGGCGGTTGCTGCCGCGCTCTTCGTGGGCTATGCCAGCATCCCGGCCGCCGTTTACCTGCGCCTGATCACCTCCTGACCCGCCCCACCATGACGCTCGACGCCAAGATTCCCGCCGGTCCGCTCGCGCAGAAGTGGGAGAGCCACAAGTTCCACTCGAAGCTCATCAACCCCGCCAACAAGCGGAAGTACCGCATCATCGTCGTGGGCGCCGGGCTGGCCGGCTCGAGCGCGGCCGCGACGCTCGCCGAGCTGGGCTACGAGGTGGAGTGCTTCGTCTTCCATGACTCGCCCCGCCGCGCCCACAGCGTCGCCGCGCAGGGCGGCATCAACGCGGCGAAGAACTACCAGAACGACGGCGACTCCGTCCACCGCCTCTTCTACGACACGATCAAGGGCGGCGACTACCGCGCCCGCGAGGCCAATGTGTACCGGCTGGCCGAGGTGTCGGTGGACATCATCGACCAGTGCGTGGCGCAGGGCGTGCCCTTTGCCCGCGAGTACGGCGGCCTGCTCGACAACCGCTCCTTCGGCGGCGCGCAGGTGAGCCGCACCTTCTACGCCCGCGGTCAGACCGGGCAGCAGCTCCTCCTCGGCGCCTACTCCGCGCTCATGCGCAACGTGGCCGCCGGCGGCGTGAAGCTGCACACCCATTCCGAGATGCTCGACCTGGTGCTCGTGCCGGACGAGAAGGGGCAGCCCCACGCCAAGGGCATCATCGTGCGCCACCTCCAGACCGGCGCGGTCACACGGCACGCGGCGGACGCCGTGGTGCTTGCCACCGGCGGCTACGGCAACGTCTTCAACCTCTCGACCTATGCCCGCGGCTCGAACACCACCGCAATCTGGCGCGCCTACAAGCGCGGCGCGTGCATGGCCAACCCCTGCTTCACCCAGATCCACCCGACCTGCATCCCGGTCAGCGGCGACTACCAGTCCAAGCTGACGCTCATGTCCGAATCCCTCCGCAATGACGGCCGCATCTGGGTCCCGAAGCGGAAGGAGGATTGCGGAAGGCCTCCCGCCGACATCGCCGAGGACGAACGCGACTACTTTCTCGAGCGGATGTACGGCGCCTTCGGCAACCTTGCCCCGCGCGACGTGGCCAGCCGCGCCGCCAAGTACGTCTGCGACGAGGGCCGCGGCATCGGCGAAACCAAGCTGGGCGTGTACCTGGACTTCGCGGAGTCCATCCAGCGGCTGGGCGAGAACAAGATCCGTGAGCGGTACGGCAACCTCTTCGCGATGTACCACGAGATCACGAACGAGGACGCCTACCGCGCGCCCATGCGCATCTTCCCCGCCGTGCACTACACGATGGGCGGCCTCTGGGTGGACTACAACCTGATGTCCAACATCCCCGGGCTCTTCGTGCTCGGCGAGGCGAACTTCTCCGACCACGGTGCCAACCGCCTCGGCGCCTCCGCGCTCATGCAGGGTCTCGCGGACGGCTACTTCGTGCTGCCCGCCACGATTCCCACCTACCTCGCCGGCGTGAGGCCGGGCCAGCGCCCGTCGGCCGACCACGCCGCCTTCAAGTCCGCGGAGGACGCCATGCTGGCGGACCTCAGGCGGATGCTCGGCGTCCGCGGCAGGCGTACGCCGGACAGCTTCCACAAGCAGCTTGGCAAGATCATGTGGGAGCATTGCGGCATGGCGCGGACCAAGTCCGGGTTGGAAAAGGCCATCGGCCTGCTCGGCGCGCTGCGCGAGGAGTACGGGAAGAACCTCCTCGTCCCCGGCGAGCCGGGAGAATGGAACCAGTCGCTGGAAAAGGCCGGCCGGGTGGCGGACTTCATCGAGCTGGGCGAGCTGATGTGCCGCGACGCGCTCATGCGCGAGGAGAGCTGCGGCGGCCACTTCCGCGAGGAGTACCAGTACACGAAGGACGATCCCGAGGTGCAGCAGGGGGTGGTGAACGCCGGCGACGTGAAGCGCCGCGACGACCAGTTCGCTTTCGTGGCCGCGTGGGAGTACGCCGGCCCCGGCAAGGAGCCGGTCCTGAACAAGGAACCGCTCGTCTATGAAGAGGTGAAGATGAGCACGCGGAGCTACAAGTAACCCCGGCCGACATCATTCAATGAAGATCAAACTCAAGGTCTGGCGGCAGAAGAACCGGGATACCCCCGGCGCTTTCCGGCTCTATGAGACGCCGCCACTCAACCCCAGCATGTCGTTCCTTGAGATGCTCGACGTGGTGAACGAGGAACTGGCGAGCCGCGGGGAGGAGCCGATCGCCTTCGACCACGACTGCCGCGAGGGCATCTGCGGCACCTGTTCGCTCGTCATCAATGGCAAGCCGCACGGCCCCGGCAAGGCCATCGCCTCCTGCCAGGTTTACCTGCGAAGCTTTCGGGACGGCGACACTGTCACCATCGAGCCGTTCCGGGCGGGGGCCTTCCCGTTGGTGAAGGACCTCGTGGTGGACCGTGCGGCGTTCGACCGCATCCAGCAGGCCGGGGGCTACATCAGCGTGCGCACCGGAAGCGCGCCCGACGCCAACGACATCCCGGTGCACAAGCCGGCCGCCGACCGCGCGATGGACGCCGCGCAGTGCATCGGCTGCGGCGCGTGCGTGGCGGCGTGCAGGAATGGCAGCGCCATGCTCTTCGTGTCCGCCAAGGCCGCCCACCTCGGCCTGCTGCCCCAAGGCCAGCCTGAGCGCTGGCGGCGCGTGGTCAAGATGGTCGAGGCGATGGATTCCGAGGGCTTCGGCGGCTGCACCGTCACCGGCTCGTGTGAGGCGGTCTGCCCAAAGGAGATCAGCCTCGACTTCATCAGCCGGCTCAACCGCGACTACGCGGTCGCCATGCTCCAGGGAGCGGGTCGGGAGTCCTCCGGCGGCGGGAGTGCCTGAAGCAGCGTGGAGAACCCCCGCCGCAAATCTTCGCCCGCCGGGTTGCGCTTTTGCCCGACGTGTAGTTTCCTGCGGGTCACGAAATGACGTCCGTCCGCCGCAGGCTTGAGGTGCTGTATTCCGGCCGCGTCCAAGGGGTGGGTTTCCGTCACACCGCGAGGTCCGTCGCCACGGGCTTTGAGGTGACGGGGACCGTCCGTAACCTGGACGATGGGCGCGTGCAGCTCCTGGCCGAGGGCGACGAGGAGGAACTCCGCGCCTTCCAGGCGGCCATCCGGGATTCCGGGCTCGGGCCGTTGATCCGCGGTGCGGAGGAACGCTGGGCCGCCGGCGAAGGCGGATTGCAGGGCTTCCGCATCATCCCGTAAGCTGTCCCGACCGAATGAGGTACGCGATCATCGCCGACATCCACGCCAACCTTGAGGCGTTTGAAACCGTGCTCCGTGACCTCGGCGAGCAGCGATGCACGCAGGTCGTCTGCCTCGGCGACGTGGTCGGCTACGGGGCCAATCCGAAGGAATGCCTCGACATGGTGCGGGGCATGAACATCCCCTGCATCAAGGGCAATCACGACGAGTACTGCTCCATTGACGTTCACGCCGAGGGTTTCAACCCGCATGCCCTCGAGGCCGTGGCCTGGACCCGCCAGCAGCTTCCCGAGGTGGACCGCCAATGGCTGCGCGAACTGAAGTACCAGCGGCTGGTCGCCAACTTCACCATCGTCCACGCGACCCTCGACGGTCCCCAGCGCTGGGGCTACGTGTTCGACAAGCTCGAGGCCGCCGCGAGCTTCACCTACCAGAACACGGGCCTCTGCTTCTTCGGCCACACGCACGTCCCGCTCGCCTTCGTCCGCGACGCCACCGTGCGCGGCGGCACCTACTCCCGCTTCCGCCTCGAGCCGGGCAAGAAGTACTTCGTGAACGTGGGATCCGTCGGCCAGCCGCGCGACGGCAACCCCCGCGCCGCCTATGTCGTGTACGACATGAACGAGCAGTCCGTGGAGCTGCGCCGTCTCGATTACGACATCCCCACGGCCCAGAAAAAGATCCTCGCCGCCGGCCTGCCGCCCCGCCTGGCCGAACGTCTGGCGCACGGCAAGTAGGCCGGCACGCCCCCATGAGACGCCCCGCGCTCCTGCTCGCCTTCGCCCTTGCGGCCGCGATGGCCCGCGCCGATTCGGGCCTGAGCGCGGAAATCCGGCTGGCCGAGCCCGCGCTGCTGCCGGGCGAACAGGTGCTGGCGGGCGTGCGGCTTACCAACCTCTCCGGCCAGCCCGTCACCTTCGGTGCCGCGCCGGAATGGCTGACGTTCTTCGTCACGCGTCCCGGCGGCGGGCCGGTGAGCCAGACCGCGCCGCTCGACGTGTCCGGCGAGTTCACCCTCGAGTCGGCCACGGCCGGCACGAAGCAGTGGGACATCGCCCCGGCGTTCGACCTGACCGAGCCCGGCAGCTACAGCGTCATTGCCGAGGTCCGCGTACCTTCGCTTGGGGTGACGCTGGTCACGCCGCCGCAGAACGTGCTGGTCTCGCCCGGAATGACGCTCGCCGAAGTCACCTTTGGCCGGCCCGCGCCGGCCGGCGGGACGCCGGAAGTCCGCCGGTACTCCCTCGTGCAGGCGCAGCGCAGGAAGGATCTCCGCCTCTTCGTCCGCGTCTCCGACGAGTCGGGTGCGCGCGCCCTCAGCGTCACGCCGATCGAGCGCCTGCTTTCCGTCAGTCGCCCCGAGCACCAGCTCGACCGCGAGAGCAACCTGCACATCCTCCTTCAGTCCGGCGCGCGTGACTTCAGCTACGTGCAGTTGAATCCTGACGGCGAGATCGTTGGCCGGAGAAAGTACGTGCAGATTCCCGGCACCCGGCCGCGGCTGGCCGCCGGCACGAACGGCGTGGTTACCGTCGCGGGCGGCGCACGCGTGCCGCAGCCGACCGACCTCCCGCCTGCCGCGGTGGCGGATCCTGCCCAGCCCGCCGTCGGCACGGAGCCGCCTCCTCCTGCGCCTTGAATCGGCGGCGGGTTGCCGCCAGCCGCCCCTCAGGCCGCAAGCGGCATTGGTTGGCGCCGGGTCGGCCGCGCGGGCGGCGTTGCCCGTCCGGTCAGCACCAGCGCATGGGCGAGGGTCTTTTCCACCGCCTCCTCCAAGTCCGTGACGCAGAGGTCGTGGTGGCCGCTGCCGTTCCACGGCGACCGGATCAACAGCGAGGTGGCGCCGACGTGCCGGGCCATCTCCGCGTCCGCGGCCTTGTCGCTGATGACGAAGCAGTGCTCGGGGCGCAGCGCCCAGCGGAAGGCCGCCTCGCGCACCAGCCCCGGCCGGGGCTTGCGGCACATGCAGCCGTCGCCGGGGAGGTGCGGGCAAACCAGCACGCCATCGAGCGGCAGCCGCCGCGTGAGCACGGCGTGCATCAGGTCCAGGTCCCGGCGGGGGAGCGTGCCGTCGGAAAGGCCCGGCTGATTCGTGGTGGCAATGGCGAGCAGGCCGGCTGCACGGAGCCGGTCGAGCGCGGGCGCGGCGGCGGCGCGGACCTTGAACTCGTCGAGGCACCGCGGCGCACGCACCTTTCCCTGGTCGATGATCGGCTCATTGAGCACGCCGTCCCGCTCGATGAACACGGCTCCTTTCATTGGCCCCTTTCAAACATGGGGCCGGACCCGGGGGAAGCACTTAATGGCGACGGCGCGGTGACTTCTTCGCGGCATTCCTCGCGTCACTCGGTGAGCGACTGCGCGCGTGCGAGGCGTTCCTGAACCAGCGCCAGGGCCGGCATCCCGCGCGAGAGGATGTTGGCGTCCGTCTGGCCGCGGAAGGTGGTCATCTTCAGCCGCAGCGCGCCGGAAACCTCGCCGTTCCGGTCCCGCAGGGGATAGAACGCGGTGACGTGCTCTTTCGCCCGTGCCAGGGCCGGGCCTTCGCGCGTGATCACGTCCAGCTCCGTCGCGCTGGCCGCGCGGCCCATCTCGGCGGGGTCGGATGCGGCGAGCACCTCCCAGGGCGTTTCGGGCGTGCGGCGGCCCACGATGCTGGCGCCCAGCAGGCGCGGAAACCTGTCCATGGCGTCGCGCAGCGCCGACTCGGCGGGCCTGACCAGCGGGGTGAAGTCCACCTTCAGCCCGGCAAACCAGCTCTCCGAGTCGGACTTGGTCCAGAGCGCGATCCGGCCGCGGGTGAAGGTTGTGTCGGACAGTTCCGGCACCTCGACGTCGTTTACCCGGAGGCGGATCTTGTTCCCGCGCGCCTCCAGCTGCAGCTCATGCCATTGGCCGGAGGCCACGGGCAGGCTCGGCCCCACCGGCGGGCTGCGTTGGCCGTCCACAATCTTGTAGAAGCGCAGGTTGGTCCCCAGCGCGCTGACCCGGGCGACGTAGTAGTTGCTCGGGTTCTGGTATCGGAAAGCGATGCCCGCCATGCGTTCTGACACCCCGGCCTCGGGCCGCAGCCATACGCGCAGCGAGAAGTCGCCGAACTCCTGGGGCTCGTACACCAGCAGGGGGAAGCGCTCGTCCGTTCGGTCCGCGGTCACCTGTCCAAGCGCGGCCCGGCTCGAGGTGGCGGGCGCATCCGGCGAGAAGGGCGCGAGCGCGGTCGGCGCGTCCAGCCAGCGCATTTCCCAGCGGGGAGGGGGGCCGCCTCCGGTGAGCGCGGGCTGCCAGCCCGCTGGCAGCCGGTTGGTCGCCGCCCGGCTGAAGTCGAACTCCAGCACCTCGGCGCGCGCCGCGAGGGCGGCGGCGCAGAGCAGGCCGGCAAGGCATCGGGACACGCACATCCATCGCCATGCTACCGCGGCGGACAGGGGGAACAAGCGGAGCACCGGCAGGGTTCGGAACTGCCGGACATCCGGACCCTTGAGGCCTCGAAGCTGGAAGCTGCCGGCGGCGAGCCTCCCAAACGTCGGCGGCGCTTGTCCGGCACCGCGGCGCGCCGGCAAGCTCGCCGCACCTTGAAGTGGCTCTGGCAGGACCGCCGGCTGGCCGCGCGCGCCGGGCTGGCGGGCGCTGCGGGGTTGCTTTGGGCTTTGGCATTTCCCACGCCCGGCATCGCCGGCCTCGCGTGGGCTGCGCCGGGGCTTCTCGTGCTGGCCGGGTGGGGCCTGCCGCGTGGCGCGGCGTTCCGCTGCGGCTACATCGCCGGCCTGGTCCACTTCGTCGTGAGCCTGTCCTGGCTGCGGTTCATTCCGTTTCCGGCGGGGGCGTATGCAGGATGGTTCGCGCTGGCGGCTTTTCTGGCCTTGTTTCCCGCGGCCTGGCTGGTGCTGGTGACGGCCGGATCCGGGCGGGACGGTGAGATCCCACCCCTGCGGCGGCTGGGGGCGGACATTGCAGGGTGGCCGAGGAGGATGGTGACCCTGTGGCCGCTGTTCAGCGCTTCAGCGTGGGTCGCGCTGGACATGCTGCGAGCGCGAATCTTCGGGGGCTTCCCTTGGAACCTGCTCGGTGCATCGCAGCAGGGCCAGCTGCCGCTGATCCAGGTGGCGTCCGTGACGGGGGTCCACGGGGTGACGTTCCTCGTGGCGTGGGTATCGCTGGCGCTGCTGGCGGCGTTTTTCCTGCTGCTCAGGGTGCCGGAGCAGCCTTCGCGCTGGCGGAGGCCGGTGTTTGGGCCGCTGCTTGTGGTCGTGATGGTGTACGCCTGGGGCTTCCTTGAGACCTGGACGGACCGCCCGGCCCCCCGCTCGCTTCGCGTGGCGCTCGTGCAGCCCAGCATCCCGCAGACGCTGATCTGGGATCCGACGGCCGATGACGAACGCTTCGGTCGGCTGCTGGAACTGACGCGCGGGGCGCTGGCCACGCGGCCGGACCTGGTGATCTGGCCGGAGGCGTCGCTGCCCGGCGGCATCACGGCGGCGCAGTTCGGCGAGCTGCGCGAGGCGGTGCGCGGGGCGGGGGCGTGGTTCGTCTTTGGCGCGGACGACGCGGAGCCCGGGGATGACCCGGACCGGCCGGTGTACAACGCGGCCTTCCTGATGAATCCCGCCGGCGAGGTCGTGGCGCGCTACCACAAACGGAAGCTCGTGATCTTCGGGGAATACATCCCTTTCGAGCGCTGGCTGCCGTGGCTGGGCCGGCTGATCCCGGCGGGCGGCTTCACGGCGGGCCGGGAGCGCGTGGCCTTCGACTTCCCGGAGCTCGGGGCGCGGGCGGCGGTGCTGATCTGCTTCGAGGACTGCTTCCCGCACGAGGCCCGCCGGCACGCCACTCCGGACGTGGACTTCCTGCTGAACCTCACGAACAACGGCTGGTTCGGCGAGGCCGCCGCGCAATGGCAGCACGCGCAGGGCGCGGTCTTCCGCGCGGTGGAGAACGGCCGGCCGCTCGTGCGCGCCGCGAACAACGGCCTCACCTGCTGGGTGGACGCGCGGGGCCGGGTCTTCGAGACGCAGATGGCCGGCCGCGATGACATCTACGGCCCCGGCTTCAAGGTGGTGCGGGTGCCGCTGGCCGACGCGCCGCGGGCGACGTTCTACAACCGCTTCGGCGACGTGTTCGGCTGGGGCTGTGTGGCGGCGGTGGCGCTGGTGCAGGCGCGGCGGTGGCGGGAGAGGCGGGCGGGGGGCTGAAGGGGCCATGTGCTCCCGCTCGTCCTCGTCCGTGCGCCCCGGCCCGCCACGCCTTCGCGCGCGGGTGGGAAGATGGGGCCTCGGAGCAGCAAGCCTGCCGGGATGGGGCGTTGCTGCCGCAACGCCTGTCCTTGCGGCCTCAGCGCCGCGGCTTCACCAGCCAAAGCCCCGCGTAGGTCAGTGCGCCGTTGATCACGAGCAGCTCGTTGCCGAACGCGTAGCCGCCGAGCCAGGCACGCGAGTTCGCGTCGAGCACGCCGCAGAGCACCGGCGGCACGAGGCACGCGGCGGGCACCCACGCCCCGCGCGGCCGGCCCCGCCCGTACAGCGCGAAGGCGAACAGCCCGAGCAGCGGGCCGTAGGTGTAGTTCGCCAGCTTGAGCACGGCGCCGATGATTGCGTCGGTGCCCGCCCACGCGAAGGCGAGGATCGCCAACAGCAGCAGGCCCGCGAACCCGACGTGCAGCAGGTGCCGCGTGCGCGTCTGGCGCGCCTCCGTCCAGCCGGTATCCCGGTCCAGCCGCAGGATGTCGATGCAGAAGGACGTGGTGAGCGTGGTCAGCACCGAGTCGGCGCTGGAAAAGGTGGCCGCCGTCAGACCGAGCGCGAAGACCACCGCGGCGAACGCGCCGAGATGCTGCAGCGCGAGGGTGGGGAAGAGCTGGTCGCTGCGCGCCGGCAGCGGGATGCCCCGCACCTCGGCGTAGTGGAACAGCAGCGCGCCCAGCGAGAGGAACAACAAGGTCACAAGGACCACGATGCCGGCGAACCAATGGATGTTCCGCTGCGCCTCGGCCAGCGAGCGGCAGCTCAGGCTCTTCTGCATCATGTTCTGGTCCAGCCCGGTCATGCAGATGGCCACAAACGCGCCGCCGATGAACTGCTTCCAGAAGTTGGTCGCCGGCGCCCAGTCCCAGAAAAAGACACGGCTGTGCGGGCTTTCGCGCACGACGCGGACCACCTCGCCCGGCCCCAGCCCGAGCTGCCACGCGATGGCCACCACCGAAAGCCCCAGCCCGAGCAGCAGGAACGCAGACTGGAAGGTGTCCGTCCATACGAGCGTCTTGATCCCACCCCGGTAGGTATAGGCGACAATGAGAAGGATGGTGGCGGCGGCCGTGACCCACAGCGGCACGCCCCAGCCGCGGAACACGAAGTGCTGGAGCACCGTGACCGCGAGGTAGAGCCGCGCCGCCGCGCCCACCAGCCGCGAGACGAGGAAGAAGGACGAGCCGGTGCGCTGCGCGGCGTCGCCCAGGCGCTGGCCGAGCAGCGAGTAGATGCTCGTCAGCTCCAGCCGGTAGTAGAGCGGCAGCAGGAGGTGCGCGATCACGAGGTAGCCCGCCACGTACCCGAACACCATCTGGAGGTAGCTGAAGCCCGTGGTGCCCACCCACCCCGGCACGGAGATGAAGGTCACGCCGGAGAGCGAGTCGCCAATGAGGCCGAAGGCGACCGCGTACCAGGGCGACTGGCGGTTGCCGAGGAAGTAGGCGGCGTTGCCCGCGCCGCGGCCGGTGCGCCACGCGATGACGAGCAGCAGGAAGAAGTATCCGCCGATGCAGGCGAGAATGAGGGCCGGCGACATCGCGCTACGACGACGCGGCGAGCGCGCGCTTCAGGTCGCCCAGCAGCCGCGGCACGGCCGTGTACGGGTCTTCCCGATTCTCGTACTCCAGCGCAAGAAAGCCCTGGTACTTCGCCGCCCGCAGCAATGCGACCAGCCGTGCCGGGTCGCATGGCTCCGCGGGCCGGCCGGCCGCGCGCATCTCGGCCTTGAACTGCACGTTCACCGCGTAGGGCGTGCATTTCGCCAGGTCGGCCCACGGGTCGGCGGTGTGGAAGTTTCCCGAGTCGAGGTTGATCCCCAGCCAGGGGCTGTCCACGGCACGGACGATCGCGATCAGCGCGTCCGAGGCGGCCACGATGCCGCCGTGGTTCTCGAGGCCGAGGAAGACGCCGCGTTCGCCGGCGTAGGCGCAGCATTCCCCGAGCGCCGTGATGCAGTGCTGCTTCGCCTCCCCGGCTGGCTGGCCCTCCGCGCCTCCCGCGAAAACGCGGATGTGCGGCGCGCCGAGGATCGCGGCGCGGTCAACCCACAGCTTCACATGCGCGATCTCGCGGTCGCGCTTCGGCCCGGCCGGATGCGTAAAGGTGTTGCCCACCGCCGTGCCGCTGACGGCGACACCGCTGAGGAAGGCGTGCCGCTTCACGCGGCGCAGGAAGTCGGCGTCGCAGTCCTTGGGGAAGTAGTAGCTCGTCAGCTCCGCCCCCTCGCAGCCCTGCGCGGCGCAGAAATCGAGAAACTGGAAGAGGTCAATGCGCTTCGCCGGCGCCGTCTCCGCGTCGCGCGGGTGGTCGGCGTGCTGGAAGTAGTTGCGGAAGGAATAGGCCGCGAGGCTGAGGCCGATGCGCGGTGCGCCGGGCCGGGCAAACGGCTCGATGGCGCCGGCCAGCGGCGCGGCGACCGCCGCTGCGCCGGTGGCCAGGAATCGTCGGCGCGACAAACTGGAACTCGGGGCGGGCATGGGACCGGGACATAACAGCCGGCCGACGGGTGTGCGAAGACTTTTCCTCCGGTGCTCCGGCCGTCCCGGCAGGCGCGCTGCCGGGGAACACCCCTTGGTCTGACGAAAGGTGTGCCGCCCATGGGAGCGCGGGACCTCCGGCGGCTGGGCCGGACTTGAAGTGCGGATTGGCGCGCCCGGCGCGATTCGAACGCGCGACCGTCCGCTTAGAAGGCGGATGCTCTATCCATCTGAGCTACGGGCGCCCTGCGGCGCGCCAACAGACACCGGCGCCGCGCGGCGGCAAGGGCATTCCCAAAAACCGCCTTGCGCCGTCCACCACCCTGCGGCATCTACCTCCCCTTGGTCGTGCGCACGTGGCGAAATTGGCAGACGCGCTACTTTGAGGTGGTAGTGCCGCAAGGCGTGCAGGTTCAAGTCCTGCCGTGCGCACCAAGGCTCCAGCAGGGAGGGGGCCTCCCGTTTGTTTCGAATTCCCAGCCTCCAGTATCCCCGCCTCCTAAAGTCCCGGCCTGATCTGGCCGTCCGCGCGCCGAATCGTAACCGGCTTTTCGATTGAGCGCCGATGGCGCCGTTTCTTAGCCTGCCCCCGCGCATGAAGGTTCTTGTCACCGGCGGGGCCGGCTACATCGGATCCGTCTGCGTCGAGCAGCTCCTCGACGCCGGCCACCACGTCACCGTCTTTGACGACCTCTCCGAGGGCCATCGCGCGGCCGTGGACCCCCGCGCACGCTTCGTGCAGGGAACCCTCGGCGATTACGAGGACATCCAGGTGGCGCTCGATGCCAGCGGCGCGGAAGCCGTGCTGCATTTCGCCGCCAGCGCGCTCGTCGGCGAGTCCATGACGAAGCCCGGAAAATATTTCCGCAACAACGTGGGCGGCGGGCTGAACCTGCTCGAGGCCTGCATCGAGGAGGGCGTGAAGAAGTTCGTCTTCAGCTCCACCTGCGCCACGTACGGCGTGCCGGAAACGGTGCCGATGACCGAGGATCTCCCGCAGCGCCCGATCAACCCCTACGGCGAGTCCAAGCTCATCTTCGAGCGGATGCTCGAGTGGTACCGCACGATTCACGGGCTGGAATTCGTCGCCTTCCGCTACTTCAATGCCGCCGGGGCCAGCGAGAGTTTTGGCGAGCATCACCGGGTCGAGACGCACCTCATTCCCAACGTCCTCAAGGTCGCCCTCGGCCAGGCGGAGGAATGCCAGATTTTCGGCACGGACTACCCGACGCCGGACGGCACCTGCATCCGCGATTACATCCACACGATTGACCTCGCGCAGGCGCACATCCTGGCGCTGTCGCCGGGCCGGCAGGGCTTTTACAACCTCGGCAACGGCGATGGCTACTCCGTCCGCGAAGTCATCACCGCGTGCGAGAAGATCTCCGGCCGCAAGATCAAGGCCGCGGAAAAGCCCCGGCGGCCAGGTGACCCGCCGCGGCTCGTGGCCAAGGCCGCCAAGGCCGTCAAAGAACTCGGCTGGAACCCGCGGCATCCTAGGCTCGACGACATCGTCGCCACCGCCTGGGCCTGGCATGTGAAGCATCCGGAGGGGTATCCGGACTGACGGAGAACCGACCAGGTTCGGCGCGCCGCCGGGTTCCGGGCAGAGGTGGGAGCAGCCACTACTCCGCATGCGCGAGGCGACGTGGGGTGCCGCCGCCGCGTCAATCCACAAAGGCGAACTCGTTCGACATGAGCACGACCTGCGCGTAGCGCTCGAGGCGGTTCAGCGGGCGGGCCATCGGCTGGGGACCGGCGAAGTCCCTGGCTGCTTCCCAGATGATTGAAGCGGAGGTGGAGGAGCTCGCAGCGGGGTCCAACATCCGCACCTTGGGCGCCCACTCGAAGCCATCCGAGTTTTCATCGGCGCGGCAGTCCACCACGAAGTCCACACTGTCGCCTCGGCGGACAGTGACCTGCTCGACCTTGGTGGCTTTGCCTTCCTTCTTGGCCGTCCATTGGCCCAGCACGGTGCCGTCGCGCGCGAGCACGGTGGCGCGGATGCCGTCGCCGTTTTCCGAATCGTGCTTGAGCCGGCCGGTGATCTCGAAGGCGCCCTCGCGCGGGGCCGTCCAGCGGCGCACCACGGCCCCGTGGGCCCGGCTGCCGGGGTGGCCGCCGCGGGCGTTCAGGAGCAGCCAGCCGACCTTCGGGTCGGGCATCGCCGGGCCGCCGCGCCACTGGTTTTCCTGGAAGTGCGGCAGTGGCGTGAAGGAGACGAGCCGGCCGGCGGCCTCGTCGAACGCTCCGTAGCCATACTGCCACACAGGGGACGACGGATTCGCGGGCGAATCCTCGGCGGCGGCGAGGAAGGCCCGGCCCAGCTCCCGCTCCGCGGGGGTGGGATCGCGCTGAAAGAGCCGGGCGTAGAGCTGGTCAATGACCTCGCTGGGTTCGGCGCTCCGAATCTCCCAGGCGGCGGCACGCGCACGGTCGAGCATGAAGGGGCTGTTCAGCAGGAAGAGCGCCTGCTGCGGCACGGTGGTCTGGAAACGTTGCGCGCTGGTCACGTCCGGCGTGGCGAAGTCGAACGTGCGGAAAAGGCCCGGCAGGTTCTGCCGCTCGACGAAGCCGTACACGGAGCGGCGCACGGCGTAGTCGCGCGCGGCGGCGATCTCGACAGGCTGGCCGCCCATGCGCTGGTCCAGCGAGCCGGAGGCGGCAAGCAGCGAATCGCGCAGCCCCTCGAAGTCCCGCCGGTGCGGTGGCATGCGCCACAGCAGCCGGTTTTCAGGGTCGCGCTCCAACGCCTCGGGCCGCGAGGCGCTCGACTGCTGCCACACGGCGGAGGACAGCAGCAGTCGGTGGAGCTTCTTGAGCGACCAGCCCTCGCGGACAAACCATCCGGCCAGATGGTCCAGCAGTTCCGGATGGGTGGGCGGCTCCGAGCGCAGGCCGAAGTCCGCCGGCGTGCGGACGAGGCCGGCGCCGAAATGCTGCTGCCACACGCGGTTCACGATCACGCGCGCCGTCAGCGGGTTGTCCGGGCTGGCGACGGCCTCGGCCAGTTCGAGCCGGCCGCTGCCCTTCTCGAACGGCTTCCGTTCCGGCCCCGCGATGACCTCGAGGAACTGCCGCCGCACGCTCTCGCCGCGGTTGCCGGGGTTGCCGCGCTTGAAGACCACCGGTTCCGAGGGCGTGGCATTGTCCGCCAGCGCCATCGCGCGCAGCGGCGCCCCGGGGTGCGTCGCCTCAGTCTCGTCGAGCTTGCGCTTGAGCGCGCGGTAACGCTGCTGGTCCGGCGTGGGAGCGGCCTGGTAGGCCTCGTCCCAGTTGACCACGGCGGGCGAGCCCTCGGCGTACAGGAAACGACGCAGCTCCTCCGTCGCCGGGCCGGCCTGCGGCTCCGCGGCGTCGGCGGCCTTGAAGAGCGAGGTGTACGCCGCGGCCACGTCGGCCATGGTGGCGGGCGGGTTCGTGGCGAAGGCGGTGGCGACGCGCCCGTTTGCGGCCAGGCCAGGCAGCCGTTGGGCCGCCACATCCGCTGCGAGCGCGGCGGCGCGGGCGGTGAAGTCATTCGTCCCCAGAGAGTGAAAGGCGAGGAAGGGAGCGAAGAGCGCGTTGCTCGCCTTCTGCCACGCCTCGATTGGTCCAAGCCACTTGTTCGCCAGGTGGGGCGGAAGCTGGCGGGTGCGAAGCAGCGCGACGCGTGCCTCACCGTCGAGGCCCTGTGAATCGTGCCAGGCAAGCAGGTAGTCGCCCACCTTGCCGCGGACCTCGGCGGCGACCTTGGCGATCGTCGCGGCCTGGAAATCCTTCACCTCCCGGTCGCGCTTTGCGCGCTCCGCGTCGAACTCGCCGGCGAGGCGCGGGTCGGCATTCGGCCCGAGGAGCGGCTTCTCCGCCGGCTCCGAGCTGCTCGCGAACACGCCATACAGCGAATAGTAGTCCGCCGCGGGAATGGGGTCGTACTTGTGGTCGTGGCAGCGGGCGCAGGCCACGGTCAAGGCCATGGTGCCGCGGGTGAGCGTATCGATCCGGTCGTCGATGATGTCGTGCTGGTTGTTCAGGAAACGCCGCCCGAGCGTCATGAAGCCCAGTGCCGCGAGGTCGCTCACGGCGCCATCCGGCACGAGGTCTGCCGCGATCTGCGCGCGCAGGAACTCGTCGTAGGGGCGGTCTTCATTGAGCGCGCGGATGACCCAGTCGCGGTACGTGTAGGCGTAGGGATAGCGACGCTCCTCCTCGAAGACATAGCCCTTCGTGTCCGCGTAGCGCGCGGTGTCAAGCCAGTGACGTGCCCACCGCTCGCCGTAGCCAGGCGAGGCGAGCAGGTCGTCAACCACGCGGTCAAAGGCGTCGGGGGACGGGTCGGCCTCGAAGGCGGCCACGGCCACGGGCGAGGGCGAAAAACCGGTGAGCAGATAGCTCGCGCGGCGGATCAGGGTGCGGCGGTCCGCTGGCGGGTTCGGCGGGAACCCGGCCGCCTCGAGGTCCGCAAGGATGAACCGGTCAACCGCGGTCTGCGGCCAGGCCGGATCCTTCACGCTGGGCAGGGCCGGCTCACGAACGGGCTGAAAGGCCCAATGCTCCTTCGCCAGCGAAGAGGGATCGGCCAGCACGGTGCCGCCCGTGCGCGGGTCCGGCGCGCCCATCGTGACCCAGGCCTCCAGCACGGCCACCGCCTCGTCGGTCAGTTTCTGGTCCTTGCCGCCCTTTCGCGGCGGCATCGCCGTGTCCGCATCCGCGTAACGGACGGCCCGGATCAGGGGACTTTCGTCGGGCTTGCCCGGGACGATGGCGGGTTTGCCGGAGGCGCCGCCTTTCTGCCAGCCAGCCATCGAATCGAGCACGAAGTCGCCCCGGATCTTCTTCGCCTGGGTGCCGTGGCAGGAGTAGCAATGGTCTACGAGGATGGGCCGGACCCTGCTCTCGAAGAACTCCAAGGCCGCCGCGTCGTCCGCCCCGAGTGCTCCGAAGGCGCCCGCGCAGGCCGCGAGCAGCGGCAGCAGACGCGACAAGGGATGCGGGAGACGATCGGACATACCGGATTACTGACGAGGGTTGTAGCGCGGTATTCGTGTCCCCGCAACGAGCG
>JBJXFY010000306.1:0-20734 GCA_046155815.1 Limisphaerales bacterium | reverse complement strand
CGCCGCCAGCCGCAGTGCGTGGACGCGCACGCCCGGTGCCGAATCACGGGTTGCCGCGAGCAGCGTCGTCTCGTCCAGCGCACCCACCCCGTCGAGCAGCGCCAGCGCGTGCAGGCGGAAGACGCCGGCCAGTTTTTCGCGCGCCTCCCTGGCCGGAGGTTCCCAGGCCGCGTCGGGCTGCCGCGGCGTGCGGCCGTTCAGGTTGTCCTTCAACGCGGGCACGACGGAAGTCTCGCCGCGCTCGAACAGCAGCCGGTGCGCGGTCAGGCGGGTCCACTGATTGGGCGAGCCGAGCATCAGCACCAGTTCCGCGGGCTTGGCGCGGCCGGGCAGGTCGCGGGTCTTCGGCGCGCCCTTGGGCACGATGCGGTAGATGCGCCCGCGGTCGTCGCCGGCGCGGACGTCCTGCTTCGCGAGCGTCTTCTTCGGGATGTAGTCCGGGTGCTCGATCACTTCGCGCTGCATGTCGGCCAGGTACAGCGCGCCGTCGGAACCCAGCTCAAGGTTCACCGGGCGGAAGTTCACGTCGCGGCCGGCGAGAAACTCGCGGTCCTGTTCCTCCGGCGCGCGCGAGGCGCGGAGGACCGGGCCGTCCGGGGAGAGCACGTCGCGGTGGACGAGATTGCCGACCACGTCGCAGACGAGGACGGAGCCGGGGAGATTGCCGGGCCACGCCGCGTGGCCGATGTAGCCCATGCCGCCCGCGGCGGAGAAGTGGCCGGCCTGCTCCGGGTGGTTCGGCCGTGTCACGGCCGGCGCGACGGGAAAGATGCGCGCCATGTCGCCGTGGTCGGAGATGCTGTGCGTGGTCTCGACGGGCGGCGAGCCGGGGAAGCGCGTGTAGTCGTCCGCGTCCGCCACGCGCTGCTGGATGTGGTTGATGTTGTAGGTGGTGAAGCTGCCGCCCCAGTCGTCGAACACGAGGCCGAAGCCGCCGCCAGTGTGGCTGGTCAGCTCCACCTCGCCCGTGTCCGGCCGGAAGCGGAAGTCGCGGTCGCCGAGCTTCACCTGGACGCCGGGGCGCTTCGGCGATGAAAGCGTGCCGCCGCTGCCGCCGTTCGCACCGTGAATCCAGCCGTCGAAGTGGAAGCGCAGGCCGTTCACCAGGCTGTCCGACACGCCGCGCCGGAAGCCGGTCAACACCACTTCGCGCACGTCGGCCACGCCGTCGCCGTCCGTGTCCTTGAGGAAGAGCAGGTCCGGCGGTGCCGTCACCAGCACGCCGCCGCGCCACGGCGTGACGCTGGTCGCAAAGCTCAGGTCCCGCGCGAACACCGTGGACTTGTCCGCGCTCCCGTTGCCGTCCGTGTCCTCCAGCAGCCGAACGGTGCTGCCGACCTTGCCGTCCGGGCCGACGCCGTTGGGATAGTCGCGCATCTCCGCCACGTAGGCGCGGCCGAACTCGTCGAAGCACAGGGCCACCGGGTCCACCACGTCCGGCTCGCGGGCGAAGAGCGACAGCTCAAGGGCGGGATGCAGTTCGTATCCGCCTGGGGCGAGGACGGGGTGCTCCGCGGCGGCCAGCGCCGCCGGCAGCGCCATGCCGGACGCGAGCCAGCCAGGGACGCGATTCATGGGCCGCAGTCTGGCGCAGCCCGCCGCCGGCTCAAGCGGGAGAGTGGGCGTATCATGACGGGGTCTTCCCCGTCCTCGCGATCCATTGTCGGATCACGATGAAGTTCAGGAACGGGATGAAGCAACAGCCGGCCGCGGGGATGATCCCCGCGGGATTCGTCACCGCGCCTTGGCGGCATGGCGGAACGGCGTCGCGGTCTCGAGTGCCTCCATCCCGCCCTCCGCCGCGAGGAATTCCGGCTCCAGTAGCAGGTGCATAGCGGCAGCGTCCCGGCGTACGAGGAACTTCAACTGCGCCAGGTCCGGGCTCCAGCGGACGCCGTTGAAGAACTCCAGCCCCGAGAACTGCGCCTTGTACAGCGCGCGCTCCGAGTAACATGTGCCAAGGTACGCGTGCGCGAAGCCCTGCTCCGCGAAATGCCGGACCATCGCCGTCATCATCCACAGGCCGAGGCTGCGCAGGCGGTGGTCCAGCTCGTAGAAGGCGTAGTAGTAGTGCGCCATGCGGGGCGGTTCGAGGTACATCACGGCGGCGCCCACCTCCCGGCCGCCGTCCCGCAAGTCCGTCACGCTCAATACATGGGTCGTCACCGCGCCGTGGAAGACGCCTTCGAGCCGCGCCGGCCGCATGATGCCGGTACCGAAGCGCGCCTCGGCGAAGGCCAGCCAGGCCGCGAGCTTGTCCGGCGGCAGCGGGTACTCGTCGCGCGGGATCAGCTTCAGTTCAAGACCCTCGCCCTGGCGGAGGATACGGCGGTTCTCCGAGGTCGGCTGCCAGCCGGCCAGCGGCACGCGCAGATGACGGCACAACGTGAAGCGCCGCAGGTCCGGCGTGACCGGATGGAAGCCCGCGCCGTAAAGGTCCGCCGGCGTCTCGTGCGCCTCCGGCACGGCCCAGATGACGTAGGGATACCGGTAGTGCGCGTACTCGGGGTTGAACTCGGAAAACAGGAGCTTCACCGCGCGGCGAGCATCGGCGAGACCGCGGTGCAGGGCACGGCGGAAATAGGAGCGGTTCGGTTTGCCTGCCAGACGGAGCGCCGAGCGTCGCCCGGCATGGCTGTGTCGAACCGAGATCCGCGCCAAGCCATGCCTGGAGATCCAAACCGAGCCATCTCCCGGAAATGCGCAGGAACGCGCCAGCCGTTCGTTTGGGGTATCGCCCCCGGTCTTGGACTGGGTGGCGCGCCCACTTGTCCACCGCGCGAAGGGCGGCACAGTCCGTAGCCATGAAGCCCGCGTCCCTGCTGCGCCTGCCGGCCGTGCTGCTCGCCGCCTTCGCGCTGCGTACCGACGCCGCCGCGGATGCGCCGGACTTCCTGCGCGACGTGCGGCCGATCCTCTCCACGCACTGCTTCAAGTGCCACGGCCCGGACGACAAGACCCGCAAGGGCGGCCTCCGCCTCGACGTCCGCGAGGACGCCCTCAAGCCCGCCAAGTCCGACGCCCTCGCCATCGTGCCCGGCCGGCCCGACGAGTCCGCACTCCTCAAGCGCCTGCACACCTCGGACGAGGATGAGCTGATGCCGCCGCCCTCCACGAAGAACCCGCTCACGGACGCGCAGAAGGACATCCTCCGGCGCTGGATCGCCGCCGGCGCGGAGTACCGGCCGCACTGGGCCTTCGTCCCGCCCGTGCGTCCCGAAGTGCCGGACGTGGAAGGCAAAGGGCCAAAGGAAAAAGGCAAAGCGGCCGAGGCGGCAGGAATCCGCAATCCGATTGATTCCTTCATCCTCGCGCGGCTGGAAGCGGAGGGCTTGTCGCCGTCGCCCGAGGCGGACCGCGCCACGCTCATCCGCCGCGTGTCGCTGGACCTGACCGGCCTGCCGCCGACGCCGGAGGAGGCGGACTCCTTCATCCGGGACCCTTCGCCGGACGCCTACGACCGGCTCGTGGACCGCCTTCTCGGGTCCAAGCACTACGGCGAGCGCTGGGCGCGGCGCTGGCTCGATCTCGCCCGCTACGCCGACACGAACGGCTACGAGAAGGACCGGCCCCGCTCGATCTGGCCCTGGCGGGACTGGGTGATCCAGGCGCTGAACGACGACCTGCCCTTCGACCAGTTCACGGTGAAGCAGCTCGCCGGCGACCTCCTGCCGGACGCGACGCCCGCCGACCGCGTCGCCACCGGCTTTCACCGGAACGCGATGATCAACGAGGAGGGCGGCACGGACCCGCTGGAGTACCGCTTCCACGCCATGGTGGACCGCGTCCACGTCACGGCCACGACGTGGCTCGGCCTCACGATGGCCTGCGCGCAGTGCCACACGCACAAGTACGATCCCATCCAGCACCGCGAGTACTTCCAGTTCATGGCTTACCTCGACAACGCGGACGAGCCGGTGATGGACGTGCCGGACGCGAAGATCGCCGCGCAGCGCGCCGAAGTGGAGCGCCGGGCGGCCGAACTCACCGCCGCGCTGCCGAAGAAGTTCCCGCCCGCCGACAACCTGATCTGGGTCTCGCCGCCCGCGGAGAAGCTGGAAACGGAAAGCGGCGCGCCCGCCGAGCGCCTGCCGGACGGCTCGTACCGCTTCGGCGGCGCCGTTCCGGAGCGGGGCGCATACACGTTCACCTTCGACACCGCGCTCACGAACGTCGTCGCCCTGAACCTCGACGCGCTGGCGGACGACGCGCTGCCGAGGAAGGGCCCCGGCCGCTCGCCCAACGGCAACTTCGTGCTCGGCGAGCTCGAGATCACCGCCGCGCCGCGCGAAGGCTCGGCGGAGCCGGTCAAGGTGACCATCGCCTCAGCCACGTCGGACTTCGAGCAGGAGGGTTTTCCCGTGAAGAGCGCCTTCGACGGCAAGGCGGACACGGGCTGGGCGCTGGACGGCGGCCAGGGGCGGAACCGCCGCGCGACGTTCCGGTTCCAGGAGCCGGCGGGCTTCACCGGCGGCACACGCTTCACCGTGAAACTCGCGCAGGGCCACGGCGGCCAGCACGTCCTCGGCCGCCTGCGGCTCGGCTTCGGCGTGGAGAATCCCGACACGCGTCCGCTGGAGGAGCGCCGACGCGAGCATCTCGAACGGCAGTTCCTCGCGTGGTCGGAGCGCGAAGCGGCACGCGTCCGCGCGTGGACGCCGCTCACGCCCGTGGCCGCCACCAGCGCCGTACCGGTGCTCACCATCGAGGCCGACCAGACGGTCTTTGTCAGCAGCGACCAGACCAAGAGCGACACCTACGAGGTCACGCTCCGCGGCCTGCCGGCCGGCACTACGGCCGTCCGCCTCGAGGTCCTGCCCGACGAGCGCCTGCCCGGCCGCGGCCCAGGCCGCGTGTACTACGAGGGCGCGTCGGGTGACTTCTTTCTCTCCACGCTGCGCCTGCACGCGGGCACGAACGCGCTGAAGCTGGAGCATGCGTCGCACAGCTTCGCCGAGGGCGGCAAGGAGGCGGAGAAGGCCATTGACGACGACCCGCAGTCAGGCTGGGCGATCAACGGCGGCCAGGGACGGCGGCACGTCGCGGTGTTCAACCTCGCCGAGCCGCTGCTGGATGCCGCGGACCTGCGGCTCACGATGCTTTTCGAGCGCTATTACGCCTCGGGCCTCGGGCGCTTCCGCCTCAGCGCCACCAAGGATCCGCGCGGCGCGGAGGCGCTGGCGCTGCCGGATGAACTTGCCAACGTACTCGTGCAGCCCGCGATGGAACGTCCGGCCGCCGGGCAGCGCGCCCTGGTCGACTACTTCTGCTCCGTTGCGCCTGAGCTGGCCGCCGAACGCGAGGCCATCGTGAAACTCCGCCGCGAGGCCCCGGCCCTGCCGACGACGCTCGTGCTCACCGAGCGCCCGCCGGAAAACCCGCGCGCCACGTACATGCGGAACCGCGGCGAGTTCACGCAGCCCACCGAGCGCGTCGCGCCGGGGCTGGCGGCGGCGCTGACGCGGCCCGAGCTGCCGGCGCCCGCCAACCGCCTCGAGTTTGCCGGCTGGCTGGTCTCGCGCGACAACCCGCTCACTGCGCGCGTCACCGTGAACCGCCAGTGGCAGGCCTTCTTCGGCCAGGGCCTCGTGCGCACGATGGAGGACTTCGGCTTCCAGGGTGAACTGCCCAGCCACCCCGAACTGCTCGACTGGCTGGCCGTCGAGTTCATGGACGGCGGCTGGTCGCTGAAGGCGCTCAACAGGCTCATCTTGATGAGCGCCACCTACCGGCAGTCCTCCCGGGTCACGCCGGAGCAGCTGGAGCGGGATCCGCAGAACCGCCTGCTCTCGCGCGGCCCGCGCTTCCGGCTCGAGGGCGAGTTGGTGCGCGACACGGCGCTGAGCGCCGCCGGCCTGCTCTCGCCCAAGCTCGGCGGCCCAAGCGTCTTCCCGCCCCAGCTCGCCAGCATCACGAAGGAAGGCGCCTACGGCCCGCTCGAATGGAAGGTCAGCGAGGGCGAAGACCGCTTCCGGCGCGGGCTGTACACCTTCGCCAAGCGCACCGCGCCGTACGCCGCTTTCCTGACCTTCGACGCCCCCAGCGGCGAGGCGTGTGTGGCACGGCGTGAAGTCTCGAACACGCCCCTCCAGGCGCTGACGCTGCTGAACGACGAGGTTTTCGTGGAGGCTGCCCAGGCGCTCGGCCGTCAGGCCGCCGCGCTCGAGGGCGACGCCGCGGCCCGGGCCAAGTTCCTTTTCCGTCGCACGCTCACGCGTTCGCCTGCGCCGGACGAGCTGGCAAAGCTCGTCGCCTTTCACGCCGCGCAGCTCGCCCGCTTCAGGTCCGGGGGACTTGAGGTTCCCGACCTCGCCGGCCCCGGCGACGGTGACCCCGCGGAGCGCGCCGCGTGGACCGCCGTGGCCCGTGCCCTGCTGAACCTGGACGAGACGACAACCCGCGGGTGATCGGAATGACGGGTGAATCGGCTCCAGGGCGCGGTTTTTCGCGCGGATGACAATTCTGTCATCCAGCCGTCACCCCCTTGTCTTTTTTGCGACTTGGCGGACTGTGCCGCGCTCGTTCCCGCCGTGTCTTGATCCAGCCGGGACGGCCGTCTCCAAGGCCGTCGGTCGCGCCCGAAACCGCGCGGTTCGGCCGGGTGGGTTCCTCGGCGGGGGCGTCGGTTCAGCGTCATGAACAACTCGTCCCCGTGCTTACGCGGCCTGGCCACGCTCGCCCTCGGTCTTTTCCTGCTGCCCGCCATGCAGCTTCGCGCCGGCTCGATCCTGCGCGAGGTCTTCGAGGGCATCGGCGGCACCAGCCTGGGCGACCTGACTTCCAGCCCCCGCTACCCCGGCAACCCGACCAGCACCAACTACGTCACGGACTTCTTCGAGTCCCCGACCGACGTGCTCGACGACTATGGCCAGCGGATGCACGGCTTCGTCATCGCGCCGCAGACGGGCAACTACACGTTCTGGATCGCGACGGATGACGCCGGCGCCCTGTATCTCGGCACGAACGAGAATCCCGCCACCGCGCGCGTCATCGCCAACGTCAACGGCTGGACCCCGTCACGCGAATGGACCTGGGAACCGAACCAGCAGTCCGCCCCCATCCGCCTTGAGGCCGGCAAGGCCTACTACATCAGCGCGCTGATGAAGGAGGGCGGCGGCGGCGACAACCTCGCCGTGCGCTGGCAGATGCCGGATGGCACGGACCAGGCGCCGATGGTCGCGACAAACCTCCTGCCCTGGGGCACCTCCTTCTCGCCGCCGCAGATCCGGACGCCGCCCGCGAACACCACCGCCGTCGAGGGCGGCTCGGCCAGCTTCAGCGTCGAGCTCAACGCCTTCACCCTTGCGTCGTACCAGTGGCGGCGGAACAACACGAACCTCCCGGGCGCCACGGCCCCCGCGCTGACGCTCTCGCCCGTGAGCCTCGCGGACCACGGCGCCCGCTACCGCGTCTTCATCACCAACACCGCCGGCTCCACCCTCAGCGCCGAGGCCGTGCTCACCGTCACGCCCGACGTGACGCGGCCCGCGCTCGCCGCGCTCCAGAACATCGGTCCCGCGCAGCTCCGCGTGACCTTCTCCGAGCCGGTCGAGCCGGCCAGCGCGACGAACCGGCTCAACTACGCCCTGTCCGGCGGCATGGGCGTCCAGAGCGTGTCCCCCGGGCCGGACGCCGCGAGCGTCGTGATCGCCACTACCGCGTTCACCTACGGCACGACCTACACGCTCACCGTCAGCAACGTGCGCGACAGCGCGCAGACGCCGAACACGATCCTCGCGAACTCGCAGCGCAGCTTCACGGCGGTCGAGTTCGCACCCGCGGACGTCGGATCCCCGCCGGTGGCCGGCACGACGACGGCCGTACCGGGCGGCACGGACGTGCGCGGCGGCGGCGACCTCGGCGGCGCGGCGGACGCCTTCCAGTTCGGCTACCAGACGCGCACGGGCAACTTCGACGTGCGCGTGCGGGTGGCCGCATTGGATCCCACCAACCCCTTCGCCAAAGCCGGCCTGATGGCGCGCGAGACGCTCGACGCGGGCAGCCGCTTCGCCGCGGCGCTGGCCACGCCGGCCACGGTGGGGAGCCACTTCCTCACGCGCACCACGGCGGGCGCGAACGCGACACGCAGCGGCTCGTTCCCCGCCAACTATCCCGAGACGTGGCTGCGCCTCGCGCGCAGCGGGAACACGTTCACCGGCTACGCGAGCTTTGACGGCCAGACGTGGACGCAGCTCGGCACGGCGTCGCTGGCGCTGCCCAACACCATCCTCCTTGGCTACGCGGTCGCGAGCGCGGACCCGGCGCAGGCCGCCACGGCGCGCTTCCGCGACTTCGGCGCGGTGAGCGGCGGCACGATCGCGCCCTACGTGCCGCGCGGGGAGACGCTCGGACCGTCCAGCCGCCAGACGGGGCTGGTCATCTCCGAGGTCATGTACCATCCGCGCGAGCGCGCGGACGGCCGCACCGCGGAGTTCATCGAGCTCTACAACGCCGACCTCATCCCCCAGGAACTCACCGGCCACCGCATCTCGGGCGACGTGGAGTTCACGTTTCCGGCCGGCTACGTGCTGCCGGCGGGCGGCTTCGCCGTCATCGCCCGGAATCCCGCCGACCTGCAGGCCGTGTACGGCCTGACGGGCGTGCTCGGGCCGTTCGTGAACACGAACAACCTGCCGAACAGCGGCGGCACCGTGCGGCTGCGGAACCCGCAGGACGCCATCCTGCTCGAGGTCGAATACGACACAAAGGGCGCGTGGCCCGCAGCGGCGGACGGCGGCGGACCTTCGCTCGTGCTCGCGCGGCCGTCGTACGGCGAGGGCGACCCGCGCGCCTGGGCGGCCAGCGACCTCGCCGGCGGCTCGCCCGGCGGGCCGGAAGCCGTGCGCGCCAACCCGCAGGCCGGCGTGATGCTGAATGAAATCCTCGCCCACACGGACGAGCCCCAGGTGGATTTCATCGAGCTGTACAACCACGGCAACGCCGCGGTGGACCTCTCCGGCTGCGTGCTCACCGACGATCCTTCCACGAACCGCTTCCGCATCGCCAACGGCACGACGATCGGGCCGCGGAGCTTCCTTTCATTCGGCCAGGGCCAGCTCGGCTTCCGCCTCAGCGCGGCGGGCGAGACGATCTTCCTGCTCAGCTCCAACCTCACGCGCGTGCTCGACGCCGTGAACTTCGACGCCCAGGAAAACGGCGTCGCCCTCGGCCACTACCCCGACGGCACGCCCGAGTGGCGGCGGCTGCAAGGCCCCACGCCCGCCGCGGAGAACGCGCCCTTCCGCGTGAGCGACGTCGTCATCAACGAGCTGATGTACGACCCGATCTCGGGCAGCGACGACGACGAGTTCATCGAGCTGCACAACCGCACCGCCGCGGCGATCAGCCTCGCCGGCTGGTCGTTCACCGACGGGGTGGACTTCACCTTCCCCGCCGGCGCGAGCATCCCGGCGAACGGCTACGTCGTCGTGGCGAAGAGCCGGCCGCAGTTGCTGCTGAACCATCCATCGGTCGCGACCAACCTCGTCTTCGGCGGCTACTCGGGCGCGCTGGCCAACGCCGGCGAACGCCTCGCGCTCGCCATGCCCGACACGATCATCGAGACGAACGAGTTCAGCGTCATCGTCACCAACCGCATCCGCATCGTCGTGGACGAAGTGACGTGGGACGACGGCGGCCGGTGGGGAAAATGGAGCGCGGGCCTCGGCTCGAGCCTCGAGCGGACTGACCCCAACTCCGACTCGCTGCGCCCCTCGAACTGGGCTGACAGCGACGAATCGCAGAAGGCGGCGTGGAGCACGATCGAGTTCACCGGACGGCTGGACAACGGCGCGGACTCCTTTCCGCCCGCCCAGCTCCAAGTGTCCCTGCAGGGGCCGGGCGAATGCCTCGTGGACAACGTCGAGGTGTTCGCCACCGACGGCGCGAACCGCGTGGCCAACGCGGGGTTCGAGAGCGGCCTCACCGGCTGGACCATCCAGGGCAACCACCGCGCCACCGTGCTCGACGCCGCGGCCGGCGAGGGCGGCGGCCGGGCGCTGCGCGTGCGCGCCACCGGCCGCGGCGACACCGGCTCGAACCGCATCCGCACACCGGTCAGCCCCGCGCTCACGGTCAACCAGAACGCCACGCTGCGCGCGCGCGTCCGCTGGGTGGCCGGGTGGCCCGAGTTCATGCTGCGCCTCCGCGGCAACTGGCTCGAGGCCGTCGGCCGCATGGACATCCCGCGGAACCTCGGCTCGCCCGGCGGACGCAACAGCCGCGCCGTGGCCAACGCCGGGCCGGCGATCTTCGACGTGACCCACTTCCCGCCGGTACCCAACGGAGGCGAAGCGGTGCTGGTGACAGCCCGCCTCACGGACCCGAACGGCATTGGCACCGTGAACCTCCGTCACCGGGCGGACCCCGGCAGCACCGTCGGCACCGTGGCGATGCGCGATGACGGCACCGCCGGCGACGAAGTGGCCGGCGACGGCATATGGACGGCGCGGATCGCCGGCCAGACCGCCGGCACGCGGCGGGCCTTCCGCATCGAGGCCGCCGATCTCGCGGGCGCACCCGCGAACTCCCGCTTTCCCGCGGACACGTCCAAGGAGGCGCTGATCCGCTGGGGCGACGAGAAGCGCGCCGGCAACGTGGGCCAGTACCGTTTCTGGCAGCGGCAGGCGGACTACGACTTCCTCCGCAGCCGCGAGAGCCTCGCGAACGACAACCTCGACTGCACGTTCATCTACGGCGACAGCCGTGTGATCTACAACGCCGAGATGCGCGGCAAGGGCTCCCCGTGGCACGGCGGCAGCGTGGGCGGCGACTACATCTTCGCCTTCCCCACGGACGACCGCCTCCTCGGCGCGCGTGACGTGGCGGTGGTCACCGTCGGCAACCTGGGCAGCGACAACTCCGCCCAGCGCGAGCAGGCCGCGTTCTGGATCGGCCGCCAGCTCGGCATCGCCACCCTGCACCGGCGCCACGTCTGGTTCTGGGAAAACGGCGCACTCAAGGGCCTCTACGAGGACACCGAGGAGCCCAACGGCTACTACGCTGACCGCTGGCATCCGGACGGCCCGGACGGCGACCTTTACAAGATCGAGGACTGGTTCGAGTTCCAGGACGACGGCACGAGCTTCGGCTTCTCGCGCGACGCGACGCTCGAGCGGTTCACCACCGCCGGCGGCGCGCTGAAGCCGGCGCGCTACCGCTGGGCCTGGCGCAAGCGCGCCGTGCAGGACTCGGCCAACGACTACTCGAGCCTTCTCAACGTGGTGAACGCCGCCGCGCTGTCCGGCCAGAGCCTCGTGAACCAGCTTTCGGCCCTCGCCGACGTGGAGGACTGGATGCGCAACTTCGCCCTCCAGCACATCGTCGGGAACTGGGACGCCTACGGGTACAACCGCGGCAAGAACGCCTACGTCTACAAGCCCGTGGGCGGCCGGTTCATCATGATCCCGTGGGACATTGACTTCGTCCTCGGCTCCAACAGCGACGGCCCCACCACCGATGTCTTCGGCGCGAACGACCCCGTCGTCACCAAGCTGTGGAACACGCCCGCCTTCCGGCGCATGTATTGGCGGGGGTTTCAGGACGCGGTCAACGGCCCGCTCCGCGCCGACCGCATCGGTCCCGTGCTCGACGCCCGTTACGCCGCGCTGCGCGCCAACGGCGCGAACTTCATCGAGCCGGCCCCCATCAAGGCCTGGGTCGAATCACGCCGGAACTACCTCGCCGGACGGCTGGCCAGCGAGGACACCGCCGCGTTTGCCGTCACGAGCAACGGCGGCGCGGACTTCAGCACCGGCTCCGGCGTCGTCACGCTCACCGGCACCGCGCCGGTGGCCGGCGCCACCATCGAGGTCAACGGCATCGCCTACCCCGTCACCTGGAGCAACGTCCGCAGCTGGTCGCTCGCGTACCCGCTGCGGGCCGGCGCCAACGCGCTCACCGTCACCGCCCGTGACCTGCGCGGCGGCGTCATCCCCGGCGGCACGGACACGATCAACGTCACCTACACCGGCGCCCCGCCGCCCGCCGGGGAGGCGCTCGTCATCAACGAGATCATGTACAACGCCGCGCTGCCCGCCGCGTCGTTCATCGAAATCTACAACCAGTCCGGCACGCCCTTCGACCTCTCGAACTGGCGGCTCGACGGCGTGGGCTTCGTCTTCCCGGCGGGCAGCGTCCTCGCCGGCGGCGGCTACTTCGTCATCGCCCAGGATCTGGACGCCTTCCGCGCCGCCTACGGCACGGGCGTCATCCCCGTCGGCGTGTATCCCGGCTCGCTCCAGAACGACGGCGAGCGCCTCCGCCTCGTCCGCCCCGGCGCGACCCCGGACCAGGATTTCGTCGTGGACCAGGTCCGCTACGACAGCGCGCTTCCGTGGCCCGCCGACGCCAACGGCCGCGGGCCGTCGCTGCAGTTGATTGACCCGGCGCAGGACAACTGGCGCGTCCTGAACTGGGGCGTCACCGCCACCAACGCGGTCAACCGCGCCACGCCCGGCGCGGTGAATGCGGGCCGCGCCGTGATCACGGCCATCCCGCCGCTGTGGCTCAACGAGGTGCTGCCGCAGAACGTCTCCGGCGCGGCCGACCGCTTCGGCGAGCGCGAGCCGTGGCTCGAGCTGCACAACGCCGGCACGAATGTCGTGGATCTCGCCGGCCTCCATCTCTCGGACAACCTGACCAACCTCACGCGCTGGCCGTTCCCCGCCGGCGCGAGCATCCCGGCGAAAGGCTTCCTGCTCGTCTGGGCCGACAACGAGCCGGGCGAGTCCATCGCCACGGAACTGCACGCAAACTTCCGCCCGAACCCGACCAACGGCGTGGTCGCACTCAGCCGCCTCAACGCCGGCAAGGCCGAGGTGCTGGACTACCTCACCTGGCAGGACCAGCCCGCCGGCCTCGCGCGCGGCCTGTTCCCCGACGGCGCGCCCGGCGAGCGGCGGATCTTCCACACCCCGACCCCCGGCGTGGCGAACAATCCCGCCGCCCCCGCCCTCCAGGTCTTCATCAACGAGTGGATGCCCGGCAACACCGCCGCCGTGCCGGACAACCGCGGCGAGTTCGACGACTGGTTCGAGCTGTACAACGCCGGCCCCGCCGCCGCCGACCTCTCCGCCTACACGCTGACCGACGACCTGACGCGGCCGGACAAGTTCGTCATCCCGAACGGCACCGTGATCCCGCCTGGCGGCTACCTGCTGGTGTGGGCAGATGAACAGGAAGGCCAGACCACCAACGGCCACCTGCATGTCAGCTTCCGGCTCAGCGGGTCCGGCGAGGCGCTCGGCCTCTTCGCGCCCGACGGGACGCCCGTGGACACGCTCACCTTCGGCCCGCTGGCCAACAACGTCGGCCAGGGCCGTTTCCCCGACGGCGGCGCGCCTCCGTTCATCACCTTCGCCCAGTACTCGCCCGGCCAGCCGAACATCGCCGCCGGCGCGAACCAGCCGCCCGTGCTCGGCGTCATCGGCAACCGGGCCGTGGACGAGGGCGAGACGCTCACGTTCAAGGCCACGGCCACCGACCCCGACGCGGGGCAGACGCGGACGTTCAGCCTCGTCGGCGCGCCCGCCGCGGCCACGATCAACGCGGCCACCGGCGACTTCGCGTGGACGACGACCGAGGCCGACGGCCCGCGCGAGTTCGTCTTCAGCGTGCGCGTCACGGACAGCGGAACCCCTGCCCGCACCGACGCCGAGACCATCACCGTCACGGTGCGCGAGGTGAACCGCCAGCCGGCCCTCGCCGCGCCCACGCCGCACGGCGTCAACGAGGGCGCCACGCTCACCTTCAAGGCGACGGGCTCCGACCCTGACCTGCCGCCGCAGGCGCTCACCTACAGCCTCGATGCCGGCGCGCCCGCCGGCGCGGCGGTGGACCCGGTCACGGGCGACGTCACCTGGACGCCCGCCGAGGCGCAGGGGCCGGGCAGCTACACTCTCCGCGTCCGTGTCACCGACAACGGCGTGCCCGCGCTGTTTGCCTTCACGGACGTCGTCGTCAACGTCGCGGAGGTGGATGATGCGCCCGTATTCGACGCCGTGTCCCTCCAGACCGCGGAGGAGCTTGCGCCGTTCGCGCTGAAGCTCGTCGCCCGCGACCCGGACACGCCGCCCAAGGCCCTCACCTACTCGCTCGACGCCGGCCCGTCCGGCCTCGCGCTCAACCCCGCGACCGGTGACCTGACCTGGACGCCCACCGAGGCGCAGGGGCCGGGCTCATACAACGTGATCGCCCGGGCGACGGAGGCCGGCGCCGGCGGCCTCAGCGGCACGCGCGCCTTCTCCATCGTCGTCACCGAAAGAAACACCGCGCCCACGCTCGACGCAGTGCCCGAATTCACGGTCCCCGACGGGACGCTGGTCACCTTCACGAACCGCGCCGCGGACGTAGATCTGCCTGCGCAGAAGCTTGCCTTCACCCTCGACCCCGGCGCGCCCGCCGGCGCCGCGGTGGACCCGCAGACCGGCGTCTTCACCTGGCCCGTGCCCGTGGACGCGCCCGCCGGCACCAACACGATCACCGTCCGCGTGACCGATGACGCCTTGCAGCCGCTGTCCGCCGCGCAGACCTTCCGCGTCATCGTCCGGCCGGCCGTGCGCGTCGTGATCAGCGAGATCATGTACCATCCGGCCGCGGCCAACGCCGAGTTCATCGAGCTGGCGAACACCTCCGCCGGCGCGACGTGGAACCTCACCTTCTGGCGGCTCACCGGCGGCGCGGAGTTCGCTTTCCCCGCCGGCACCACCCTCCCGCCCGGCGGCTTCCTCGTCATCGCCCGCGACCTCACCGCTTTCCGCACCGCCTACGGCACCAACCTGCCCGTCGTCGGCCCCTACACCGGCGCGCTTGGCCGCGACGGCGGCCTCGTCCGCCTTGTGCGCCCCGCCGACGCCGGCGAGGAAACCGTGGACGAGGTGGCCTACGGCGACCGCGCCCCGTGGCCCGCCGCGGCGGACGGAGCCGGCCCGTCGCTGCAGTTGATGGACCCCGCGCAGGACAACGCCCGTCCCGCCAATTGGGCCGCGGTCGCCGGCGCGGTCACCAACCCGCCCGTCCCCGTCGTCAGCCTGACGAACTTCTGGCGCTATTCGCAGGCGGGGGCGATGCCCGTCGGCGGCTGGACCAATTCCGCCTTCAACGACACCGCCTGGCCGCAGGGCCGTGGGTTGCTCCATGTCGAGGACGCCGCGCTGCCCGCACCCAAGAACACCGCGCTGACCATCGGCCGGATGACGTACTACTTCCGTACGAAGTTCACCTTCAACGGCAGCCCCGACGGTGCCGCGCTCGTGCTCAGCCCGATCATTGACGACGGCATGGTCGCGTACCTGAACGGCCGCGAAGTTTTCCGCCTCGGCATGGACGCCACCGCCGCGGGCTACGACGCCCCGGCCAACCGCACCGTGCCCAACGCCGTGATCGAGGGGCCGTTCACCGTCGCGGTCACGAACCTCGTGGCGGGCGAGAACACGCTCGCCGTCGAGGTCCACCAGGTGAACGCCGGCAGCTCGGACATCGTGTTCGGCCTGGCCGTGGACGCGCTCGAGACGCGCCGCGCCGCCTTCACGCCCGGCCTGGCGAATTCCGTGGCCGCGGAGCTGGACCCCGTGCCCGCGCTCTGGATCAACGAGGTGCTGCCGCAGAACGTGGCCGGCGCAACGGACAATCTCGGCGAGCGCGAGCCGTGGTTCGAGCTGTACAACGCGGCCGACAAGCCGCTGCCGCTCGACGGCCTCGCCTTCACCGACGACCTCGCGCAGCCGGCCAAGTGGCCCGTGCCCGCCGGCAACGAAGTCCCCGCCCGCGGCTTCCTCCGCATCTGGGCCGACGGCGAACCGATCGAGAACGGCCCCGGCCACCTGCACGCCGGCTTCCGCCTCGCCGCCACAAGCGGGCAGCTCGCGCTCACGCGCAGCACCGCCCGCGGTGCCGAGGTGCTCGACCACGTCGCCTGGACGACGCCCGGCACGGACGTTTCCTGGGGCTGCCTGCCGGACGGCCGGCCGGCCTCCCGCCGCACGCTGTCGCCCACGCCGGGCGGCGCCAACACCGCCACCGGCGACAACCGGACGCCCACGATCACGCACCCCGGCGACCGCACGGTGGACGAACTGGCCGCCACCGCGTTCGACATCCTCGCCGCCGATCCCGACGTCGGCCAGTCACTGGCCTGGTCGCTCACGCCCGCCAACCTCGGTGCGGCCGTCTCCACCGCGGGCCGCTTCGCATGGACGCCCACCGAGGCGCAGGGACCCGGCGTGTACGCCTTCACCGTGACCGTCCAGGACAACGGCAGCCCCGCGCTCTCCACGAACGCGCAGTTCACCGTCACCGTGCGCGAGGCGAACCTGCCGCCCACGATGGCCGTGATCGGCGACCCGACCGTGGCCGCCGGCACGCCGCTGGTGGTGAACCTGATCGTCACCGATCCGGACCTGCCCGCACAGGCGCTGGCGTTCGACTTCGTCGGCGCCGTGCCCGCCGGCACGGCGCTGGACCAGGCAAACCGCCGCTTCACCTGGACGCCCGCCGCCGCGCAGGCCGGCGAGCACACGGTCACCGTCCGCGTCACGGACAACGGCGCGCCCGCGCGCAGCGCGAGCCGGACATTCAGGATCACCGTCAATCCTCCGACCGGGCCGGCCCCCGCAGTGCTCGGTGCGCCGGAAATGCTGCCCGGCGGCCTCGTACGGCTCACGTGGGCCAGTGAGCCCGGCCGCCGCTACCGCGTGGAATGGCGCGACGCGCTCGGCTCCGGTGCATGGACGGACGCCGGCGTGGAGGTTCCTTCCTCGGGCGGGACGACCCTCCATGCGGTGCCGGCCGGTCTGGCCGGTACGCGCTATTTTCGCGTCCTCACACTCCCGTAGGCGTCGCCCAGGAGCAGCACGCGCGCCGGCGCGGGGGCCGGAATCTCCCTTCCCCTCGTTGCCTCGCGGGCATCCCGCCTGCCCGCCGGGTCAGAAGGCCCGCACCGTGACCGACAGGGCCTGCGCCGGATTGAGCACCGTGAGCTGGCGGATCTCGTCTCCCGTGAAGCCAGCCGCGCGCAGGTCGGGCAGCAGCCTTTCCGAGATGGACGAGTACGGTCCCGGGTTGCCGTTGCCGAAGGGCTTCAGCGTCGCCCCGCTCGCGGCCTCGCCCTCCACGGCCCAGCCATCGTCGTGCGAAATCAGAACCCGGCCGAGCGTGCCGGCCTCCTGGTGGGCGAGCAGCATGTTCCGGTAACGCTCGGGGTTGCGTGTCGCGAGCGAGTAGCCGTCGAGGCTGATCCACGCGCCGCGGCGGGCGAGTTCGATCTGGATGGGGCCGGGATCGTTCTGGGCGTGAACCCAGATGAGGGCCACGGGCGCGATGCCCATCCCACCGAGGATGCGGACTTCATCGCGGGCTGCCTCACCGTCGCCGGTGTGGACGGCGACGGTCAGGCCGGACTCGCGATGCACGCGGCCGGCGGCGCGGAGGAGCTTGGCATGGAGATCGGGGAGCTTCCCGTTGCCCACGCCCAGCTTGAGGAAGCCCGGGCGGATGCCCGTGCCCTCGATGCCGTCGCGCCACTCACCCAGCCAGCGGGCGGCGAGCTGCTCCTCGGTTTCGGTGTGGGCATGGCGCGGCAGGAACTTGTTGTCCACCGCGCCGTAGTAGCCGGTGTTCGTGAGGATGCGGACGCCGGTGGCCTCGCTGAGGCGCTTGAGGAGCAGGACATCCCGACCGATGTGGGCGGGCGTGCATTCGGCGAGGGTCTTCACGCCGCGGGCCGCGAGCGCGTCAAATGCGGGCCGGATGAGGGCGAAGGCGGCGTCGCGGTCGTAGCGTGGCGCGGGCAGCTTTTCCGCGCCGAGGAAGTCCGTGGTGACATGCTCGTGCGGCAGCGTCGGACCGAGCTGCGACGCCTCCACCCAGCCGGTCACGGTCATGACACGCGGCGGGGTGGTCAGCGTGCCGCGGGCGGGCAGCGCGGCGCCCGTGAGCGCAACGGTGGCGAGGAAGTCGCGGCGGGAAAGGAGGACGCTCATACCGGCAGCGTAACCCAGCGGCAGTGGCGGGGCGAGCGCCGTGCGTTGCGCAGACTGCCCAACGCCGCAGCTTGCCGCCCATGCACCGCACCCGCCCCGAACTCGAGGCCGGCCTGCCGCACGTCGCCGCCGCGCCCCGCGACCGCGGCACGGTGGCCGCGCTGGTCGCGCGCCCACGCACGGACGAGCGCGCCGACCTGGACCGCGCCCGCCTCGAACCGGCGCAGGGGGTCGTGGGCGACCGCTGGGCCGCGCGTTTTGCCGGCGGCACGGACGACCTGGAACAGCAGGCCACCTCGCTCACGCTCATGAACAGCCGCGCCGCTGAACTCATCGCCGCCGCGCGCGACCGCTGGGCCCTCGCCGGTGACCAGCTCTACGTGGACTTCGATCTTGGCGTGGAAAATCTCCAGCCGGGCGACCGCCTCCGCTGCGGCGGCGCGCTGCTCGAGATCACCGCCAAGCCCCACCTCGGCTGCAAAAAGTTCTCCGCCCGTTACGGCGCGGAAGCGCTGGAGTTCGTGAATTCGCCGGCGGGAAAGCACCATCGCCTGCGCGGCATCTACGCCCGCGTGGTTGAGGCCGGCGACGTGGCGGTGGGGGACGTGGTGGAGAAGCTGGCCGGCTGAGCCGCACGCCGGCCCGCCTTTGTGCCCGGACCGGTTTCCCGGCACACTGGCCGCCCTGTGACGTTCGAGGAAGAAATCCAGCGCCGCCGCACCTTTGCGATCATCTCGCATCCGGACGCCGGCAAGACGACGCTGACCGAGAAGCTGCTGCTCTACGGCGGCGCGGTGCAGCTCGCCGGCTCGGTCACCGCCCGCAAGGACCAGCGCGCCACCACCTCCGACTGGATGGAGCTGGAGAAGAAGCGCGGCATCTCGATCAGCTCGACCGTCCTCCAGTTCGACTACGCCGGCTACCGCATCAACCTGCTCGACACGCCCGGCCACAAGGACTTCTCCGAGGACACCTACCGCGTGCTCACCGCCGTGGACGCGGTGATCATGGTCATTGACGCCGGCAAGGGCGTGGAGGCGCAGACCCGCAAGCTCTTCGAGGTCTGCGCCCGCCGCGGCGTGCCGATCTTCACCTTCATGAACAAGCTCGACCGGCCCGCGCAGGATCCGATCCGGCTGCTGGACGAGCTGGAGGCCGTGCTGGGCATCAGGTCCTGCGCGATGAACTGGCCGCTGGGCAACGGCGCCGACTTCCGCGGCGTGTACGACCGCGCGGAGAAGAAGGTTCACCTCTTCGAGCGCGTCGTGGGCGGCAAGTACCGCGCCGCCGTGAATGTCACCGGCCTCGACGACCCGCTCGTCCGCGAAAAGCTCGACGAAGCCACCTACGCGACCGTCCGCGAGCAGATCGAGATGATCGAGCTGGCCGGCGCGGAGTTCGACCACGCGGCCGTGCTGGCCGGGAAGCTGACGCCCGTGTTCTTCGGCTCCGGCGTGAACAACTTCGGCGTACAGCTCCTGCTCGACAGCTTCCTCAAGTACTCCGCAGCACCGCAGGGACGGCACGCAATGGCGTGACCGTCGGAGGGTCGAGTTCTACGAGCCCACCACCATTTCCCTTCGGAGCGGCGAGTTCCACGAGCCGGGGCGGCCGAAACACCGCGGCGTCCAGCATCCCCGGCGCCCCGCTCTGCCGTGGGTAGGACGTCGTCTCTGACCGCGCCGGCCGGCCCGGAGAGCCGGCCCTACCCAGCCACAGACCCGCCCTTCAGGGTTTGGCCGCCGCCGGGGCCTTGGGCGTGCGCCGCCGGCGCTCGCTTTTGCGGGTGCCGCCGGCCTTTTCGTACTCCGTGCGGTCGCCGCCGTAGCGGCCCTTCCCGGCCGCCGGGAAGCGCCCGCTCAGGCCGGCCAGGCCCTGCTATGGCGAGGCCCCGGCCCGCGTACAACCGCCGCGCCCACCCCGCCACAGCTAGCCCCCTCCCCGCCTGCACGTCCCCCGGAGCCGCACCGGCCCGGAGCGCCGGGAGGAATGGGCGGTCACCCCGGGCTTCGCTTGACGATCCGAAACGCATCGTGTGCGCTTCCAGCGACCGAATTTTCCGCCTGAACGACGTCAGCCCGCCATAGAACCGAGGAGACAAGTCTTTGCACTGGATCGCCCCATCCGAAAAGGACACCGGCAACGCCGCCCTCGAAAAGCGCCTCGGGTCCGCCGCCGGGCAGGCAGTGCCTGCACCCCAACTTGCCGAAACGGATTTCACTGGTGGCCGTCCACAAGGACTCCTCGGCCTCACCTTCCTGCGCTTCGCCGAAGTCCGCTTCGCCGCCCAGCGCGCCAGGCTGGAGAAGGTGGCTGCGTCGCCTCGACGCAGTTCCCGGCTGGATGAGCCCGCCGCCTACCACGCCGAGGGCATCCTCTATCTGCCCGCCGAAGCGCGGTTCGATTAGCTGCTCAACCGCCCCGAAGCCGAGAACGTCGGCATGAAGAATTACCGTAGGCTCACGACTCCCTGATCATGCCCCGCACCAAAACCACCGCCCGCGCCAGAGACTCCACCGCCAACCTGGGCTTCGAGGCCAAGCTCTGGCTCACCGCCGAGCAGGCAGTGCCTGCACCCCATTTTGCAGAAGCGGAATACAATGGTGGCCGTCCGCAAGGACTCCTCGGCCTCATCTTCCCGGGAGCCGGTCTGAAAACTGCGTGGGGTCCTGCGGCGAGGGATTTTGGCCGTGGCCAAGGCGGCGAAGCCGGAGCATCCCCGCAGCGGGCTGTGACGGCTGAGCCAACGCCGGCCT
>JBJXFY010000395.1:0-12286 GCA_046155815.1 Limisphaerales bacterium | reverse complement strand
TTCGCACCTGTTTCCGCACCAGTTCGCCCGCGCGCCGGGCAACGTGGTGCTGCTGGCGCAGGGGGCCTTCAACTTCTCGCAGGTGCGCGACCGCGATGGCCGGGTGACGGAGTTCAACCGCACCAAGCTCGCGCGCTTCCGGCCGGACGGGACGCACTTCGAGATCATCGGCTGGGGGCCGTGCAACATCTGGGGCCTGGAGATGAACCGCCTCGGCGAGTTCTTCATCCAGGAGGCCAATGACCAGCGCTGGCCCATGATGCCCTTCCTCGAGGGCGCGTCGTACCCGCTCTGCGGCGACGACGTGCCGCGGCCCTACGCGCCGCCGTTCCCGAAGCTCGGCAAGCAGGACATGGGCGGCACCGGCCTGAGCGGCCTCGCGCTGAGCGAGGGCGGCGACAGCTTCCCGGCGCCGTGGCGCGACGTGTTCTTCGTGGCCAACCCGATCACGCGGAAAATCCAGGCGCTGCGGCTGCACAGGGAGCTGGGCGAACCCGACCTTGCCCGGCCGGTCACGGACACGGCGTTCCCGAAGTGGGAGCTGGAGCACCTCCCGGACTTCGTGCTGAGCAGCGACCCGTGGTTCCGACCCATCGCGATGGCCTTCGGCCCGGACGGCTGCCTGTACATCGTGGACTGGTACAACGCGATCATCTCGCACAACGAGGTGCCCCGCGCGCATCCGGACCGCGACAAGACCCGCGGCCGCATCTGGCGTGTGCGCCACGAGTCGCAGCCGCACCGCACGAACGCCCCGAACCTCTCCACCGCGCCCGACGCCGCGCTCCTCACCCATCTCGCCGCGACAAACTCGTGGGAGGCCAACGCCGCGTGGCAGCAGATCATTGACCGCGGCGCCACGAACCTCGTCCCGTCGCTCGCCGGCCTGGTGACGGACGCGGCGAACGCGCCCGACTTTCGGCTGCGCGCGGCGTGGGCGCTCGAGAGCTTAAGCCGGCTGGAGTTGACGCAGGTTGAGACGCTGCTGGCCGCGGATCACACCGCGCTGGTGCGGGAAGGGCTGCGCCTGCTGCGGACGATGGACGTGCCGCCGGGGAAGCGGCTTGAGCTTGCGCGGCAGCACCTCGAAATGCGCTGGCTGGCCCGTGACCGGCGTGTGACGCAGGAGGCGTTGCGGCTGCTGGGCGGGCTGCTCGCGCTGGAACCGTCCGCATTCGGCGCCCGTCCTCCGGAAGACTCGTCCGAGCCGGTGGTGAACGCGCTCGTGGGCTACCTTTACCTCCTGCAGCACGGTTTCTTCCTCAACGTCGCGACCGGTGGCGGCTTACGCAGCTACCACGACGACTTCGAGGCATACCTCGCCCGCGCCGCGCTGGAGCGGCATCCGGGACGCGTGCGGGCCTGGCTGGAGGATCCGCGCGTCGGGATGGACATTGCGGCCCCCTCTGCCGCACCCCGGCTTCGGGCCATCGGCTGCCTCGCCTTGGGCGGCACGGAAGGCGGGCAGCGGCTGGCGAAGCTGGCCTTCAGCCTTCAGCGTCCGTTCACCACGGAGGAACTCGTGCTCGTGGCCGCAGCGGTGCCCGACGCCGGCGCGCAGACGGCCTTGCAGGCGGCGCTCATGAACGGCCCGGCATTGCAGGCGCTGTACGATCAGCGCGGCCGCTTCACCAACTCTGCCCCGCTTGCCCCGCTGCTCACCGACGCGGCCCGCGGCCTCGTCGCGCGCGATCCGTCCCCCGAAAACCTCGACGTACTGGTCCGCGTGGCCACGGGCTTCCGTCTCGCCGGGCTGGAGCCGGAACTCGTCCAGGCCGCGACCGCACCGGGCGCGCCGATCGAACGCCAGCGGGCCGCGCTGCGCGCCCTGCGCGAGGCCGGCTCCGCACGCGTGGACGTGTTCGCGCCGTTCGCCCGCAGCGGTGACGACGTGCTCCGCCGCGAGGCCGTGACCGCCCTCGCCGCCGCGAAGTCCGACGCCGCCGTGCCCGCGCTGCTCGACGCATGGGGCACGCTGCCGCCCGCGCTGCGGCGGCTCGCCGTCGAGCGCCTCGCCAGCACGCCCGCCAGCGCGCGGCTGCTTGTAGCGGCCGTGGAAAAGGGCGCGATCACGCGCGACGAACTGGACGGCGACGCCCTGGACCGCCTGGCCACCGTGCTGCCCGATGACGCGGCGGTGAAACGCCTGGTCGAGGAACTCGGGGGCGGCCTCCAGCCCGTGCTCCGGCTCACGGGTGACGACGCGGACTACGTGGACGAGGCGTTCACGCTCGCCGGACCGTTCACGGTCGAGACGTGGGTGAGGCTCGATCCCGGCATCAGCAGCCAGGACTCGATCCTCGCCGGGCCGGAGTTCGACGCGAACTTCCATGACGCGCGCTTCCGGCTGTGGCTCGGTACTTCGGGCGACGTGGTCATCGCCTCGCGACCCGCCGTGGCCGAGGCCTGGACGCACTTCGCCCTGACGCGCGACGGTGACGGTGTTGTGAGGCTCTTCCTGAACGGCGAACTGGACGTGACCAGCACCGTGAAGGACACGCGTACGTTCACAAACCTCTTCATCGCCCGCGGCAACGTGGCCGGCGGCACGGCCGGCGCGCTGGCGGAGTTCAGGGTTTGGAACATCGCCCGGACGCCGGACGAGATCCGGGCGGCGGCGAACCTGGTGATGAACGGAACTTCCGGCGCGTTGATCTACGCCGGCTCCGGAACGAACTGGGGCCGACTGCACGGGAAGGGCCGCGTCGAGCGCACGGCCGACACGCCGCCGCTGCAGACTCCCGCCGAGGCCGCGACGGTGGCGGGAAAGTTCGCGCAATTCCGCACTCTCGCGGCGCAGCCCGGCGACGTGTCTCGCGGCCGCGAGGTGTTCACCACCGCCTGCGCCGGCTGCCACACGCTGCAAGGGACCGGCGGGAAGATCGGCCCGGCGCTCGACGGCGCGGGCGCGCACGGGATCGAGGCGCTGCTGCGGAACGTGCTCCTGCCCGACGCGGCGATGGAGGCTGGCTACCGGCGCTTCCGCGTGGAGACGGCCGACGGCGAGATCACCGAGGGCCTGCTGGCCGCGCAGGACGCGGAGAGCGTGACGCTCCGCCAGCAGAACGCCGAGGACCAGCGCCTCCCCCGCGCCCTCCTGAAGCGCGCCGGCTTCGTGCGCGGCAGCGTGATGCCGTCGGGACTCCTGGAGGCCCTGAACGACGACGACGCGCGGGCGCTGCTCACCTTCCTGTTGACGCTGAAATAGCGGAGGTGCGCGCCGGGCGTTCAGACCTCGAAGTCCACCACCGCCCCGGCCTCGATCAGCGCCAGCAGCTTGAACTTCACCCGGTCGTGCGCCGGGTGGGCGAGGTAGGCGTCCCGCGCGGCCGCGTCGTTGAAGGTCATCACGAACGCATGCGTGTAGCCCTGGTTCAGGCCCTCGGGGCTGCTGTTCTCGCCGGCCACGTAGTCTTCCAGGCCGGCGATCTCCTCCGTCATGTCGAGGATGTCGTCGAGCAGCGACTGGACCTCGGCGGGCGTGACCTCGGGACGGAACTTGAAGAGGGCGATGTGTTTGACTTTGGCCATGCGGGGCGAAGTTGGGGTTGGTTGCGGCCGGTAATCTGTGCCATGCTCCCGGTCGGGTAAAGGCCCGCGCCCGGATTTGAACAGCCGCCGGCCCGCCACCGTCATCCAACTTTGCCGCCATGCCGCCGATGAACCGCCATCACCGCACGCCGCTGGAGCATCACTTCCTCACGCGCCGAGGCTTCCTGCGCCGCGCCGGCATGGGTTTCGGAGTGCTCGGCCTCGCCGGGCTGATGCGCGGGTCCGGTGTGCTGGCCGCGCCGCCCGCCGCCGGGGACTACGTGAACCCGCTGCTGCCCAGACCGGCCCACTGGCCCGCCAAGGCGAAGCGCGTCATCCACCTCTTCATGAACGGCGGGCCGTCGCACGTGGACACCTTCGACCCCAAGCCGGCCTTGGCGAAATGGGCCGGGAAGGAGATCCCCTCGAGCCGGCCCACCGAGCGCAAGACGGGCGCAGCGCTGCCGTCACCCTTCCAGTTCCAGAGGTATGGCCAGTGCGGCCTCGAGGTCAGCGAGCTGTTCGCGAAGACGGCGGCGCACATGGACGACATCGCGGTCATCCGCTCAACGCACGCCGACGTGCCGAACCACGAGCCGTCCCTGCTGCTCATGAACTGCGGCGAGGCACGGCAGATCCGGCCCAGCCTCGGTTCGTGGGTCACCTACGGCCTGGGCACGGAGAACCAGAACCTGCCGGCCTTCGTCGCGATGTGCCCCAGCGGGTATCCGATCCAGGAATCGCAGAACTGGCAGGCGGGATTCCTGCCGAGCATCTACCAGGGCACCTACATTGACCCGCAGCACACGCAGGTCGAGAAGCTCATCGAGCACATCCGCAGCACCGCCACCACGCCGGACGAACAGCGGCGGCAGCTCGACCTGCTCCAGGAGCTGAACCGGCGCCACGCCCGCGAGCGCGCCGCGGAGGCGCCCTTCGAGGCGCGCATCCAGAGCTTCGAGCTCGCCTACCGCATGCAGATGGAGGCCGCCGACGCCTTCGACGTGATGAAGGAGAGCGAGGAGACGCGCCAGCGCTACGGCAGCTCCGTGCAGGCCCGGCAGATCCTCATCGCCCGCCGGCTGATCGAGCGCGGCGTGCGCTTCGTCCAGCTCTGGCACGGTGCCGGCCAGCCCTGGGACAACCACGACGACCTTGAGGTCAACCACCGCCGACTGGCCGGCGAATGCGACCAGGCCATCGCCGCGCTGCTCACCGACCTGAAGGAGCGCGGCCTCTTCGACGAGACGCTCATCATTTGGGGCGGCGAGTTCGTCCGCACGCCCACCGTCGAGCTTCCCACGCCCGGCGCGAACGCCGGCAAGATCAACGGCCGCGACCATAACCACTACGGCTTCACCACCTGGCTCGCCGGCGGCGGGGTGAAGGGCGGCCAGGCCTACGGCGCCACGGACGAGTTCGGCTTCGCCGCGGTCGAGAACAAGGTCCACATCCACGATCTGCATGCCACCCTCCTGGCGCTGCTTGGCTTCGACCATGAGAAGCTCACGTTCCGCCACGCCGGCCGCGACTTCCGTCTGACGGACGTGCACGGGCATGTGGTGAAGGACCTCATCGCCTAGCGCTCGGCGGTCCAGTTGCGCGGGCGTGGTTGAAGACGTTCCCGCGTGCGGCTTCAATCCGTTCATGCAAACGGCCAGCCCCGATTCGACCGCCCGCGCGAGGAAGGAAGCGGCGGGGATTCTGCCTCCGGACCTTCCGTTCCTCCGCGGCCCAGCTCTGGCCGTGGCGGCCATCGGCATCCTGTCCCTCCTCGGCACGCACGGCGCGGACTTTGCCCGCGACGTGCGGCCCGTGCTGGCGCGGGAGTGCGTGGCCTGCCACGGGCCGGACAAACAGCAGGGCGGGCTGCGCCTCGACCGGCGCGAGGACGCGCTCGGGGGCGGCGACAGCGGCGCGCCCTGGATCCCGGGCGAGGCCGCCGGCTCGCTGCTGATCCAGGTGGTCGAGGGCCGGCACGCGGACATCGAAAGGATGCCGAAGAAGAAGGACGCTCTCCCGGCCAGCGACCTCGCCGCGCTGCGCCGTTGGATCGACGCGGGCGCAGTCTGGCCCGAGGGCGTGACCATCGCCGAGGCAGCGCGGGCGGACACGAACTGGTGGTCGCTGCAGCCGTTGCGCGCGGTCGGGCCGCCGTCGCCGGCGGGCCTGCCCCCGGGCTGGGACGGGCCGATGGACCGCTTCGTCTTCGCGGCGCTCGCCGCGAAGGGCCTCGCGCCCTCGCCGCCCGCCGGGCGTCGCGCATTGATCCGCCGCGTCACGTACGACGTGACCGGCCTGCCGCCGGCTCCGGAGGAGGTGGAAGCTTTTGTCGATGAATCCGACCCGTCGGACAGGGCCTACCAGCGCCTCGTGGACCGCCTCCTCGCAAGCCCCGCCTACGGCGAGCGCTGGGGCCGCTTCTGGCTGGACGTGGCGCGCTTCGGCGAGAGCAACGGCTACGAGCGCAACGTGCTCTGGCCCGACGCCTGGCCGTTCCGCGACTACGTCATCCGCTCGCTGAATGACGACAAGCCCTTCGACCGCTTCATCCTCGAGCAGCTCGCGGGCGACGTGCTCGCGCCGGGCCAGCCGGCCGCGGAGACGGCCACCGCCTTCCTCGTCTGCGGCCCCTATGACGACGTGGGCAACCAGGATCCCGCCGCCGCGGCGCAGATCCGCGCCAATCATCTCGACGACATGGTGCGAGCGGCCAGCGAGGCGTTTCTCGGCATGACGGTCGGCTGCGCGCGCTGCCATCACCACAAGTTCGACCCGATCCCGACCGAGGACTACTACCGGATGCAGGCGGCGTTTGCCGGTGTGTGGCACGGCAGCCGCACGCTTGCGACTCCGGCGGAGCGCGACGCCCGCGAGCAGGCGCTGAAGCCCCTGCAGGCCGAGCGCGAACGGCTGGTGCAGGAGCGCGCCGCCTTGGAGGAGCTGATTCTCCGGCGGGCCGCGGGGGCCGGTGCCTCCACCGACTTCGCGCTGCCCGCCCCCGATCCCTACCTCACCGAGGATCGCTTCGCGCCGGTTGAAACCCGCGCCGTGCGGCTCGTCATCCTCGCCAACAACCGCGACCCGCGCGCCTCGGGCGGGGCAAGGCTCGACGAGTTCGAGGTCTGGACCGATGAGACGACGCCCCGCAACGCAGCCCTGGCCGGCGCGGGCGGGCGGGCGGAAGGCGGCGTCGGACGCGTGGCCGAAGATTTTGCCGGCGCCTACGGGGCCGAGCTGGTGAACGACGGCACCTACGGGGCGAAGTGGCACACGCCGCCGGATGCCCGGCTGACGATCTGGCTTCCGCGGTGGGAGCGCGTCAACCGCGTGACTTTCTCCGTGGATCGGAGCCGCGGCCTTCCGCGCGACCACGGCGAGAATGTCTTTGTCGGCGAGTATCGACTGGAGGTCTCCGGCGACGGCACGAACTGGACAGCGGTGGCGGACTCGGCGAAGCGGTCGCCGGTCAACGCCTCGTTTGCCCGCGAGCGGACGCTGCGCCGCGAGACCACCGCGGCCGAGCGCGGGCAGTTTTCCACGCTGGCCCGGCAGATCGCCGCGGTGGACGGGAAGATCGGTGCCGTGCCGGGGCTGCGCCGGGTCTGGGCGGGCGAGTTCCGCGCGCCGCCGACCAACATGTTCGTCCTGCTCGGGGGCGACCCGCAGCGGCGCGGTGCGGAGATCACGCCCTCCAGCCTGGCGTTCCTGCCGGCGGCGGGGCGCTTCCACCTGGCAGCCGACGCCCCGGAGTCCGAACGCCGGCTGGCGTTCGCGCGCTGGCTGGTGTCGCCGGAGAATCCGCTCACGCCGCGCGTGCTGGCCAACCGCGTGTGGCAGTCGCATTTCGGCGTGGGCCTCGTGGACACGCCGAGCGACTTCGGCTGGCTGGGCGGACGGCCCTCGCATCCCGAACTGCTCGACTGGCTCGCAGACCGGCTGGTCGCGCACGGCTGGCGGCTGAAGCCGCTGCACCGGGAGATCCTGCTGAGCGCGGCGTACCGGCAGGGGAGTGCGGGCGCTCCACCGGCCGTTGTCGGGGAAGGTGCCGTAGGCGACGCCCGCGGCGGGCGCGCGCCCCTGGACGTGGACGCCGCCAACCGCCTGCTCTGGCGTTTCCCGCCGCGCCGCCTGTCCGGCGAGGAGATCCGCGACTCGATGCTCGCCGTGTCCGGCAGGCTCGACCCGCGCTCGGGCGGCCCGGGCTTCCGGCTCTACCGCTACCTCGAGGACAACGTGGCGACCTACTGGCCGCTCGACGTCCACGGGCCGGAGACGTATCGCCGGGCCATCTACCACCAGAGCCCGCGCGCGGCGCGCCTCGACTTGCTGGGGGATTTTGACTGTCCCGACAACGCCATCGCCGCCCCCTCGCGCGGGATGACCACCAGCCCGCTGCAGGCGCTTACGCTGCTGAACCACCGCTTCACCCTCGACATGGCCGAGGCGCTCGCCGCCCGCGTCCGCCGCGAGTCCGGCGACAACGACCAGGCGGCCGTGCGCCGCGTGTTCCAGCTCACCTTCAGCCGTCCGCCGACGGAGCCGGAAACCGCCGCCGCGCTGGAACTGGCCCGCGCCCACGGCTGGCCCGCCCTCTGCCGCGCGCAGCTCAACGCGAACGAGTTCCTCTATGTGGACTGACACCGACGCCCTCCTCCCCCGTGTCCTTGACCGGCGCGCCTTTCTAAGTCATGCGGCGACGGCGATGACGGGCGTGGCGCTCACGCGGCTGCTCGCGCGCGACCTGCTCGCCGCCGCGCCCGCCGGCGCCGTGCATCATCCGGCGAAGGCAAAGCAGGTGCTGCACATCTTCTGCCCCGGCGGCGCGTCGCACATGGATTTGTGGGAGCACAAGCCGGCCCTCGAGGCGCATCACGGCCAGCCGCTTCCGGGCGAGGAGAGTTTCCTCAGCTTCCAAGGCAAGAACGGCAATCTCATGCGCAGCCCATGGCCGTTTCAGGAGTTCGGGCGCAGCGGCAAGAAGCTGTCGTCGCTGCTGCCGCATCTCGGCAAGCACGCGGACGACATCGCCTTCATCCACTCGATGACCTCGCGCTCGAACACCCACGGGCCGGGCTGCGTGTTCATGAACACCGGGTTCGTGCGCGACGGTTTTCCCAGCGCGGGCGCGTGGGTCAGCCACGCGCTCGGCAGCGAAAACGAGAACCTGCCGACCTTCGTCGCCATTCCCGACATTCGCGGCGAGCCGCCAAACGGGAAGGCGAACTGGGGCAGCGGCTTTCTCCCGGCGCAGCATCAGGCCGTGGGACTCAGCGCGCAGCAGCCCATCCGCAACCTCGCGCGCCCCGCCGGCCTCGCGCCGGACGAGGACGCCGCCACGCGCGACTACGTGCGCTTCCTCAACCAGCAGCACGCCGCGCTGCGTCCGGGCGAAGCCGAGTTGCGCGCCCGCACCGCCGCCTACGAACTGGCCGCGCGGATGCAGCTCGCCGCGCCGGAGATCGCCGACTTCGCGCGGGAGCCGGCGCACGTCCACGCGCTCTACGGCACCGGCGACGCGAACGCGCTCAAGGCCGGTTACGCGCGCAACTGCCTCCTCGCCCGCCGCCTGCTCGAACGCGGCGTGCGCTACGTGAGCCTTTACTGCGCCTCGCGCGCGTCCGGCGTGGATGGCCTGCTGAACTGGGACGCGCACAAGACGCTCAAGGCCGACTACGAGCGTCACTGTCCCATCTTCGACCAGCCGACCGCGGCGCTGCTGGCGGACCTCAAACAGCGCGGCCTGCTCAACCAGACGCTCGTGCTGTGGACGACGGAGTTTGGCCGGATGCCGACCCACCAGGAGGGCACGAGCGGGCGCGACCACAACCCGGACGGCTTCACCTGCTGGATGATGGGCGCGGGCGTGAGGGGCGGCGTGAGCCACGGCGCGACCGACGACTTCGGCCGCCGCGCCGTCGGCAACGTGACGACGGTGTACGACTACCACGCGACCGCGCTGCATCTGCTCGGCCTCGACCACGAGCGCCTGACTTTCTATCACAACGGCGCCGCCCGCCGCCTGACCGACGTGCATGGGCATGTGGTGAAGGAAATCCTGGCGTGACCCCACCGTCGCCCCCCCGGGGCCGGCGTCCGCGAACGGGCTGGCGCGCCCGGAGTGTGGTGCTAGAAACTCGCCCATGTCCTCCGCCACCGCCCGCCCCGCCTGGCTTCGCCGTGGCTGGATGCGCTGGCCGCTGCTCGCCCTGGCCGGGTACCTGCTCTATGCGCTGGTCGCGGGCGTGGTCGCTCCGCCCATCGTCCGCGTCCAGGCTGAGAAGCGGCTGACGAAGCTCACCGGCGGCGAGGTCAGGATCGAACGGCTTTCCTTCAACCCCTTCACCCTCCGCGGCGCCGTGCGCGGCTTCTCGCTCGCGAGGCCGGACGGCGCGCCGCTCCTCACCTGGAGCAACGTCGTGGCCGACGCGCAGGTCAGCTCGCTCTGGCGGCGCGAGGCGCACCTCCGGTCGGTCGGCTGCGACGCCATGACGTTCCACTTCGGCCGCAACCGAGCGGGTGAGTTCACCCTGCTCGAGCTGCTGCGGCGCGTGCAGGCCAACTCCCCGCCGCGCGCCACGAACGCACCGGCCAGCGGGCCCTTTCCCCTCACCGTCGAAACATTCTCGTTCACCAACGGAGCCGTGATCGTCCGCGACGACACGCTCGCTGAGCCCTTTGCCCTGCAGCTGGCCCCGATCAACCTGGAGGCCCGCGGGCTGACGACCCGCGGCGGCAGCGGCAGCCCGGTCGAGTTCACCGCTGCGACCGACGGCGGCGCGCGCTTCGCCTGGTCGGGCCGGCTGAACCTCAACCCGCCCGGGGCCGAGGGTGTGCTGCGCGGCCAGGACGTGTCGCTGCCGCGGTACCAGCCCTACACCGACCTGGTTTCGCCGCTGCAGGTGACGAACGGCATCGCGGCGTTCGAGCTGCCCTACCGCCTGGTGATCCTGGGCACGAACGTGTCCGTCGCGCTCACCCAGGCCCGACTGGCCGTGACCGGCCTCGCGCTGATCGAGCGCGCGGATGGCCGGCCCTTCGCCGATCTGGCCGCCCTCGAAATCACCGGCCTCGACGCCTCGCTCACGGAGCGGTCCGTGGCCGCCGGCGCGCTGCGCGCGGAGGGCGCGACGCTGCACGTCCGCCGGTTGGCGGGCGGCGGCTCGAACGTGCGCGGGCTGGTCGAGCCGGAGGTGATCGAGGAAATGGTGCGCGGCTTCACGGGCTGGCGTTTCGCGCTGGCGGAGCTGGCGGTCACAAACTCCGCCGCGGACCTCGAAGACGCCACGCTGGACCCGCCGGTCAGGCTCGCCGTGGACCAGGCGTGGGTCCGGGCCACCGGGCTCTCCAACCACACCAACGGCCCGCCCATCGCGATCGAGGCCGCGCTGCGTCCGCCGGGCGGCGGCGAGGCGAGGCTCCGCGCGGAGGGCGGCTTGTTCCCCGCGCGCGCCACGGCGCGGGCCGAAGTGGAGGGCCTCACCCTCGCGCCGCTGGCGCCGTACCTCGCGGATTTCCTGCGCCTCACGCTGAGCCGCGGGACGGCCGCGGCCGGGCTCGAGGTGGCCTACGGACGGACGGTGGAATCCGGCCCGCTCCTGCGCGTATCCGGCAACGCGGCCGTGCGCGACTTCGCCGCCACCGAGGCCGGCACGCGCACGGACTTCATCCGCTGGGACGCGGTGGAGCTGACCGGCCTCCGCGCCGCGCTCCAGCCCAACCGGATCGAGCTCGACGAGCTGGCCGTGCGCCGGCTCCAGACCAGCCTCATCCTCCAGACCAACGGCCAGCTCAACGTGCTGAACCTGCTGCGCGAGGCGGAGGAATTCACGGAACGCGAAGGCGCCGCCGCGGCCCCGCCGCCGGACGCCGCCGCCGCGAACGTGCCGCCGTTCTGGGAGCAGTGGCCGATGAAGCTCGGCCGGCTGAAGCTCGAGGAGGTCGCGCTGTTTGCCGCGGACAACTTCGTCGTGGGCAGCTTCCGCACCAGCATCGAGTCGCTGGACGGCGAAGTGCGGAACCTCGCGCTGCCGCCCGCCGGCCCGGCGGAGATTGACCTCAAGGGACGGCTCACGGCGCTGTCCGGCTTCACGCTGCAGGGCACGCTGACCCCCGACCCCGCCGCGTTCGCCACCGACCTGCGCCTGACCACGCGGAAGGCCGACCTCACGCAGTTCACGCCGTACGCCATCCGCTTCGCCGGCTACCCGGTCACGCGCGGCGCGCTCGACGCGGACGTGCGCTATCAGGTCGCGGACGGGAAGCTCACCGCGGAGAACCGCCTCCTTGTGGACCAGTTCACCTTCGGCGCGAAGACGAACAGCCCGGACGCCATCAACCTGCCCTTCAAGCTCGGCGTCGCGCTGCTCAAGGACGGCGAGGGCCGCATCGAGCTGGACGTGCCGCTCACCGGCACGCTCAACGACCCGGAATTCAAGCTCGCGCCGCTGATCGGGCAGGCCTTGAAGAACATCGTGCTCAAGGCCGCGGCCGCGCCCTTCAAACTGCTCGGCGCGCTTCTGGGCGGCGACGGCGGGGGCGAAGACCTCGAGTTCGTGGAGTTCGCGGCGGGCTCGGCGGAACTCACGCCGGAGGCGACCAACCGCTGCGCGAAGCTGGTGCTTGCCCTGAACAAGCGGCCGCAGCTCCAGCTCGAGGTGCTGGGCGCGTTCGACGCGACGGCGGACAAGGCCGCGCTCGCGCGGACGAACCTCGAGGCGCGCCTGCTGGCCCTGAAGGCGGAGGAGGCGCCCGG
>JBJXFY010000304.1:0-2729 GCA_046155815.1 Limisphaerales bacterium | reverse complement strand
AGGCCGGCTCTCCGAGCCGGCCCTCCCTCCCCTTGCTTTTGCTCTTCCTCGTAATCTTGACCTTCATCCCCGGCGACCACCACGGGCATCGTGCCGCGTTGTCGGAGCCCGGACTTCGTGCTCGTCTCCGTCCTCGTGCTCGTCCTCGATTCGTGCGGCCTTTTGAGGACAAGGGAGCCCCCGGGGCGGGGCGCCGCGGGCACCTTTCGGCGACGAGGGCGTCGCCGCCACGCGACCGGAACTTTCCGTTGCCGCCGCGGCGCTGGGTTTCCTAGCGTTCCGTCATGCACCCCCGTCTGTCCGCCCTGCTGTCCGTTGGCTGCGCCGCCCTGCTCGCCGGCTGCGGCGATTCCTCCCCCGATCCCGCCGCGTCCACCGCCGCCGCGCCTGCGCCCGGCAAGGGCTTCACCATCGCCGTCATCCCCAAGGGCACCACCCACGAGTTCTGGCGCTCCATCGAGGCCGGCGCGCGCAAGGCCGAGCAGGAACTCAACGCCGCCGGCACCCCCGTCGAGGTCATCTGGAAGGGCCCCCTCCGCGAGGACGACCGCGACCAGCAGATCCAGGTCGTCGAGAACTTCGCCACCCGCCGGGTCTCCGGCATCGTCCTCGCCCCGCTGGACGAGCGTGCCCTCGTCGCCCCCGTCGAGACCGCCGCCGCCGCCGGCATCCCAGTCGTGGTGATTGACTCCGACCTCAAGACCACGAACCGCGTCAGCTTCATCGCCACCGACAACTTCCTCGGCGGCAAGATCGCCGGCGAGCACCTGGCCAAGCTCCTGAACGAACGCGGCAACGTCATCCTTCTCCGCTACGCCGTCGGCTCCGCCAGCACCACCGCGCGCGAGGAAGGCTTCCTCGAGGCAATCCGCAAGTTCCCCGACATCAAGCTCCTCTCCGCCGACCAGTACGCCGGCGCCACCCGCGAGACCGCCTACCAGGCCGCGCAGAACCTCCTCGGCCGCTTCGGCCGCGAGGTGCAGGGCGTCTTCGCCCCGTGCGAACCCGTCGCCATCGGCCTCGGCAAGGCGCTCAACGACCTCGGCCTCTCCGGCGGCAAGGTCAAGATGATCGGGTTCGACGCCGGCACCCAGTCCGTCGCCGACCTCCGCGCCGGCAACCTCCAGGCCCTCGTGGTCCAAAACCCCGTGCTCATGGGCTACACCGGCGTCACGGCGATGGTGAAGCACCTGGAGGGCGGAAAGGTCGAGCCCCGCGTGGACACCGGCGTCGCCCTCGTGACCCAGGCCAACATGGACCAGCCCCAGATCGCCGAGCTGCTCAGCCCGCCGCTGGACCGCTACCTCAAGCGCTGACCCTTGGGAGGGGCGATCTCCCGGGGCTCGTGTCACTCGCCGCTCCGAGCCGCGCGCCCCCCTATTCCGGAGGGGCGAGCTCCCGCGAGCCTCAATCCCCTTCGGAGGGGCTCCCGCCGCCGAGGCCTCCCCGCCCGTCCGTCCGCGCATCCCGCCAACGGCCCCCCTGGGCACCAGGCATTTCGGACTTGGTTTTTTGGCTTCTTCGGCCTTGCAGCGCACGACCCTTCGGGGCGTGCGGGCAAGCCTTCGGGGCGTGCGGGCAAGCCTTCGGGGCGCGCCCCTATCCTCCATTCACCATCCTCCATCTTCCATCCACGTTCCTCCTACCCGCATCCGCCAGACGCCATCCCCCGCCCGCTACGCGGCATCCAGTGGGCTCCGCACCCCCAGCCCTGGCTGTTTCATGACGTGCGTATAAATCTGCGTCGTCTCCACGCTCTGGTGCCCCAGCAGCTCCTGCACCGTGCGGATGTCGTATTTTGCCTCCAGCAGGTGCGTGGCGAAGCAGTGCCGCAACGTGTGGCAGCCCACCCGCTGCACGAGGCCCGCTTTGGCCCGCGCCACCTTCACCGCCCGCTGGACCACGTCCTCCAGCAGATGATGGCGCAGCACCCGGCCCGACCGCGGATCGCGGGAAAAGCCCTCGGCCGGAAACACCCATTGCCAGCCCCACTCCCGCGCGGCGGAGGCATCCTTGCGCGCCAGCGCGTCTGGCAGCCAGACCTCGCCCTGCCCGGCGGCCAGGTCCGCAGTGTTCCGTTCCCGCACGGCCTGCAGGTGCCGCCGCAGCGGTTCGTGCAGGGAGGCGGGCAGCAGCGTGACGCGGTCCTTTCCGCCCTTCCCCTGCCGCACCACGGTCACTCCCCGGTCAAAGTCCAAGTCCTTCACCCGCAGGCCCAGCCCCTCCGCCAGCCGCAGCCCGGCGCCGTACAGCAGCCGCGCGACCAGTTGCGGCGTGCCCGTCATCGCGTCCAGCAACCGGCGCGTCTGCTCCTGAGTCAGCACCTCCGGCATCCGCTTGGGCCGGTTGGCCCGCAGCACCTCGCCCAAGGCGCCGTAGGGCCGGCCCAGCGCCTGCTTGTACAAGAACCCCCGCGCGTTCAGCGCCTGATTCGGGGTGGCCGCGGCCACGTTCCGTTCCACCGCCAGATGTTCCAGAAACGCCTTCACCTTCGCCGCCGCCGCCTGGGCCGCGAACCCCGGCTCGGCCTTGTGCCGCTGCAGGTACGCCCAGTACTGCCGCAGCCAGTGCTGGTAGGTCTCCTCCGTGCGCAGGGAATAGTGCCGGCTCCGGATGGCCCCCTGCACCCGGAGCAGCGCCTCCGGCAGCGTCAGCCGCGGCGCAGGGGCGCCTTCGGGACGGGCCGCCGACGGCTCAACGCCGGCAGCGGGCCCGCCGTCCGCCACCGG
>JBJXFY010000380.1:0-3514 GCA_046155815.1 Limisphaerales bacterium | reverse complement strand
GGATGCGCCGCATGGCCTCTGCGGCGGCGGCGAAGAAGTGCGCGCGGTTCCGCCAGTGCGGCTGGGCGTCCGCCCCGAGCCGCAGCCACGCCTCGTGGACCAAGGCAGTGGGCTGGAGCGTGTGGCCGGCGGCTTCGTGGGCCATCTTTTGCGCCGCCACTCGCCGCAGCTCGGCATAGACCAGTTCGAACAGCCGTTCCGCCGCCGCGTCACCGCCCGCGCGCACGGCGGTGAGAATCCGGGTGACGTCGCTCATGGGGGAGCATCAATCACAAGCTTTGATGGACAATTCAGATTTGGACATCAGTGTAAATTTGCAGCATCATTGGGCTCATGAGAACTACGCTGACGTTGGATGATGATATCGCCGAACTGGCCGCCCGCCAGGCCAAGCCGCGGGGCGTTTCGCTGGGCAGGACCGTGTCAGACCTGTTGCGTAAAGGGCTTAACGCCTCCACTCCGGCCCAGGACAAGGGCGGCCTCGTGGTGTTCCACCTGCCGGCAGACTCCCCCAAGGTGACCACGGACGACGTGCGCCGCATTGAGACCGAGGGCGCATGAAGGGCTATCTGCTCGATACGAACCTGCTGATCGCGCTGCTCTGGCCCGGCCATGAGAAGCATGACCTCGCGCTGAAGTGGTTCACCCGTCATCGCGCGAAGGGCTGGGCGACGTGCCCCTTCACCCAGGCCGGCTTCGTCCGCATCGTGTCGAATCCCGCGTTCTCCCGTGACGCCGTCCAGCCACGCGAAGCGGCTCAGGTTCTCTCCGCCAACACCGCCGCCAAGGACCACGAGTTTTGGCCCGATGTACTGCCGTTCGCCGAGGCGGTCGCCTTTGCCGGAGTCCGGCTATTGGGGCATCAGCAGGTGACCGACGCCTATCTGCTCGGCCTGGCGATCCGCCGGGGTGGCGTGCTGGCCACGCTGGACCAACGCATCGCCGCCCTTACCGAACCCAAGTCGGCCGAACGAAAAGCGCTCGAGACGGTGGCGTGACAATACTTGGGCCGCCGAGAAGTCCGCCAGGTTTCGGAGTGCGCCGGCAAGTCGGGCGCGACGGCGCTTTCGAGCGGGCGAGCAGTTGCCAAACTTCGATAACTTGCCGCGCGTTCCAAAAGCGGTGTCGCCGCTGCGCTCCGCCACCGCAGTCCAAAACGGATCGAGCTCACGGCTTCGCCCCATTCTTCTCAACTGCATTGGCTGCCTGCTGGAACTCAGCCAGTTTCTGTTTCCACTCGGCGGCTTGGGCGGGTTTGCCCCAGGCGTCGTAGAGTTGCACCAGCCGTTCGAGGGCTTCCGTGATCCGGCGCGGGGCGTTGAGATGCGGGGCCAGGCTGGCCTGGCGCTGAACGAGGCCTTCGTAGCCTTGCCGCAGGAACGGCTCGGCGTCGGCGTGTCTCTTTTGGCCCGACAGACTCGCGCCGAGGAGGCTCATGACATGGAACCGATATTCACCATCGGGCCAGTATCTCTCCGCCAGGCCCAAACTCTCGCGCAGAAGCGCTTCGGCTTCGGCGTATCTTTTCTGCCCAAGTCGGACCGCACCCAATGGCGTGATGACGCGGGGGCTGGCCAGCCGGTTGCCGTCCGGGTTGCGGCGCATGGTTTGCACCGCCAATTCGCACAGGGTCTCGGCGTTCGTCAGGCGACCTTGTTCGAGGTATTCCCACCCCAGGTTGGCCAGATGCAGAGCGATGAATGGGTCTTTCTCGATCGACAATTGCCGACTGAGATCAAGGGCGTGCTCAATGAGCGGCTCGGCTTTGTCGGGGTGTTGTTGCATGAGATAAATCCGCGCCAGAACGAGGACGCGGCCGACGGTTCGGTTGTTTGTCTCGCCGAGGACGCTTCGGGTAAGTTTGAGGCTGCCGAGGGCGAGTGGTTCGGCCTTGTCTAATTGGTTCAAGTGCGAATAGGCGTAGGCCAAGATCGCCATCAGTGCGGCCGTCTGGGGGTGTTTCTCGTCCAGCACGGCGCCGCGGGACTGATCGACAGTAGTCGCGAGCAGCGGCACCGACTTCGCTTCCTGCCAATTGAGATTGTAGCCAAGCACAAGCCCATACATCAGCTTCAGCGTCGCAAGGTTGTCCGGACCCAGAGTTTTACGGTGCAACGCCAGCGCTTCGAGGTAAAACGGCTCAACTTCGGTCCATGGCTTCTCTGCCATGAACATCATGGCAAAGGCCCGTGCCTGCATGAACTGGAGGGTGAGCGCATTCGTTTCGCCCAAGGTCCGGCGGCTCTCCTTCAGTCCCTGTTCCGTGAGCAGGTCGGCCTGGGACATGTCGCCGTTCCACCAGCGGGCCATGGCCAGACCGTAGCGTGACCGCAGGGTTTCCAGGTGGCTCGGGCCGAGGTCCACGCTTTGGACGCGCAGTGCGGCCTCATAATGCTCGATGGCCTTGGTGTAGTCGCCGAGTTCCGTATAGACCGAGCCGAGCGTCTGCCGGATGGAAGCCTCGACCAGCGGCGGACGCCCGGTGGCACGGTCGAGCCGTCCGGCGATGCGGTCGAGCAAGGCGCGGACGGTCAGCTCGCGATCGGGCTGATAGCCCGGGCTGGCCTGGCTCAACACGTCGTCCTGGATGAACTGCAACGCGGCCTGGGCATTGGCCTTCTCGACCAGAGCGTTGGCTTTCTCCTTCTGAGCCTGGGCCTTTTCCACGATGGCTTGCGCTTCCGCGCGGGTCGCCCGCACCGCCTGCCACGCACTGAATGTCAGACCGACGACCAGCGCCGCCGCCACCGCCGTTCCCGCCGCGAACACCAGCTTGTTCCGTCGAAAGGCCTTCTGGAACTTGTAGGCCGCGCTCGGGGGACGGGCGGTGACCGGTTCGTTCTCGAGGTGGCGTTTGATGTCGGCGGCGAGGCCGTTGGCCGTGTCGTATCGGCGCTGGCGGTCCTTCTCCAGGCACTTCATCACGATCCAGTCGAGGTCGCCCTTGAGCTGGTGGACCAGCGTTCGCAGATGCGCTGGGAGCGCACGCGTCCCGCGTGCCGGTTGAGGCGTCCCGCCGAAACCCTCGTTCAACTGACTTCCTTTGCGCGACGAGGAGATGGATGGACGAGAATCCGGCGCGACGCCGGATTCGGCCCGCGGGACGCGGGCGCTCCCGGAACCGGATCGCTGCCACTCCTGCGTCAACCGTGTGCTCGGGCGCACCGGTTCTTTCTCCCGAATCGTCTTGCGCATCGCGTCGATGCCCAAGGCCATCAGTTCCTTCGCGTCGAACGGCGTGCTGCCGGCCAGCAGTTCGTAGAGCAACACGCCCAGGCTGTAGATGTCGCTGCGCGTATCAATGTCCAGCCCGCTCATCTCCGCCTGCTCCGGACTCATGTAAGCCGGCGTGCCGATGAACTGCTCGAAGGCGGTGAACAGCGTGCGGTCGGTGAGCCTTCCTTCGGTGGCCTTGGCGATGCCGAAATCAATCACCTTGGGCACCGGCACGCCGTCGTGGAGCGTGACGAGGATGTTCGAGGGCTTGATGTCCCGGTGGATGATCCCCTTCTGA
>JBJXFY010000368.1:0-3688 GCA_046155815.1 Limisphaerales bacterium | reverse complement strand
GCGGAGAGGAAGCGCGCGAGTTTCATGGTGAAGCGGAGCGGATGAGTGCCTTGGAACCTGGCGGGACGGGCGGACGGGCGGGGCGACAGACCTCCCCCGTGAATGCCACACGGGGGAGGCCCCACCCATCGGACGGCGGGGCGGACGCGCCGCCGCGGCCACCCGGTGCGGCGACGCACCCCGCCCGCCCGCCAGCCGGCCGGAGGTGCGGCCGGCACCTTGCCCAACCGGATCTGGCAGCAGGACGACACCTCGCATGGCTGAACCGAGCCTAGCCGGCCCGGCCCGCCGCCCCGCCACCCCGCAATTGCTGCCCGGCCCGGCGGGCGCCGTCTGGCGGCCCGGCTGCGGGGCCGCCGTGGTACAGGGCCACCGCCTCGCTCGCGCCGCGGACGTGCAGCTTCCCGTAAATTTCCGAGAGATAGGCGCGCACGGTGGCGGGCTTCAGGCCGAGCTCGTCGGCGATCTCGTTGCTGAGCCGGCCCTGCGCGAGGCGGCTCAGCATCTGGTAGTGGTGCTCCCCGAGCAGGTTCCGCAGCCCGCCGCGGCGGTGGAAGACCTGGACCACCGCCAGCGCCACCGGCGCGGACAGCGGCACACCGCCCGCGTGGGCCTCGCGCAGGCGCTGGAGCAGCTCCGCCGGCGGCGTCTCCTTGAGCAGGTAGCCGAAGGCCCCGGCTTCGAGCGCGCCGGCGATGCGCCAGGGTTCGGCGTGGACGGTGTAGATCACCGGCCGCGTGGGCACGCCGAGGGCGCGCAGCCGGCGGCAGAACTCGTCGCCCGGCGTGTCCGGCAGGGCGAGGTCCACGATCACGAGGTCGGGCGGCGCGGCGGCCAGGGCGTGCAGCGCGGAGGCGGCCTCCGCAAATGCGCCGGCAGCGCGGAAGCCGGGCGAATGCGCCAGCAGGCTGGACAGTTCCTCGCGGCAACCGGCGTCGTCCTCGACCACGGCCACCGTGAGGGGGCGCAGTTCCGGCGGCGGATCAGATGGCAGGGACGCGCTCATGCCGCGACGGGCCGCGGCGGCTGCGCGAGCCGGCGTTGTGGAATGTCGAGCCTCACCCGGGTGCCTCCTGCCGAACTGGACTCCACCCGGATTTCCCCGCCCAAAGCAACGGCGTGCTGGTGAAGATTAGGTAAACCCCGGCCGCCCTCGCGCCCGGCCGGCCGGGCCTGAACCGCCTCCACGTCGAAGCCGCAGCCATCATCCGCGAAGAAGAAGGACAGGCGGTCCCCGGCGATCTCAAGGCCTACGGTGGCCGTCCGCGCGCGGGCGTGGCGGGCGACGTTGGCGAGGGTTTCCCGGGCAACGAGGTGGATTTCCAGCGCGGCCTCCGGGTGCAGCGCGAGTTCCGGCACCGGCAGCGGCCATGCAAACCGGACCCCGACGCCGGCGGGCTTCAGGATGTCCTCCGCCGTCTGCGCGAGGCCGATGCAGAGCGCAGGCAGGTCACGGGCACCGGTGCCGAGGGTGAAGATGGCGTCGCGCAGCGTCCGGGAAGCCTCGTCGGCGCGGCTGCCCAGGCGGGCAAGGTGGCCGCGGGCGGGGTGGTCGGCGGGGAGTTCGCGGCGGGCCAGCTCCGCCTGCACACGGAGGCTAGTGAGGTCCGCGCCCAGGTGGTCGTGGAAGGCGCGGGCGAGCCGGTGGCGTTCCTGCGCCAGCGCGGCGCGGCGCGCCCGACGAACGCGCCAGGCCGCGCCCCATCCCACCAGTCCGGCCGCCGCCAACCCGGTGGCCGCCCAAAACCACCCCGTCTGCCAGAAATGAGGCCGCAGGACGAAGTCGAAGGCGGCTGGCGTGACGGAGGGCACGCCCTCGCGGTTGAAGGCGCGGACCTCGAAGCGGTAGGTGCCGGGATCAAGGTTCGTGTAGTAGGCGACGCGGCGCGGGCCGACGGCGTGCCAGCGGGTCTCGTAGCCGGCCAGACGATACTCGTAGCGGAGCCGGTCCGGGGCGTCGAAGCTGGTGGCGGCGTAGGCGAACTCCATGACGCGGGCGCGGCCGGGTGCGAGCGGGTGTGGCCCCGGCATGGCCGGCGCCGCGCCGTCCCCCAGCAGCAGTTCCTCGTCCGCGACCACGCGGTCGAGCGCGATGGGCGGCGGCGGAGCCGCGTCGGCCAGCACGCGGGCCGGGTCCACGACCGCGACGCCGTGCGTGGTGCAGAACCACAGGCGGCCGTCGGGCGTCTTCGCGCCGGCGGGCTGGCTTTTCTGGCCGTTGGCCTCGCGGCTGAGCAGGCCGTCGGCCTCGTCATACGCCACGCAGCGGACGGTGGCGGCGCGGCCGTCGGCCACGGCCTCGAGATCCGCCTTCGCCACGCGGTAAAGGCCGCGGTCGTGGGCGACCCAAAGGTGCCCGTGGTCGTCCTCGACAGCGTAGTTCACCAGGTTGTCCGGCAGGCCGTGCTTCGTCGTGAAGGCGAAGGTGGCCGGGGCGTTCGTCGGGCCGCGAGGGAAGGCGAGGCGGTTCAGGCCGTGGTCCGTGCCGGCCCAGAGCACGCCGGCGTCGTCCTCGTGCAGCCACCAGACGCGGTCGCTGGAGAGACCGTCGCGCGTGGTCAGGAGCGGGGCATCGAAGGGGCGAACCTCCCAGGATCCGGGCTGGAGGCGGTCGAGCGCGGGTGGAGCGCCGGCGGGAACCGCGGCGGGCGCGAAGCGGGCGAGGCCGTCGCCGTGCGTGCCGGCCCAGATGGCGCCGTCGCGGGTCTGAAGCAGGGCGCGCACGTCCGGCTCGGTGCGGTCGGGCAGCAGACGGAAGAAGCGTCCGCCGCCCGCGTCCATCTGCATGAGACCGCCCGGCAGGCCAATCCACACGCTGCCGTCGCGGGCGGTGGCGAGGCACCGGAGCTTGTTCCACTGCCGCAGTTCCACGTCGGCCGTGTTCTTCCAGAAGGCCGGGAAGCGGACGGATTCAAGCTGCCCGCCCGAGCACCGGGCGAGGCGGTCGTTGAGGCCGATCCAGAGCGCACCGGAAGGTTCCGCGTTCAGGGCCAGCACGCGCCGGCCCCCGAGCAGGCGGAGTGGCGGCGCGTCGTCGTCGCCACTTTGGAGAATCGAATCTCGGAGAGGCGAGTGACCACGAGCCTTCTCCCCGAGACGAACCAGCCCATCATCCGTGCCGACCCACACGTCGCTGCCCACGGGCAGGACGGTCCAGGTGTTGTCGTGCGGCAGGCCGTCGGCGCGGGTGAGGGTCTGGAACGCGGGCTGGCGGAGGCGGAAGAGGCCGCTGTTTTCGGTGCCGAGCCATAGGCCGCCCTCGTGGTCTTCGAGCGCGCAGAGGGCGAATTCCGTGGCGGGGAGCCAGGGAGCGGGGATGGGGCTGATGCGGCGATCGTGCTGGCGCTCGAGGCCGGATGAGGCGGCGGGCCAGAGCAGACTGCCGTCGCGCATCGGCAGGAGGAACGTGGGGCGAGAATGGTTGGCTTCCGGAAGGAAGTGCAGGAGCCGCCAACGGCCTTCCTCGACCTCCCAGAGCTTGAGGTGGTGATATCCCCCAACAGCCGCGTCGGGATTGACCTTCTGAGATTGGACCACCAGCCGGCCGGCGGCATCGCGCAGTACGGCGGTGATGCTCACCCCGCCTTCGGCATGGTCGGGATGCAGCCAGGGCGGCAGTTCCACCAGCGCGGGGTCGAAGCGCCGGAGGGAGTAGCCGTCCCCGACCCACAGCGTGCCGTCCGCATCT
>JBJXFY010000300.1:0-7375 GCA_046155815.1 Limisphaerales bacterium | reverse complement strand
CGCCCGGCAGCGCGTGCCGTGGTACCGGCAGTCGTGGCCGCAGTGGCCGCGCGCGCTGCAGACGGCGTTCTTCGTCTTCGCGGCGGCGCTCGTCGGCGGGCTGTACGCCGGCGCGTGGCGGCTGGGCCATGTCGAGGTGGCGCCGCCCGCATGGCTTCGGCCGTTCATCGCCGTGACGGACGCGCTCGGCATCCTGGTGCAATCACTCCTGGCGACGCTGGAAACCCTCAGCCCGTGGCTGCTCTGGGGCGCGCTCGGCGTCGTGGGCTTGGGCTGCCTGACGACGCTCGGCCTCGGCACGGCGCTCGTGCGCCTCGCACAACCCCGCGAATGATGCTACCCAGCCGGCCGGCCGCCGGCCGCACTTTTTCCCCATGATCACCAAGCCGTACTGGTTCGCGCTCCTGTTGGCCGGCGTCGCCGCCCTCGCCCCGGCGCAGGATCCACCGCCCGCCACCGAGCCGCCGCCGGCCGAGGCCCCGGCCGCGCCGGCCGAGCCTGCCGCCCCCGGCGACAGTTCCGCCGACACAACGTCGGACGCCCCGCGTTCCCGCGGTTCCGGCGATCCGCTGGTAGTCATCGGTGACGCCGTCACGGTACGAGCCGGCGAAACGGTGGACGGACTCGTCGTCATCAATGGGCGCGTCACCTTCGCCGGCCGCTCGACCGACGACGTCGTCCTCATCAACAGCACCGGCACGCTGACCGGCGAGGTCGAGGGTGACACCGTGATCATCCTGAGCCGGGTGCGCATCGAGGGCCGGCACAACGGCGACGCGGTGGGCATCATGAGCCGGCTCGACTTCGGCACCAACGCCGTGGTGACGGGCGACACCACGCTGGTCGGCACCCCGGCGGAAATCCCGGAGGGCGCGCAGGTCAACGCCTTGCCGGTGAACGTCAACTTTGGGCCGCTCAACCATGTGCTCGACGCGGGGCACGGCTACGTCACGCGCGGCCTGTTCTGGCTGCGGCCGTTCCCGCCCGGCGTCGGGCTGGCGTGGGCCGTCGTGCTCGTCTTCCTCGCGTTGCGGCTGATCACGGCCGCGGCGCTGGCCGGGCCGACGCGTTTCACGGCGAACCTCGTGGCCACGCAGCCGCTGCGCTGCTTCGTGGTGGGACTGCTCACGCCCGTGCTGCTGATCGTCGCGCTGTTGCTGCTCATGATCCTCACCGCCGGCCTGGGCGGGGTGATCGTGCCATTCGTGCTCCTCGCCGTGGTCGGGCTCTCGTTCTTCGGACGCACGGCCGTGTTTGCGGCGCTGGGCGGCGGCCTCGGCCGCATGCCGGCGCTCGCATTTTTTGGGCACCCGGTGCCGGCCACCCTGGCGGGGTCGGCGATGGTGTACCTCGCCTATATGGTCCCCATCGCAGGCGGCGTGCTGTTCTTCGTGCTGTTTCCCTTCGCGCTCGGCGCGGGCGTGCTGGCCGTGTTCGCCGCGTTCCGCCGGGAAAGACCCGCGGCCCCATCTTCCGGACCGCTGCCTGGGGCGCCGGCTACTCCGGCCCCCGGAGTACCCGCCCCCGCGACGCTTTCCGCCGCCGCCGGTTTTGGGCCCGGCGTGGCCAGGGCGCCTTCCGCCGATGCGAGCGAACCTCCCCCTGCCTCCCCCACGCCGCTGCCGCCGTTCCCCGCCCCGCCCCCGGTGTTCGATTCCGCGGAACTGCTCAGCCAGGCGCGCGCGGGGTTCTGGCCGCGGCTGGGCGCGGCGCTGATTGACATGGTGGTGGTGGCGGTGCTGAACGGCCTGACCTTCGGCTACGCCCGGACCTTCTGGCTGCTGCTCGCCGCCTACCACGTCGGCTTCTGGCTCTGGCGCGGCACGACGCCCGGCGGGATCATCCTCGGGCTGCGTCTCATCCGCACCGACGGCCGGCTGATCACCTGGCAGGTCGCGGTGGTGCGCGCGCTGTCGGCGATGATTTCCTTGCTGCCGGCCGGGCTGGGCTTCCTCTGGGTCATCTGGGACGTCGAGCGCCAGTCCTGGCACGATCGCATTGCGGGCACGACGATCGTGAAGACCCGCCGGCCGCAGTCGCTGGTTTGAACACTGTTCCTTCGGTTCCTGTCCCCTGCCCGTCCCGAACGCATTCCCTTCATGAGCACCCGCACCGCGACGGGGCAGACCTTGCCAGAGCCGCCGCCCGTCCCTACCAACGCTCCACCAGTGTCCACCCCCAGCCCCGCGCCGGCCGCCAAGAAGCGCAAATCCCGTTGGAAGCTCTGGCTCGCCCTCGCGCTCGTCCTGCTGCTTGCCGGCGGCGGCACGGCCGGCTGGATGTGGTATAAGAAGCGCGAGCGGCCAATCCTCGTGCAGACCGAGAAGGTCGCCCGCCGCAACCTGACCGAGCTGATCGTCGCCACCGGCCGCATCCAGCCCGTGCTCAAGGTCGTCATCAACCCCGAGGTCAGCGGCGAGATCGTCGAGCTGCCCGTGCGCGACGGCCAGCCGGTGAAGAAGGGCGACCTTCTGGTCCGCATCAAGCCCGACCCCTACGTCGCCTCGAAGAACTCCGCCGAGGCGAACTACCGTTCTTCCCTCGCCGGCGTGACCCTGTCCAAGGCGAACCTGTCCAAGGCGCAGGCCGACTTTGACCGGCTCAAGCCGCTCTTCGACCAGCAGATCGCCTCTGACGCCGACTACATCAACGTGAAGACCGCGCTCGAGGTCGCGCAGGCGCAGTTCGAGTCCAGCGGGCACCAGACCGACCAGGCCAATGCCAGCCTCGCCCGCGCCGAGGAGGATCTGGCCAAGACGACCATCGTCGCGCCGATTGACGGCATCGTCGTCAGCCTCAAGTCCGAGCGCGGGGAGCGCGTCGTGGGCACCGCCATGATGGCCGGCACCGAGATCATGACCATCGCCGACCTGGACGAGATGGAGGCCCGCGTGGACGTGGGCGAAGTGGACGTGCCGCTCGTGCAGATCGGCCAGAAGGCGCGGCTCGAGGTGGACTCCTTCCGCGACCGCAAGTTCGCCGGCGTGGTGACCGAGATCGCCAACGCCGCCAAGTCCCAGGGGCTGGGCACCCAGGCCGAGGCGACCAAGTTCGAGGTCCGCATCCGCGTGCAGGACAAGGAGCGCTTCCGTCCCGGCATGTCCGTCACCGCCGAGGTCGAGACGCGCTACCGCACGAACGTCATCGCCGTGCCCATCCAGAGTGTCACCACGCGCCTGCCGACCAACGCCGTCGCCGGCCAGCCGCCCGGCACCAAGGCGCCGCCCAAGGAGGAGGAGACCGACGGCCTCGTGGACGAACGCCGCCGGCCCAAGGAGGCCGTGAAGCCGGTCGAGGTCATCTTCACCGTCGCCGACGGCCGGGCCGTGATGAAGCCCGTGAAGCGCGGCCTCAGCGACGACAACCACGTGGAGATCACCGAGGGCGCAACCGAGGGCGACGACGTGGTCTCCGGTGGCTTCAAGGCCATCAACCGCGAGCTCGAGCATGGCAAGCTGGTGAAGGTGGATGGCGGCCAGGCGAAGCCGGGCGGCGGCTGGTTTGGGAAGAAGCCGTAGGCGCGGAAGTAAATGATCAAGTTCCAGGCTCCAAGCTACAAACTGCCTCCAAGCTTCACGTTCCAAGGGGCGGCCGGCCCGGCAGGCTTGACGCTTGGATCCAAGAGCTTGCGGGAACTCGAAGCCTGAAGCCTGCAGCCTGGTTGCCATGTCCCTGATCCGCATCCGCCAGCTTGCCCGCCGCTACGTGATGGGCACGGAGACCGTGCACGCGCTGCGCGGCGTGTCGCTGGACATCCAGCGCGGCGAGTACCTCGCGATCATGGGCCCGTCCGGCTCCGGCAAGTCCACGCTCATGAACCTCCTGGGCTGCCTCGACACCCCGAACGAGGGCACCTATGAGCTGAACGGCCAGAACGTCGCGGACATGGACGACAACCAGCTCGCCGAGATCCGCAACCGCGAGATCGGCTTCGTCTTCCAGAGCTTCAACCTGCTCGCCCGCTCGGACGCGCTGCGGAACGTCGAGCTGCCGCTGGTGTACGCCGGCGTGCCGCCGGCCGAACGCCGTGAGCGCGCGCTGAAGACCCTCGACCAGGTCGGCCTCGCGGACCGCACGCACCACCGGCCGAACGAGCTTTCCGGCGGCCAGCGCCAGCGCGTCGCCGTCGCCCGCGCGCTGGTGAACACGCCGTCCATCGTCCTCGCCGACGAGCCGACCGGCAACCTCGACTCCCGCACCGGCGAGGAAATCCTCGCGCTGTTCGACGCGCTGTCCCGCCAGGGCAACACCATCATCGTGGTCACGCATGAGGAGGAGGTGGCGCAGCACTCGCGCCGTGTCATCCGCATCCGCGACGGCCTCATCGCCGCGGACGAACCCACCGCCCGCGCCGCCGCCCCGGCCGCGCTGCCGCCGGTGATTTTGACAGAATGAACAGAATGACGGGAATGCAGACGGGGCAGCCGCAGCCGACCGGAGAATATGATCTGGCCGGGAGGGTCATTGGGGGGGCGATGAAGGTGCATACGGCCCTGGGCCCGGGTTTGCTGGAGAGTGTGTATGAACACGCGATGGCGCATGAGCTGCGCAAAGCCGGGCTTCGGTTTGAGAGTCAGATTCCCCTGAAAGTGACTTATGACGGGGTCGTGGCGGGTGACTTCGTCGCCGACCTGCTGGTGGAAGAGTCATTGGTGGTGGAGCTCAAGGCGATTCAAGCCTTGGCCGCCACTCATGAAGTCCAACTGGTCAACCATCTCACGGCAACCGGACTTGAGGAAGGCCTGTTGCTGAGCTTTGGCGCGCTACGGCTCGAGTTTAGGAAGAAGTTTCGCACCTACCGCCCTCCCTCATCACATTCTGCCCATTCTGTTCATTCTGTCTCCCTTCCCCCCGCATGAACCTCCTCACCGAGCTGCGTGAGGGGTTGGTCATCGCCTGGGCGGCGGTGCGGGCGAACAAGCTGCGCTCCCTGCTCACCACGCTGGGCATCATCATCGGCATCGTCACAGTCACGCTGATGGCCACGGCGATTGACGGGCTGAACTCGGCCTTCAAGCGCAGCATCGCCGTCATCGGCGCGGACGTGCTGTTCATCCAGCGCTTCTCCTGGTTCACCAGCGAGGAGGAGTGGCGGCTCAGCCGCAACCGCCGCGAACTGACCATCGCCAACTCGCGCGAGGTCGCCCGCCAGGCCACCCTGGCCACGGCCGTGTCGGTCGAATCCCAGGGCTTCACCAGCGTCAAGCATGGCACCCGCGTGGCGCGTGACGTGCTGGTCGTCGGGAACAACCAGGACAGCCTCGTCGTGCGCGGCCTGAGCATGCGGGAGGGCCGGTGGCTGAACGAGACGGAGGTGCTGGCCACCCGCAGCGTCTGCGTCCTGGGCGCCGACGTCGCGGACAAGTTCTTCCCGCGCGAGTCACCCCTCGGGCAGCGCGTCCGCATCGGCGACCAGCCCTACGAGGTGATCGGCGTGCTGGACAAGATCGGCACCTTCTTCACCGGCTTCAACTTCGACAACCAGGTCGTCATCCCCATCACGCGCTTCACCTCGGACATCTCACGCTGGCCGGACGTCTCCATCATGGTGAAGGTGCGGGAGCTGGCGCAGCTCGAGGAGGCGCGGGAGGAGCTGCGCGGCATCATGCGCAAGCTGCGTCGCGCGATGCCCGGCACCCCGGACGACTTCGCCATCAACGAGCAGGGCGCGATCATCGCCACCTTCAACCGCCTCGGCGGCACGCTCGCCCTGCTCGGCCTCTTCATCACCAGCCTGTCCCTCTTCGTCGGCGGCATCGGCATCATGAACATCATGTTCGTCTCCGTCGCCGAGCGGACGAAGGAGATCGGCGTCCGCAAGGCCATCGGCGCCAAACGGCGCACCATCCTCATCCAGTTCCTCATCGAGGCCGCCGCCATCTGCCTCCTCGGTGGTCTCGCCGGGCTGGCCATCGCCTGGCCGCTCACCCTGGTCGTGGACCACTTCCTCGCCGCGAAGATGTCGTGGTGGGTGGCCGCCGCCGCGCTGCTCATGTCCGTCCTCACCGGCGTGATCTCCGGTTTCCTGCCCGCCTGGCGCGCTGCCCGCCTGAACCCCGTGGACGCCCTCCGGGCCGAATGACCCGCGCATGACGCCCGCCCGCCACCGCGCGCGCAACCTGCTCCTCGCCGAGGTCCGCGAGAGCTTCGCCATGGCGCTCGGCTCCATCGCCGCCCACAAGCTCCGCTCCGGCCTCACACTGCTCGGCATCGGCGTCGGCGTGTTCTCCATCGTGGTTGTCATGACGGCGCTGCGCGTCCTGCAGAGCAACATCGAGACCAACCTGAACCTGCTTGGGGCCAATTCCTTCGCCGTGCAGCGCTTCCCGGCCGTGCGGGTGGACGACGGCCCCAGCGCCGAGAAGTACTTCCGCCGCCAGAAACTCACCTACGAGACCACCCTTCGCCTCCGCGAGCGCGCCCTGCTGCCCACCGCGGTCGGCGTCATCTTGGGCGGGGAGAGGGGCGAGGCCACCTCGGTCAACGGCAAGACCAACCCGAACATCGAGCTGCTCGGCGTCAGCCCCGAGACCTTCCCCACGCGCAACTGGGTCGTGGAACAGGGACGCGCCCTCATCGCCGCGGACGTGGACAGCCGGCGCGACGTGGCCGTGCTCGGCGCGAGCCTGGCCAAGAAGCTCTTCCCCCGCGGCGGCGCGCTCGGCGAGCGCGTGAAGTTCGGCGGCTTCCATTACCAGGTTGTCGGCGTGCTCGAGGCGAAGGGCAGCCTCTTCGGCCAGGATCAGGATTCCTTCCTGGCGATCCCCGTCACGACCAAGCTGGACCGTTACGGCCGGGAGCGCGACCTGCCGATCCTCGTGCAGGCGCGGGACCAGGCCGCCATGAACGAAACCATCGAGGAAGTGCGCAGCATCCTGCGCAAGCTCCGCAAGGTGCCGCCCGGCGAGGACGACGACTTCGAGATCGCGTCGAACGACTCGATCATCAACCAGTTCCGCGCCCTCACGCTCGCCGTGCGCGCCGGTGCCGGCGTCATCAGCTCCATCGCCCTGCTCGCCGCCGGCGTCGGCATCATGAACATCATGCTCGTCAGCGTCACCGAGCGCACGCGCGAGATCGGCATCCGCCGCGCCATCGGCGCGAAGAAGCGCACCATCATGACGCAGTTCGTCATGGAGGCCATCGCCCTCTGCCAGATCGGCGGCGTGGCCGGCGTGGCGCTGGGCATCCTCGCCGGCAACCTGGCCGCCCTCGTCTTCCAGGTGCCGCCCGTCATCCCGTGGGACTGGGCCGCCATCGGCCTGCTCGTGTGCTCGTTCGTCGGCGTGGCCTTCGGCGCCTTCCCCGCGTGGAAGGCCGCCCAGCTCGATCCCATCGAGTCGCTCCGGTACGAATAGTCAGGCTCCCCAATTGG
>JBJXFY010000342.1:0-4139 GCA_046155815.1 Limisphaerales bacterium | reverse complement strand
GGTCGACCAGCTTGGCCGCCAACGCCTTCTCGCCGCGCAGCAGGCCGTGCTCGTCAATGGTCTTTTGCATGGCTCCGGGCTCCAGTTGTCGCGCCTGCTCCATCGTGGTGAGCAACTCCGCCCACACGTCGTCGAGCAGCTTTTGCGTCTGGGCCCGGCTCTCGGGGCTCATGTCTTTGCGCACGAAAGGTTCGATGGCGCTCTTGTATTTGCCGACGCGGGTCACCTGCACGCCGATGCCGAACTTCTCGAAAGCACCGGCCAGGAACAACGGCTGACTGGCAAGGCCCGGCATCATCACGGCGCCATAGCGGTCGAGGATCAACTCGTCCGCCGCCGTGGCAATGTAGTAGTTCCGCGTCGTGGCGCTGCCGAGGTAGGCTTTCACCGGCTTGCCGGATTTCTTGAAATTCTCGATTGCCGCGCGCAGTTCTCGCAGCGCCGCGTAGCCCGACCCGTAGTTCATCGAGCGGAAATTCCCCGTCAGGAACAGGCCCGCGATCGCGTCGTCGTCGGCCGCCGCCTCCAAGGCCCGCACCGCCGCGCGCAGTTGCAACGGCCGGGGACCCGCGCTGTCGCCGAAGGCTTCCATGAAGTCCGCCAGATCCTCGTTTTGCTCCGGCGATTCCTGCAGATTCACCGACATGTTCAGGACCAGATAGGAACCTTTCTCAACCGTCGCCGGCTTTTGGCCCGTGGCCGCCATGGCGGCCAGGAGCACGATTCCGATCAGGCACGCGCCGCCCACGAACACCAGAAGGGCCAGCAGGGTGGCGAAGAACGAGGAGAAGAAATTTTTCATCGGGCCCAAGCTAGCCGCGTGCCCCCCTCTCTCCAGCGCAAAGTGGCCATCCGCGCCCGCCGCGGGTCGGGCGGCGCGCCGGCCATATGAACGGCTAATCGGCGCCATGGGGACAGGTTGTTTCGCTAATTTTGCAAACCCATCCTTCCCAAACCGCCTCCCGCCGCCTAACTTGCCTCCCCCTATGAGCGAGAAGAAGGAGCTTTTGACCACCAACCGCAAGGCGCTGACGATCAACCTCGACGGCACCCGCTACGGCACGATCGCCGAGATCGGCGCCGGGCAGGAGGTGGCGCGCATCTTTTTCCAGGTCGGCGGGGCCTCCGGGTCCATCGCCAAGACCATGTCGGCCTACGACATGACGTTCAGCGACGCCATCTACGGCAAGGCCCAGCGCTACGTCTCCCGCGAGCGCCTCGAGAAGATGCTGGAGCACGAATATCATCTCCTCAAGGAGCGCCTCTGGGAAAAACGCGCCGACCGCACTCGTTTCTACGTCTTCGCCGACACCGTGGCCGCCCGCAGCCACAAATACACGGGCGAGTGCCATGGCTGGCTTGGCCTTCGCTTCCAGAACAATCCGCTCGAGGAACCCAACGACGTCATCATCCACGTCCGGATGTGGGACAAGGAGAACGTCCTCCAGCAGCAGACCCTCGGGATTGTCGGCGTCAACCTCACCTACGCCGCCTTCAACTACCTCGATGATCCCCGCCGCTTCGTCCAGTCCCTCGTCGACAACATCAGCACCGAGCGCATCGAGGTCGACATGCTGCGCGTCAGCGGCCCCGCCTTCGCCGGCTTCGACAACCGCCTCCTCTCCCTCTTCCTCGTCCAATACGGGCTGACCAACGCGGTCATGTTCGCGCCCGGCGGCGAGGTTCAGCAGCCCTCCGAGGTGCTCCACAAAAAGGCCGTTCTCGTCGAACGCGGCAGTTTCCGCCCCGTCACCCACGTCAACGTCGACATGCTCAACAGCGCCACCGCGCAGTTCTTCCAGGAACCGAGGGTCAAAGGCAAGGATGTGATCATCCTGATGGAAATCACGATGAACAACCTCCTCGCCTCGGGCGACATCGATGCGGAGGACTTCCTCGCCCGGGTCGACATGCTCGGGCATGTCGGTTTCACCGTCCTCATCTCCAACTATTCCGAATTCTACCGCCTCGTTTCGTATTTCCGCCGCTACACGAAGGAGATGATCGGCGTCGCAATGGGCATCAACAACCTCCTCGAGATCTTCAATGAGAAATACTACGAGTCGCTTGAAGGCGGCATCCTCGAGTCGATGGGTCGCATGTTCCGCCACGCCGTCCGGCTCTACGTCTATCCGATGGAGCAGGAGGCCTACGCCCGCTACCTCGTCAGCGGCCATCCCGCCGCCCAGAGCGGCACGGGCCACGGTTTTTCCTCGGGCATCATGATCACGGCCCGCAATCTCCAGGTCTCCCACCATCTCCGCAACCTCTACGCCCACCTCCTCGAGAACCATAACATCGAGTGCATCGAGGGGTTTACGCCCCACTACATGGGCATCTTCTCGCGCGACGTGCTCAACCGCATCAAGAACTCCGATCCTACCTGGGAGAGCATGGTGCCCGTGAAGGTCGCCGAATACATCAAACAGCGCCACCTCCTGGGCTATGGTGCCGCCCCCGGCGGTGCCCCTCCGGTCACCGCCCCTACTTCGTTCACCACGAGTTGAGCGCCCGGGCGAGCCTAAGATGGGGCTGGCGGCTGCGCGCGTGGCGCCGTGGCATTTGTGGATTCTCATTTGCCCGGCCTCGGGCCGCATCCCTGTCATCCGCGAGATAATCCGTGCCATCCGTGCCGTCCGTGGCCAAATTACCGTCCGTGCGGTTCCACAAATATCACGCCCTTGGCAACGACTACCTCGTGCTCGACCCGGCCGACTACCCCGGAATTGCCGCTCCGTCGTCCGACCAGGTCCGCCGCGTCTGCCATCGGCACTTCGGCGTCGGCTCCGACGGCATCCTTTGGGGCCCGGTGCCGTCATCCCGCGCCCACTTCGGCCTGCGCATCTTCAACCCCGACGGCTCCGAGGCCGAGAAATCGGGCAACGGCCTGCGCATCTTCGCCCGCGATCTCTTCGACCAAGGCAAGGCGACCACCGCGCCCTTCACCATCGATGTGCCCGGCGGAGTGGTTGAGGTCGTCATCGCGCCCGGCGGCGACCCCATCACCGTCGCGATGGGCCGGGTCAGTTTCGGCAGTGATGCCATCCCCGTCGCCGGGCCGAAGCGCGAGGTGCTGGACGAGACAATCCGCGCCCTCGACCGCGATTTCGCCTACAGCGCCGCCACCATCGGCAACCCGCATTGCGTCATCATTCTGCCCGAGGTCAGTGCCGATCTCGCCCGCCGCTACGGCCCGGCCCTCGAGACGCACCCGAATTTTCCCCGACGCACGAACGTGCAATTCGTCCGGGTGCTCGACCGCACCAGCCTCCAGATCGAAATCTGGGAACGCGGCGCCGGTTACACGCTGGCCTCCGGCTCCAGTTCTTGCGCCGCCGCCGCCGTGGCCCATCGCCTCGGCCACGTGGCAGACAAAGTCGCGGTTCACATGCCCGGCGGCCGCATCGACATCGCCCTCGCCCCCGACTTCTCCCTCCGCATGACCGGCCCGGTCACCCCGGTGGCATCTGGATTCTTGCAGTCGACCTTGTTGGCTGGAGCGAGCTGACTATGTTACTTCAGTTTGCGCAGGAAGTCCGCCACTTCGACCGTGGCATCCCGCAACGCTCCCTTCAGCGTGTAGCGGTCGACCTCGCCGTGAAATGGAAACACGATGCGCCGCCCATCCGGGTGCTCCATCTTCACATGGCTGCCCTTGCGATGAATCTCCACGAATCCCAGCCGCTGCAAGGTGGCGACCACTTGCCGGCCCGAGCAAAGCGGCAGCTTCACAGCGTCAGCGCCACCACCTCGCGGTCAGCCCCGGCCTCGATCTCCTGCGGCGACGGCTCCAAGTAGAGGTCGATAGCCTCGCGGATGTTCTTCAGCGCCTCCTCCCGGGTGCGGCCCTGCGACCAGCAGCTTTTCAACGCCGGGCACCGAGCGGAAAAATAACCGTCTTCGCCCCGTTCGATTACAACCTTGAGTGTCATGCGGGCACTCTAGCCCTGCCTCGCCACGCGTCAATCAGTGCTTATGCCCAACCGGCGGCAGTATCGCCCTCGCCCCCGACTTCTCCCTCCGCATGACCGGCCCCGTCACCCCCGTGGCTACGGGCACTCTCTCAGCGTTCTAACGACCCAAGCTCAGCGACCCGACCCACGGGAGGCGTGGATTGCAACCGGAGCGCGATGGCCGGG
>JBJXFY010000336.1:0-10329 GCA_046155815.1 Limisphaerales bacterium | reverse complement strand
GGCTGAAGGAATTCCCTGGACGCCACCGGCCGGGGCGGCCCGAGGCCGCGCCGCTGCTCGCGGAACTGCGCTCGCTGCTCGTGCTGCCCGCCGGCCATGCGCCACCCGAAAGGCTCGCCGCGGAAACCGGCGGGCTGTGGCCGCAGGATTTTCTACTGCTCGCACCGGGCGATGACGGCGAACTGATCTTCCGCGGCGGCTGCGTCTGCTTTCCCACGAGCTGGGCGCCGGAGGAAAAGCTGGGCCGGCCGGTGACCGCCATTCACGCGCCAGTGCCGACGCTGAACGGCACGCTGGGCCGCCGCATCCGTGAGTATCTGGCGCGCGTGCCCGCCGGGGTCGTCGGCGAGCGCGAGAACTGGGGCCTCGCCGCGACGGCGGAGCTGAACCTGCATCCCGCGCTGGGCCGCCCGCGCCTCACGGCCGCGGCCACTCCGGCGACGGCCTGGCTGCGGGTGGAGCGGCAGGCCTTCTTGCCGCTGCCGCGCAGCGGCGGGGCGGCGTTTCTCATCCGGATCGAGCTGGAGCGGCTGGACCACCTCGCCGCGGCCGTTCCGGAAACGGCGCTCGCGCTGGCTGACGCGCTGACGTCCATGCCGGCGGAGATTGCGGCCTACAAGGGCCTCACGGAGGCGCGCCCCGCGCTGGTAGCGGCGCTGAAGGGCAGGTGATATGGGCGTGACAGGTCGTCCCCGTCGGTGGTTTCTGAATCAAGAAGACAGGAAACCTGAATCCCCTTCCTCTTTTCCTGCATTCCTTATTCAAATCAGAACACTGCGCCACCGTTCGCTTCCTTGCGCCGCAGGCCGGCGTTTTGCCAGCCTCGCCGCCCATGCTGGACATCAAGCTCATCCGCGAACAGCCGGCGCTGATGAAGGAACGGCTCGCGGCGCGCGGGGCGGGGGATGAGGCGCAGATTGACGCCGTGCTCGCCCTCGACGAACGGCGCCGCGCGAAGATCGCGGAGGCCGAACGGCTCAAGGCGCAGCGCAACGCCGCCTCCAAGGAGATCGGCGCGCTGATGGCGCAGAAGAAGTCCGTCGAGGCCGAGGCGCGGAAGGCGGAGGTGCGGGCCAGCGGTGACCAAATCGCCAGGCTCGACGAGGAGGCCGCCACGCTCGACACGGAGCGCGACCAGCTCCTGCTGCGCCTGCCGAACCTGCCGCACGCCTCGGTCGCCCTTGGCCGCACGGCGGAGGACAATCCGGTCATCCGCACCTGGGGCGCGCGGCCGGACTTCGCCTTCGCGCCAAAGCCGCACGTCGAGCTGTGCGAGGCGCTCGGGCTCGTGGACTTCAAGCGCGGCGCGAAGCTCTGCGGCAGCGGGTTCCTGCTCTACACCGGCTGGGGTGCGCGGCTGGAGCGCGCGTTGATCCATTTCCTGCTCGACCTGCACGTCCACGAGCACGGCTACACGGAGGTTTCGCCGCCGTTCCTTGTCGGCCACCACTGCATGGAGGGCGTGGGACAGTTCCCCAAGTTTCTCGACCAGGCGTATGCCGTCCGCCAAGGAACCGATGACGCGACGCTGGGTAAGCTCTTCCTCGTGCCCACCGCCGAGGCGCCGGTGGCCAACATCCACCGCGAAGAAATTCTTCAGGCGGCGCAGCTCCCGGTCCACTACTGCGCGTACTCGCCGTGCTTCCGCGCGGAGGCGGGCGCGGCGGGCGTGGGCACGCGCGGTATGATCCGCGTCCACCAGTTCGACAAGGTGGAGCTCATCCAGATCGTGCGGCCGGAGGACGGCTACGCGGCGCTGGAGCGGATGGTCGGCCATGCGGAGCGCGTGCTGCAGCTCCTCGGGCTGCACTACCGCGTGATCGGCCTCTGCACCGGCGACATGGGCTTCGCCTCGGCGAAGACGTACGACATCGAGGTCTGGGCGCCGGGGCAGGGGGCGTGGCTCGAGGTATCGAGCTGCTCGAACACGGAGGACTTCCAGGCGCGGCGGATGCAGCTCCGCTTCAAGGACGGCGACGGCCCGACGCAGTTTCCCCACGTGCTCAACGGCTCGGGCACGGCACTGCCGCGGCTCTTCGTGGCGCTCCTCGAGACGCACCAGCAGGCGGACGGCAGCGTAGAGATCCCGGAGCCCTTGCGGCCGTACTTGAGGGCGGAACGCCTCGGTGTGTAGCATCGCGCATGACGCAGTTCGCGCGGCGCCCATGAGAATCCTGCTCGCGGCCAGCGAAGTCCATCCCTACGCCAAGACCGGCGGGCTGGCGGACATGGTCGCCGCGCTCGGCAAGTCGCTCGCGCAGGCCGGCCACCAGGTGGGCATCGTCATGCCGCTGTACCGCGGGCTGGCCGAACGTTTCCCGCTCGAGAAGCTGGACTGGTGGCTGCAGGTGCCGCTGGACCTGCGCGTCGTGCCCGGCGAGGTCTGGACCCACGGCCCGCTGCCGGGGCTGACGGTGTACTTCGTGCATGTCGCGGAGTTCTTTTCTGACCGCGCCGGACTGTACGGGGCAGGGGGTAGGGATTTTCCCGACAACGCGGCCCGTTTCACCCTGTTCGCCAAAGCCGTCGCCCACCTCGCCCGCTACCTGCCCTGGCAGCCGGAGATCGTCCACCTCCACGACTGGCAGGCCGGACTCGTGCCGCTGCTCGTCCGGCATCAGGCTTGGCGCGAGGGCTGGGCACGTCCGCCGGCGACCGTGCTGACGATCCACAACCTCGCCTACCAGGGCTTCTTCGGACTCGACGAATGGCGGCACACGAATCTGCCGCGGGACTATCTGAACCCCGACGCCGCTGAGTTTCACGGCGGCTGGAGCATGTTGAAGGCGGGCCTCGTCTTCGCCGGCCGGCTCACCACCGTCAGCCCGCGCTACGCCCGTGAAATCACCACTGAAGTCTTCGGCGAAGGCCTTGATGGCGTGATCCGTGCCCGGCAGGCCGTGCTCACGGGCATCCTCAACGGCGTGGACTACGAGGAATGGAACACGCGGGAAAATCCCTTCCTGCCGCACGCGTTTTCCGCCCCGGACCTCACCGGCAAGGCACGATGCAAGGCAGCGCTGCAGCACGAGCTGCACCTGCCCGTCCGCGCCGACGTGCCGCTCTTCGCCGGCGTCAGCCGCCTCGCGGATCAGAAAGGCATGGATCTCGCGCTCGCGGCGCTCGAGGAAATGCTGGCCGCGGACCTGCAGTTTGCCTTGCTCGGCAGCGGCCAGCCGGAACTCGAGCACGGCTTCCTGAAGCTCGCGGCGCGGCACCCCGGCAAGGTCGCCGTGAAGCTGGACTTCAACGCGGGCCTGTCCCACCGGATCGAGGCCGGCGCGGACTTCTTCCTGATGCCGTCGCGCTTCGAGCCGTGCGGGCTGAACCAGATGTACAGCCTGCGCTACGGCACCATCCCGATCGTCCGGCGCACTGGCGGGCTGGACGATTCGGTCGTGGACTTCCGCGACGATCCGGAGCACGCCAACGGGATCAAGTTCGAGGGCTACCAGGCGCGGGCTCTCTCCAAGGCGATCCGCAAGGCGCTCGCTTTGTATGCCGCACCCGCGGCGTTCGCGTACTATCGCCGCAACGGCGTGGCGGCGGACTTTTCGTGGGGCCGCTGCCAGGAAGCGTATGAACAGGTTTACCGCCATGCCATGGCCGGTCCGGCCTCGTGAACACCCGCGCTGTCGCCTTATAAGTGATTTAACATTGATTGTGCGCTATAAATAGAATTGGAAGCGAAAGATGTCGATGCCCATCCCGCTCAATCTGGTCGCGTTCCCCAGCGGCCGGTGAACGGCCACCACACGAAGCAGTAGCGACCGATTACCTGTTCCCGGTCGAAATCGCCCCAGGCGCGCGAGTCGAGACTGTTCATTGTGTTGTCGCCCATCACCATGAACCGACCGGGTGGAATGCCAACTTCCGCCGCGGCATCCGGAAACAACGGCGCCAAGTCCGCGCCCGGCCTGAACTGCCGCCCGACGGTACCGTTCACGTGCCCAGAGAACCGGCTGTCCGCCGGCGGTCCCTTGAAGCTGTAGACGCCCTCGAAATGACGATCGCTCGCGTCCAGCCGTCGGCCGTTCACCACGAGGTGCCGGTCATCGCCAAGGCTCAGCCGCTCGGCGCCTAGGCCGACGAGACGCTTGATGTAGAACTGTCCCGGCACCAAGCCTTGGATCCCGTCCGTCTCGAAGACGATGATCTCTCCGCGCTGCGGCGGCCGAAAGTTGTAGGTCACGCGGTCCACAAAGAGATGATCGCCCGCACTGTCCTTCATCCGCAGGATCACCTCGCCCTTCTTGAAGGGCTGGCCGGGAAGCAGCGGATGGAAGGGGCCGGGGCCAGTCCATCCCACCACTCCGCTCACCAGTCCTCGATAGAGATCGCCGCCGTTTCCGTCCACCGGAGAGAACCAGATCGTCTCGGTTTCCTCCCAGGCCCGGCCGTCCTCGCGGTAGCGCAGCACGATGTCCTGGCGGCTGATGAAGAGGAGCGGGCGCCGCGGCTTGATGCCTACCACTACGCCGTCGGCCTTGGCCGTAAGCTCGTGGTAAATGTCGCCCTTCACCACCGCCGCCGCCAGGCGGCCTATCGGACCAGGAACCGTCTCGTCCGGCTTTCCCCGCAGATCCTCAAAGTGCAGCCCGAACAGGGTCGGCTGCATCGAGCCGGTGGGGATCTTGAAGGGCTGAAGAAAGAAGGTCCGGATGGCCATCGCCACAGCGATGGCCACCAGAAACACCTCGACGTTCTCCCGGATCCGCGGGCTCGGGTAGGGAATGAGCCACTTGTTGGCGGCCTCCTCGATCGACTTGGCCCCCTGCTCCAGCCGGGCCCGGTCAGGGCGTGACTTGAGCAGTGAGTCGAAGTCACGGATGGCCGTGTCCACGCCGGCCAGAGCGGCCGGCTTGAGCAGGTCGCACTGGGCATGCCGGAGCTTCCAGACATGCTTGCGCAGCTCGACGGCATGGCGGTAGCGACGGGAGGCAAACCACCGCGGCAGGGTCTGCGGGTTACGCAGGCAGTAGCGCAGCCCGCCCGAGGGGAGAGGCTCCTGGCCGGCAGGCGGCCCCGGCGTGGCGGCGAGGATGGCGCTCATGCAATGAGTTCAGGCCTTGAGTACCTCGATGAAGGCTTCCTGAGGGATGTTGACTGACCCGATGCTCTTCATGCGCTTTTTCCCCTCCTTCTGCTTCTCGAGAAGCTTGCGCTTGCGGCTGATGTCGCCGCCGTAGCATTTCGCGGTCACATCCTTCCGCAGCGCGCCGAGGGATTCGCGCGCGACGATCTTTCCCCCGATCGCGGCCTGGATGGCCACGGCATACTGCTGTCGCGGGATCACGTCCTTAAGCTTGGAACACAGGGCCCGGCCGCGCTGCTCGCACTTGGTCCGGTGGACCAGCGCGGAGAAGGCATCCATCACCTCGCCGTTCACCAGGATGTCGAGCTTCACCATGTCACTCTTGGCGTAACCGTCATGCTCGTAATCCATTGAGCCGTAACCCCGGGTGATGGACTTGATGCGGTCGTGGAAGTCAATGAGGATCTCGTTCAACGGCGTGCGCGCGGAGAGCATGACGCGGCGCGGGTCCAGCGTCTCGGTGTGGTCCAGCACGCCGCGCTTCTCGGAGATCAGGGCCATCATGTCGCCGATGTTGTCGTTGGGCGTCATGACGAAGGTCTTCACCATCGGCTCCTCGATCTCCTCGATGTACGTCACCTCGGGCATCAGCGCCGGGTTGTCGCATTCGATCACCTCGCCGTCCGTCTTCTTGATGCGGTAAACCACGCTCGGGTAGGTGGCGATGATGTCCAGCTCGAACTCGCGCCGAAGGCGTTCCTGCACGATCTCCATGTGCAGCAGCCCGAGGAAGCCGCAGCGGAAGCCGAAGCCGAGCGCCGCGGAGCTCTCCGTCTGAAAGGCAAAGGCGGAGTCATTGAGCTGCAGCTTGGCGATGCTGACCTTGAGGTGCTCGTAGTCGGCAGGATTGATCGGATAGATGCCGCTGAACACCATCGGGTGGATTTCCTGGAATCCCGGCAGCGGCGGCGAGGGATGGCGCGACTCGGTGATCGTGTCACCGACCTTCACCTCGCGCGGCGACTTGATGTTGGCGGTGATGTAGCCGGTCTCGCCGCAGGTGAGGACGTCGCGCGGGTAGGGCTTGGGATTGAAGGAGCCGACCTCCTTGATCTCCACGCTGCGGTCCGAGAAGAGCAGCTTCACATGGGCGCCTGGACGCAGCTCCCCGTTGAAGACCCGGACATGGATGACGACCCCCTTGTAAGTATCGAAATACGAATCGAAGATAAGCGCCTGAAGTGACTGGGCGCCGGTGGCCCGGGGCGGCGGGATGCGATGGACAATGGCCTCGAGGATGTCATCAATGCCGATGCCCTCCTTGGCGCTGGCGAGGATGGCCTCGTCCGAGGGGATGGCGATGATGTCCTCGAGCTGCTGCTTGGCCTGCGGGATGTTGGCGTGCGGCAGGTCGATCTTGTTGATGACCGGCACGATCCTCAGCTCCTGCTTCATCGCCAGGTGGACGTTGGCGACGGTCTGGGCCTCGACGCCCTGGGCGGCGTCCACGATGAGCACGGCGCCCTCGCACGCGCTCAGGCTGCGCGAGACTTCGTACGCGAAGTCCACGTGGCCCGGGGTGTCAATGAGGTTCAGCTCGTACCTCTCGCCGTTCTTGGCGGTGTAGTACATCGTGACCGGATGCGCCTTGATGGTGATGCCCCGCTCGCGTTCGAGGTCCATCGCGTCAAGGTGCTGGTCCGTCATGTCACGGTTGGCAACGGTGCCGGTGCGCTGCAGGAGACGGTCGGACAGCGTGGTCTTCCCGTGGTCAATGTGCGCGATGATGCTGAAATTGCGGATGTGGGCGGCGTCCATTCCAGTGCGTGCTCGCGGATGAACGACCCCTCAGGCGTCGCTCGTCCGCGGCGCGGTCAAGGTAGTGCGGGTGGCGGGTGAGCCAAGGAACATCTCCCCTGCCCTCACCACGCGAAGAGTTCCCCGGGGCGGAAGAAGCGGCTCAGCTCCGCGGAGGCGGTCGCGGGCGAGTCGGACGCGTGGCAGACGTTGACCATCACGTCCACGCCGAAGTCGCCGCGGATGGTGCCCTGGGCCGCCTTGCGCGAATCGGTCGGACCGAGCAGGTCGCGGACCCGCGCCACGGCGTTTTCACCCTCGAGGGCCAGCGCCACGACCGGTGTGCGCGCCATGAACACCGCCACCTCGGGAAAGAACGGCTTGTCGGCGATGTGCGCGTAATGCTCGCGCAGCAGCGCGTCCTCAAACTTCAGCATCTTCAGTCCGCGGAGCTTGAGGCCGGCCTCCTCGAAGCGGGCCAGCACCTTGCCGCACAGGCCTTTTTCGAGGGCATCGGGCTTGAACAGGATCAACGTGGTTTCCAGCGCCATAAAGGGACGGGGTGCATACCGGCCGGCGGGGGTGAGGTCAACGCGGGTGGCTTGCCGGCCGCATCCTCCGGCGCAACGCTCGCCGCCAGCGTGAACCCCGAAGCCTTTCGCCGCGCGCATCCGGACGTGTTCTTCCTGGACGCGGCCCAGCCGGCGGCGCTCGCCCGCCACCTCCTCGGGCTCGGCGTGCTCGCCCGGGACGAGCGGATCGCGGACGTGCGGCGCGCCGGCGAGGGCAACATGAACTGCACGCTGCGCGTGCGGACGGACCTGCGCTCGTTCATCGTGAAGCAGGCGCGGCCGTGGGTGGAGAAGTACCCGCAGTTCGCCGCGCCGTGGGACCGCGCGCTGCGCGAGGCGGAGTTTTACCGGCTCGCGCAGCGGGCGCCGGAGGCCGCCGCCCTGATGCCGGCGCTGCTGGCCGCCGACGCCGAGGCGCGTCTCCTGGTCGTTCAGGACTTGGGTGAAGCGGGCGATTACACCGACCTCTATCATGGCGGAACGCCTGAACCTTCGGAACTCGCCACGCTGTCCCGCTATCTGGCCGCCCTGCACGGTGTGCGAGCCGAGTCCCCTGCCACGCCCGTCGCCAACCGCGAGATGCGCGCGCTGAACCACGCGCACATCTTCGACCTGCCGCTGCGGCCGGGCGGCGGGCCGGACCTCGACGCGGTGACGCCGGGACTCTCGACGGTCGCGGAGGAGCTTCGGACCGATGCAGCCTTGCGGGCGGAGGTGAAGCGGCTGGGCGAAGCTGTCTATCTCGGCGACGGCCCCTGCCTGATTCACGGCGACTTTTTCCTTGGCAGCCTCGTGCGGACGGCGGCCGGGCCGCGCGTTATTGACCCCGAGTTCGGCTTCTTCGGCCGGGCGGAATTCGATGTTGCCGTGTTTCTCGCCCACCTGCTGCTGGCGGACCAGCCGCCTGCGGTCGTCGCGGCCTGGCTGGAAGCAAACCGTGGCGCGGCCGGCTGCGACGAGTCCCTCGTCCTGCAACTGGTCGGCGTGGAGGTCATCCGCCGGCTCATCGGGTACGCGCAGTTGCCGCTGCGCTGTGGGCTGGAGCAGAAGGCCGGACTGCTCGGGCAAGCGGCGGGTTTGGTGCGGGAACCCACGGCGGCGGGGCTGGGATTCTGAAGCTTCAAGGCTAAGGAAAGTTCCAGCCTTCGGAACAGGGAGGGATACGCGTTGGAGTTTGAGCCTTGGGCCTTCTCTTGAGCTTTGAACTTTGTGCTTTTGAAATTTCACGGCTTGCTTCCCGCCTCACACCGCAGCCAACCTCACCGAGGAACCTCCCCGGCCGCCATGCTCACGATCCTCGGCCCCCGGCCCGCGAACAGCGGCTTCTGCGACGGCGTGTCGCGCCGCATTTTCCTCAAGATCGGCGCGCTCGGCCTCGGCGGCCTCACGCTGCCGCAGGTGCTCCGTGCCGAGGCCTCCGCGGGGGTCCGCTCCGCCGGCCAGGCCCACAAGGCCGTCATCATGATCTTCCTGCCGGGCGGACCGTCGCATCAGGACATGTTCGACCTGAAGATGGACGCCCCGGCCGAGGTCCGCGGCGAGTTCAAGCCCATCCCGACCAACGTCCCCGGCGTCGAAATCTGCGAGCACCTGCCCCGCCTCGCTCATCAGGCCGACAAATACACGATCATCCGCTCGATGGTCGGCATGGAGGACCGGCACGAGGCCTTCCAGTGCTACACCGGCCGGCTCAACCGCAGCCAGCCGGCCGGCGGGTTCCCTTCGATGGGATCACTGCTGGCGAAACTTGAGGGCTCCGGCGATCCCGCGGTGCCCGCCTTCCTCGGCCTCGCGCCGAAGATGGGCCACGCGCCGTGGTCGGACAACGGCGTGGCCGGCTACCTCGGCGCCGCGTATGCGCCCTTCGAGATCAACAAGGGCGGCGGCAAGGACGACATGGTGCTCAATGGCATCACCCTCGACCGCCTCAGCGACCGCCGCGCGCTGCTCGGCTCGCTCGACACCTTCCGCCGCGAGGTGGATGCCAGCGGCCAGATGGCCGGCCTCGACGCCTACACGCAGCAGGCGTTTGGCATCCTCACCTCCAGCAAGCTCGTCACGGCGCTCGATCTGGCGAACGAAGATCCCCGGGTGGTCGAGCGTTACGGCAAGGGCGACCCGAAGAACCGCGACGACGGCGGCCCGAAGCTGATGGAGCAATTCCTCATCGCCCGCCGGCTCGTCGAGGCCGGGGCGCGCTGCGTGACGCTGGCCTTCAGCCGCTGGGATCATCATGGCGACAACTTCGGCGCGCTGCGGCAGGATCTCCCGCTGCTCGACCAAGGGCTGAGCGCCCTGATCGAAGACCTCCACCAGCGCGGGCTGGACCGGGATGTGAGCGTGGTGGTGTGGGGCGAGTTCGGCCGGACGCCCACGATCAACAAGGATGGCGGACGCGACCACTGGCCGCGCGTGAGCTGCGCGCTGCTGGCCGGCGGCGGTTTGAAGCACGGGCAGGTCATCGGCTCGACGGACCGGCTGGGCGGCGAGGCGGCGTCGCGGCCCGTGCAGTTCGGTGAGGTCCACGCGACGCTGTACCACGCGCTGGGCCTCGACGTGAACCAGGTCACCGTGCCCGACCTCACCGGCCGGCCGCAGTTCCTCGTGGACCCCGGCGTGCAGCCGATGCGGGAGCTGGTGGGATGAAACCTTCCGCGACGTTCCGCGAACACCTCGCCCGCGTTGATGGCCGCCGGACTCTGGTCGCACTCGCGTTGGCAATCTTCCTTGAAGCCGCCGGGGCCGCCGAGGCGCTCACGATCCAGTTCCGCGCCGGGGCGACCAGCCTCCTGCTCGACTCCGCCGACGCGCGGCAGCAGTTGCTGGCGGTGGCCGGGGACGGACGCGACGTCACGCGTGAAGCCGCCTGGGCCGTCGAGCCGCCCGGCCTTGCCACGGTGGACAAGCTGGGCCGGATCACGCCGC
>JBJXFY010000321.1:0-3362 GCA_046155815.1 Limisphaerales bacterium | reverse complement strand
AGTCGACGTCCTCGGTGTACATGAAGAAGCGCTCGTCGAGCAGCCCCACGGCGTCGGCGGCGGCCCGGCGCACGAGCAGACAGGCGCCGCTCACCCAGTCAACGACGCGTTCCTCCCGGCTCAGGCGGTCGACCTCGGCCAGCGCGGCGGCGTCGCGCGCGGTCAGGCCCTGCATCAGCCGCCTCTGCCGCCATTCGGCGGCGGGGCCGATCATGGCCCCCCAGGAGAGCTCCGGGTTGCCGGCGCCGTCGATGAGTCGTGGCCCCAGGGCGGCCACGCCCTGGTGTCGGTCGAGGACGCCGACCATGCGGTCGATCGCGCCTGGCGGCACCACGGTGTCGGGGTTGAGCAGCAGCACCAGCTCGGAGGCCGTGGCGCGGATCCCGAGATTGTTGGCCCGGGCAAAGCCGAGGTTGCCGCCGGCCTCGAGCACGCGGACGGCAGGGCAGTTCGCGCGGACCCAGTCGGGACTGCCGTCCCCGGAGGCGTTGTCGACCACGACCACGTCCAGCGCGGTGGCGGGTGGTGTGTCGCGCAGTGATCGGAGGCACCGCTCCAGGTCTGCCCGCGTGTTGTAGCTGACGATGACAATGGACAGTCGGACGGCGGCCGGCGTCAGTGGCGCTGCCATCAGTGGGTCGGTCCTCCGGCCGCCTGTTCCAGCGCGGCAAGTACGGTCGTCGCACAGGAAGCCCAGGAGTAGCGCCCGGTGACCTCCGGCGCCGCCAAGAGCGCGGCTGCCCTGACCGGTTCGTTGTAGAGGGCGCGTTCCAGGGCGTGTTCCACGAGGTTCGGGTCCGGGCGGGGCACGTAGAGCGCCGCGTCGCCGAAGACCTCGTGCGCGACCTCGGTGTCGAGCAGCACCGCCGGGATCCCGTGTACGAGCGCGTCGAGCGGCGGGATGCCGAAGCCTTCGTAGCTGGACAGATACGCGAAGGCACGCGCCTCCGCGTACAGCCTTGCCAGCACCGCGTCGGTGACGTAGGCATGCACCGTGATGCGGTCGGCTACGCCGGACGCCCGTCGCACGGCCTCGATGTCCATATGGGGATAGGTGCGGTTGTCCCCCACGATCTCGAGCCGCGCCGCCGGGTGGCGGGCGGCCATCCGCGCGAAGCCGCGGATCAGTTCGGGGACGTGGCGCCGGTTGAAGATCGAGCCGACCGTCAGCACGGTCTCCAGGCGGGAGGATCCGGATGCCTGCACGGCCAACCCGCTGGGGCCGGGCGCCGCCACGCGGATGCGGTCCAGCGGCACGCCCAGATGATCGTGGATCTCGCGGCGGGAAAACTCCGTGAGCGTCAGAACGGCCGTGGCTCGTCTGGCCGCGGCTCTGGTGAGCACCCGGCGCCGCAGGCCCTCCCGCAGCCGGAACCACTCCGGGTGCGCGGCAAACGAGACGTCATGAATCGAGACGACCAGCGGCATGGCGCCGGTGACCGGGCCGGAATAGGCAGGGGCGAAGAGCACATCGGCGCCGGCGGCCCGGGCCAGTCCTGGAAAGGCGATCTGTTCCCAGTACAGGCTGCCGCCGGTGCGGACGGCGCTGCGCCATCCGGGCCGATCCAGCAGCGGCTGTTCGAGGGCCTCGTTGCCGCACCACACGATCTCGTGTCCGGCTGCGGCCGGAAGGGTCCGCCACACCCGGGCGAGCTCGGCCAGATAGCGGCCGACGCCGGTCGGGCGGCCGCACAGTTCCCGTGCGTCCACAGCGATGCGCATTACCGCACGGCCTCGCGGCGGCGCGCCACGGCGTGGGTATAGGCGGCGCGGAGCTGCCGTGCGGCGGCCTCCCACGAAAACGCCCGCGCCCGCTCCAGACCCCGGCTCGCATGCAGCGTGGCCACGGCGGTATCGGTGGCCAGCCGGGTCAGCGCCGCGGAGAACGCCTCGACGTTGTCCACATCGACGGCAAGGGCTGCGTCCCCGCCCACCTCCGGCAGGGCGCCGCGGTTCGACGTGAGTACGGGGACGCCGGCCGCCATGGCCTCCAGCACGGGCAGCCCGAACCCTTCGTCAAGCGACGGCAGGACGAGCAGCCGCGCGCCGGCAAAGAGCGCCTCCCGGGCCGAGTCCGGCACATAGCCCCGGTAGTCCACGTGCCCGGCGAAGGGCGCCCGCGACCAGCGGGCCGCCCAGGCCTGCCCGTCCGGGGTCATGGCGCCTGCGATGACCAGCGGCGGGAGCGCCGTGCCCCGGGCGAGGGCGAGCTCATAGGCGTCGAGCAGGCTCCCCAGGTGCTTGCGCGGGTCGAGCGTGCCCACGAACAGGATGTACCCGTCCGGCGGCACGTTCGGGGCGTGGCCGAGCCCCCGCCACGCCGGGGCGCCGGGCCGGCACACGAAGATGCGCTCGCGGGGGACGCTGAAGGTCAGGTGGACGAGGCCGGCCGTGTACTCGGAGTTGACGACCACCGCGTCGGCGCGGAGGGCGTGCCGGGCGGCCAGCAGCGGATAGTCGCGGCGGATCTCCCGGACGCTGTGCCCGGGCTGCGAGAGGAAGTGGAGATCGTGGATGGTCACCACCTGGGCGGAGGCCCGCGCCGGAATCAGCAGCGGGTGCAGGGCGTGGACGACGTCGGCCGGGCCCGTGAGCCGTTCGATGGCCGGCCAGCCGTGCCGATGCCAGAGATGGTTCAGCACGCGCACCGGGATCCGGTGGTCCGAGACGGTCGCCCCCATCGCGGACGCGACCTCCCGCGGCAGGCGGTCCTTCCACGAACTGGAAAAGAGGACCAGCGCGTCGCCCGCGGACTGCTGCCTGGCGTACGCGCCGGCCAGGTGATGAACATACTCGCCAACCCCGGTGCGCGCCCGCAGGGCCGGTCGATAGTCGACAACCACCCGCACGGGCAGAGGGTACCATGTAGCCCGATGAAGATTGCCATCGTGGGAACCGGGTACGTCGGCCTGGTCGCAGGCGCCTGCTTCGCGGAGAGCGGCAACGACGTCGTCTGTGTCGACAAGGACACCGCCAAACTCCGGCAGTTGCGGGAAGGGCACATGCCCATCTACGAGCCTGGGCTCGAAGAACTCGTCCGGAAGGGGGTCGCCGAAAAACGGCTCACCTTCACCTCCGCACTTCCCAGGGCTGTCCGCGACTCCGAGGTCATCTTCATCGCCGTGGGAACGCCGCAGGGCGAGGACGGCTCGGCGGACCTGCAGCATGTGCTGGAGGTGGCGGAAGACATCGCCGCGGCGATGGACGGCTACAAGGTCGTGGTGGACAAGAGTACGGTGCCTGTTGGCACGGCCGCGCGGGTGCGCGAGGTCATGCGGAAGGGCACGACGCATCCGTTCAGCGTCGTCAGCAATCCCGAGTTCCTGAAACAGGGCGCCGCGGTGGACGACTTCCTGAAGCCG
>JBJXFY010000301.1:0-19610 GCA_046155815.1 Limisphaerales bacterium | reverse complement strand
GGATGGCCGCCCCGGCCCGGAACCTCGCGTGCGGACCCTCCACCCGGACGGCCAGGCGGGGAAGTCTAGCCCAAAGGCAAGCTTCACGGGCTGGCCTCCGCGCTGCTGGGGCTCGGCCCGCTGCCCGGCTTCGTGCCCGTGCCCCGCCGCGAATTGACCGTTCGCCTCGGCCTCGGCGCGGAGCTACATCCCGCCCGCCTGCGCGGCCGCGTCCCTCGCCCGGCAGGGTTCCGCCCTCGAGACCGTCTGGCCTCTCATGCGCCGTCCTGGCGCCGCGCCCGGGCGGGTCATCCGCGCCCTCAGCCGAACGGACGGCGTGCGGTTCGCGGAGATGCGGCCGGCCTGTGACGGTTGACAACGGGGTCGGCAGGCTGCGAGGGGTACGTCGGGGGCGGAGTTCTTCTTGTCAGGATTCCCTGTCGGTCATCATTAACCTCGAAGCTTTGTCCGATTCTGCCTGCTTCCGATCCGGGCCGTCCGGACAGCAGGGCATCTGACAGCTCAACGCCGACGGCTCGCGCCGCCTGGCACGGTTCAACCTCCAGGCCGAGCCGGGGAGTGATTTGCGCGCGCGGATGGACGACGCAAAGGCGCGGGTGGACACGATCACGATCTTCGCCGGCCTCGCGCCGATGATCTTCGACCGCTCCATCGAGGCGCAGTTCCTGATCCCGATGGCCGTCTCGATGGGCTTCGGAATCCTGTTCACCACCGTCACAACGCCTTTCCTGTTGTCGTGCTCGCAGAGGTTCGCGGAGGATGCCGGTCGCGCCGAGCGGCGCTGGTTTTGCTGTTCACTGGCGGGGAGCCAAAACGCCGCCAACCGGCCGACCAGTCCATGAGGACGCCCGCCTCCTCCCATCAGCGCCTCCACGACCTCGACGCCCTGCGCGCGGCGGCGATGCTCCTCGGCATCGTCTATCACGTCGCGCTGTCGTTCGCGCTCGGGTTCCCGTGGATGGTGCAGGACGTCGCCCAGGCCAAGTGGCCGTTCATCTTTCAGGCGTGGGTGCATGGCTTCCGGATGCAGCTCTTCATGCTCGTGAGCGGGTTCTTCACCGCGATGCTGTGGCGGAAGAAGGGGTTGAAGGCGCTGCTCGGGCATCGCTGCCGGCGGGTGCTCTTCCCCTGCCTGCTGGGTCTGGTGACGGTCGTCCCGGCGATGAACTGGGCGATCGGCTTCGCCTTCAGCCACGCGGCCGCGGCCCGGCCGGCCCGCCCCGCGCCGCCAGATCCCGGGGCGAGCCTGTGGTCGGCCCTCCAGGCCGGGAACCTTCCGGCAACGGAGCGGCACCTCGCCGCCGGTGCCGGCAGCCTGACGAATCTCCATCCCGTCTTCGCCGTGCCGCCGCTTCAGTGGGCCGCGCTGAACGGGCGGCTGGAGGCCGCGGCGCTGCTGCTCGACCGTGGTGCGCCCGTGGACGGCCGCAGCCGCGACGGCCACACCGCGCTGCACGGTGCGGCGTTCATGGGGCGCGCACAGATCGTCGGCCTGCTCCTCGAGCGCGGCGCGGACGTCAACGCCCGGAGCAGCAACGGTGAAACCCCGTTGCACAACGCCGGCCTGGACTTTGGCGTCGTGAAGTACATCGCCGGCCTGCTCGGGCTGCCGGTGGACCAGGCCCGCTGGGTGGAGGGGCGTGCTCTGGTCCGGCAGCGCCTCGAGGCCGCCGGCGGGGAGGCGCTGGCCGCGCCGCCCGCCCGGCCGGGGGAGGTTGGGGCCGGCCTCTGGGACTCGCTCGTCAACACGCCGGTGTTCGTCCTGATCTGGTTCCTGTGGTTCCTCGTCTGGCTGGTGGCGATCTTCTCGCTCTATTCCCTGTTGGCGGAGCGCTTCGGCTGGCGGGCCCGGCCGCACTGGCTGGTGCTTTCGCCCGCCAACCTGCTCTGGCTCGTGCCCCTGACCATGGTGCCGACCGCCCTGATGGACTTCGACCTCGGCATCGGTCCGGACACCTCGATGGGGATCATCCCCATGCCGCATGTGCTGCTCTACTACGCGCTCTTCTTCTTCTTCGGCGCGATCTACTATGACTGTGACGATCGGGAGAACCGGCTCGGCGGCTCCTGGCGGTGGATGCTGCCGCTGACGCTGCTGGTTGTCTTCCCGCTCGCGCTCGAGTTTGCCACCGGTACCCTCGGCTTCCGCGACGCCCTGCTGCCCAAGGCGTGGCATCGCCCCGCCTCGGTGCTCTTCCAGTCGGTGTTCGCCTGGACGATGTCCTTCAGCAGCATCGGCCTGTTCCGCGCCGTGCTGACACGGGAGAGCCACACGATCCGCTACCTCTCCGATTCCTCCTACTGGCTCTACCTCGCGCACCTGCCGCTGTGCATCGCCGGGCAGGCAATCATCAGCCAGTGGACGGCGCCCGTCTGGGTGAAGCTGCCGCTGTTCGCGCTCGCGCTCACCGCGTTCCTGCTGCTGACGTATCACTTCCTGGTCCGCCACACTTGGATCGGGAGGCTCTTGAACGGCCCGCGAAAGCAGCCGGTGAAGGATGGGAGCCATGGCGGTGTTCCGTCGGCATCACCGGGATGACCTTCGGACATTCAACCAACCGCGGACCGCCGGCCGGTCCGGCCGCGCCGCGGTTGTTCTCCGCGGCAAGGGCGTCGTAGAATCCGCCTTGTCGATGAAAATCACCCGCCTCGTCGCCCACCGGGTCGAGCTTCCGCTGCACGAAGGCTCCTACAAGTGGAGCGGTGGCAAATCCGTCTCGGTGTTCGACAGCACGATTATCGGCGTTGAGACGGACACGGGACTGACCGGCTGGGGCGAAGTCTGCCCGCTCGGCCCGTTTTATCTGCCCGCCTACGCCGAGGGCGTTCGCGCCGGGCTGCGCGAGCTGGGGCCGCACTTGCTCGGCCTCGACCCGCGCGAGCTCGCCAAGCTCAACCACCGCATGGATGGCGCGCTCAAGGGCCATCCCTACGTGAAGAGCGGCGTGGACATCGCCTGCTGGGACATCCTCGGCCAGGCCACCGGGCTGCCTGCATGCGTACTCATGGGCGGGCGTTTCGGCGAAAGCATCCGCCTCTACCGCGCCATCTCGCAGGAGGCGCCCGAGGTCATGGCGGGAAAGGTCGCCGGCTACCGCGCCGAAGGCTACACGCGCTTCCAGCTCAAGGTCGGCGGCGATCCGGACACCGACATCGAGCGCATCCGCGCCGTCCGCGCGATGCTCCAGCCCACCGACCGCCTCGTGGCCGACGCCAACACCGGCTGGACGCAGCACGAGGCGCTGCGCGTGGTCCGGGCCGTGCGCGACGTGGATGTGTACATCGAGCAGCCCTGCCTCACCTACGAGGAATGCCTCGCCGTCCGCCGGCACACGGATCATCCGTTCGTGCTCGATGAAAACATGGACGGCCTCGACATGCTGCTGCGGGCCAAGGCCGACCTCGCGATGGACGTGGTGAACCTCAAGATCAGCAAGCTCGGCGGCCTCACGAAGACCCGGCAGGCCCGCGACCTCTGCGTCAGCATGGGCCTCGCGATGACCCTCGAGGACTCGTGGGGCGGCGACATCACGACCGCCGCCATCGCCCACCTTGCGCACAGCACGCCGGAGGAGTTGCGCTTCACCAGCACCGACTTCAACAGCTACGTCACCGTGAGCACCGCCGCCGGCGCGCCGCGTCGGGAAAACGGTTTCATGCGCGCCGGCGCGGCGCCCGGCCTCGGCATCGCGCCGCGGATGGACGTGCTGGGGCCGCGGGTGGTGGAAGTGAGTCAATGAGGGTTTCACCATGAACCAGCTCATCCTCTTCGCTGCGGTGGTCAGGGCCTGCGCGCCGGCCGCAGCGGCCGCGCCGGCGGCGTAGGGCCAGGTCGGGACCCCGGCGTCTGGCCGGGTCGCCGACCGGCCCCATGAGGAACGGGACATCGAAGGCTGGACGGTGCGGGTGAACCCGGCGCTGCTGGAAGGGGAGGAGAAGCCCTTCACCGAGCAGGCCCTGGACCTGCTCGTGAAGCAGCGGGCCGAAATCCGCCGCGTGGTGCCGGCGCACCATGTGCAGCGGCTGCAGGAGGTGCCCCTCTGGTTCAACCCGCCCTACCACGGCGTGCGTCCCACGGCCGAGTATCATCCCGACGTCGGCCGGCTGCGCGCCAACCGACGCGACCCGGTGATGGCCCGCGCCGTCGAGTTCACCAACACACGCCTCTGGGAGCACGAGCACCGCCGCATGCCGATGCTTGCGCTGGACGAGCTGGCGCACGCGTTCCACCACCGCGTCCTCGGGCATGGGCACGCGGCCATCCGCGACGCCTTCGCGGCGGCGCAGGCCACCGGCGCCTATGACCGGGTGAGACGCTGGACCGGCGACGAGTTCACGACGGACCGCGCCTACGCCCTGAGCAACGAGCAGGAGTATTTCGCCGAGACCACCGAGGCGTTTTTCGGCCGGAACGACTTCGAGCCCTTCGATCGCGCCGAGCTGCGGGCGAAGGATCCGCGAATGCATGAAGTGCTCCGCACCATCTGGGAAAAGCGCCGGTGCCCGCCGGCCGCCAGCCCTTTCCATGACGGCTTCACTTTCCTCTCCGGCGGCGGGGGACTGGTGTCCACGGCACGCGACTATGCCCGCTTCGGCCGGATGCTCGCGGCCGGCGGCGTTTACGCGGGCCGGCGGCGGCGCGAGGAGACGGTGCGGCAGATGCTCACCGACCAGCTGGGTGGGCAGGCCGGGGCTTCCGGTTTGGCCTTGGTTTCGAGTTGCGGGAGATAAAGCTGGGTCAGGCCCCGGCGCAGCGGCCCGTCAAGGAAGCCACCTGGGGCGGGTACGCCAGCACGGACTTCCGACTGGTGCCGGCCGAGCGTCTCGTCCAGGTCGTGGTGCGGCAGGAAGTGCCGTTCGACAAGGCGCTGGCAAAGGATCTGGCCGCCTCCGTTCATTCCTGCTGGCCGCCGCTTTCCGCGCCATGAAGCTCACCGACCCGGAAATCCTGCAGTGCCTGATGCAGGCGCGCACGCGCCTCTCCGCCGCGGCGTGACTGATCGTGCGCGACACGCTCGGCGCGGAGGACATCTTCCAGAACGTCGCGGTGAAGGCGCTGGCGGGCCGGCGGCGTTCGAGAGCGAGGCCGCCCTGTTGTCGTGGGCGTTCATCACCGCCCGGCGCGAGGGACTGGACTGGCTGCGCCGCCGAGAGCGCGCTGCAGGTGGGCTTGCGGCTGGGCGCCGGGGACACGCTCGAAATCCGCTCCTGCCACGCGTGGATCGAGCTTGAGCTCCATGATGGTTCCCGTCTGACCTTGGCCGGCCTCTCCGCGCTGCGCCTGCTCCGGCCGGAAGACGGCGCCCTGCGGGTGAACCTCACCCATGGCAACCTCCGGCACAGTCCCGCCTCGGCAGCCGCGTCCCGCCCGCTGATTGTCCAGACCCCGGCCGGGGCGGTCACCGTGCAGCACGCCCGGTTCAACGCCCAGGCGACCGCGGCGGAAACCATCCTGCGGCTGGATGAGGACGCCGCCCGCTCCGCCCTGAGCGCCGACGGCGCGGCGGTCGAGGTCACGGGCGGCCGCCAGGTCGCCTGCCCCTCGCAGCGGAAACGCCGCTGGTGGTGCGGCCACAGCCGGAACCCGTCACCGCCTGGACCGAAAACCTCGGCCAGGACACGGCCGTGATCCTCGGCCTCCGGACTCGAACTCAACGACATTGACGCGTTGACCGTCAGGGACGATGCCGGATTGGAACTGCACCGCCGGGTCGCGGTCTCTCCCGCGCCGGTCGCCGCGCCGGACCGCTGACGGGGCCACCCGGCAGCATTCATCCGGGCGTTGGCGGTGAGAACCGGGATGTTGGCGAACGCCCTTGCCGTTCCTACCGTGAGCGCGACAATCTGCCTCATGAATCGAGCCCTCATCTTTGCGGCCTGGATCGCGGTGGCCCTTCCTGCCCTGGCGAAGCCGCTCAAGGTCTTCATCCTCGCCGGGCAGTCGAACATGCAGGGCCACGCGCAGGTGGAGACGTTCGACTATCTCGGGGACGATCCGGCCACAGCCCCGCTGCTCCGTGAAATGCGCGGCGCCGACGGCCAGCCGCGGGTGCTGGAGCAGGTGTGGATTTCCTCCATCGGCTGCCTCGGCGACGCCTATACGGACTTGACCGAGAAGACGGGCCGGCTGACCGCCGGTTTCGGCGCGCCGGAGAACAAGATCGGGCCGGAGTTCACCTTTGGCATCCACCTGGAGAAACGGCTGGGCGAGCCGGTCCTGCTGATCAAGACGGCCTGGGGCGGACGCAGCCTGCACACGGATTTCCGTCCGCCCAGCGCCGGACCTTACGTGCCTACCGCGTTGGACGCGAAACGATGGGCGGAGCAACCGGAGAGGAAGGCGCAGACCGAAGCCGCCACCGGCGTCTATTACCGGGAGATGGTGGCGCATGTGAGGAAAGTCCTGGCCGACCCCAAGCGCGTCTGCCCCGCCTATGACGAAGCGCAGGGTTACGAGATCACCGGCTTCATCTGGTTTCAGGGGTTCAACGACCTCGTATCGGGCGACACGTATCCGCCGAAGCCCGGCGAGACGGTGCAGGATTACTCCAAGTACGGAGAGTGGCTCGCCGACCTGATCCGCGATGTCCGCCGGGATCTTGCCGCGCCGCGGATGCCGGTGGTCATCGGTGTGCTCGGGGTGGACGGGAACCAAGCTGACGACAACACCAAGGCCTTCCGTGCGGCCATGGCGGGACCCGCGGCGCTGCCGGAATTCGCCGGCACCGTGAAGGCCGTCGAGACCGCGCCGTTCTGGTCCGAGGAACTCGCGGCCATTGCGGCCAAGATGGAGAAGGTGAGCCAGATGGACTACTTCCTGAACTCGAAGCACAAGGATCACGCCAACGCCGAAGGCCAGATGACCGAGGCCCAGAAGCGTGAGTACTTGGAGAAGTTTGAGGCCGATCTCATCATGCCCGCCGAGGCCACGCTCTGGAAACGTGGCGCCTCGAACGGCGGTTACCACTACCTTGGCTGCGCCAAGACGTTCGCGCTCATCGGCCGGGCGTTCGCCGAGGCGAATCTCGCGCTGCTGCGCGGCAGGCCGGAGCCTTGATCCGGCACCTCGCGCCGAACCGAAGAATGTCATGACACGCCTCCTCGTCTTCCTCTCGCTTCTCGCAGTCGCCTCGGCCCGCGCGGCGGAGCGCCCGAACATCCTCTTCATCTTCTCCGATGACCACGCGCAGCAGGCCATCTCGGCTTACGGCTCGAAGGTGAACGGCACACCACACCTCGACCGGCTGGCGAAGGAGGGCACGCGGTTCGCGAATTCCTTCGTCGCCAACTCCATCTGCACGCCCAGCCGCGCCACCTTGCTCACCGGGCAGTATTCGCATCGCAACGGTGTGCCCGTGTTCAATCGCTTCGACGGCTCGCGTGACAATGTGGCCAAGCGCCTTCAGGCCGGCGGCTACCACACCGGCATGATCGGCAAGTGGCACCTCGGCAGCGACCCGACCGGGTTCGACCGCTGGATCGTCCTGCCCGGCCAGGGCGCGTATTGGAATCCGCAGTTTCTCATCCCGGGCGGACGCAAACTGAACATCGAAGGTCATTGCACGGACATCACGACGGAGCTGGGTCTTGAATTCCTCAAGACGCGTCCGCAGGACAAACCGTTTTTCCTGATGCTGCATCACAAGGCGCCGCATCGGAACTGGGCGCCCACCACGCGGCACCTTGAGATGTTCAAGGACAAGGTCATCCCTGAGCCCGACACGCTCTGGGACACCTACGCCACGCGGCCCGCCGCATTGCCGGAGAACCAGCAGACCATCGCGCGTGATCTCACTCGCCGCGATCTCAAGATCATGCCGCCCGACACGCTCAAGGAACCGGAGTTGCAGAAGTGGCTCGACACTGTCCCGATGGAACTGGAAGTGGACGGCAAGAGACTCACCGGCGACGAGCTGGTGAAGTGGAAGTATCAACAATACATGCGCGACTACCTCGCGTGCGTGCAGGGCGTGGACGACAGCGTGGGCCGCGTGCTCGATTACCTTGACCAGACCGGCCTGGCGAAGAACACCATTGTCATCTATTCCTCCGACAACGGCTGGTATCTCGGCGACCTCGGACTCTACGACAAGCGCTTCATGTATGAGCCCGGCCTGCGCGTGCCGCTGCTCGCGCGCGGCCCCGGCGTGAAGGCTGGCCACGTGCCTGCGCAATTCGTCGGCAACACGGATCTCGCGCCCACCTTCCTCGATCTGGCCGGATTCCCCGTGCCGGACGCGATGCAAGGCCGCTCGCTCGCGCCGCTCCTGCGCGGCGAATCACCCGCCGGCTGGCCCACGACGTTTTACTATCGTTACTACCATTCGCCCGGCCATCACAACACCGTCGCGCACCTCGGCGTTCGCACCGCCACGCACAAGCTCATCCATTACTGGCAGAAGAACGCCTACGAGATGTTCGACCTCACCCAGGACCCGTCCGAGCAACACAACCTCCTTCACGACGCAGCCGAGGCGAAGAAGCCCGAGATCGCCGCCAAGTTCATCGAACTGAAAGCCGAGATCGCGCGGCTCAAGGCGGAGTACCGGGACGACGGCCAATACGCCGCGGCCGCCGACTGGCCCGCCGGCGGCGTGGATGGGCCCTTCGATAAATACCAGCCCACCGGTCGCAAAACCGTCCCCGAAGCCATCACGCTGTCGGTGGCGAAGTGAAAACCCGACCCAGACATATGCATCCGTTTTATTGCCCATGAAAGCATCTTTCAGCCCGATTCAGACCGCCTCCAAGTCCGCAGCGCTCGCTCTCCTGTGCACCGGGTGGTTCGGCTTTGTCATTCGCGCGCCAGCCGCATCCGGCGGTGAGGCTCTGCCGATTCCCGATTTCACCAGGGGCGACGCCATTCCAGCGGGAGCGAAGCATGACTGGAACCTCGGCCCCACCGGGCTGCGCGGCTGGATGTTTTCCGACCAGCTCGTGACCACCGATGCGCGGCAGATTGCGATCACCGCCGTGGATCGAGGCTCGCCGGCAGAGGGCTCGATCGACGTGGGTGACGTGCTCCTTGGCGTGGATGGCAAACTCTTCTCCTACGATCCTCGCACGGAAATGGGTCGTGCCATTACCGCGGCGGAGACAGCAGCCGGCGGCGGGCGTCTGTCGCTCACGCGCTGGCGCTCGGGGCGGACGAATGAGGTCGTATTGAAGCTGCCGATGCTCGGCTCGTTCAGCGCTACTGCGCCGTATGAATGCCCGAAATCCCAGCGGATCCTGGCGCAGGGACAAGAGGCGCTCGCGGCGCGCATGGCGCGGTCGGACTACGCGAGGAAAGAGGACGCCATTCCGCGCTCACTCAATGCGCTGGCGCTGCTTGCCGGCGGTGATGTTGCGTATCTGCCGTTGTTGAAACGAGAGGCGCAGTGGGCGGCGGACTTCACGACGAGCGACTTCAGGACGTGGTACTACGGTTACGTGATGATCTTCCTCGGGGAATACATCACAGCGACCGACGATGTCTCTATGCTGCCCGGGCTGCGTCGGCTGGCGCTGGCGGCGGCGGGCGGCCAGAGCGCCGTTGGCTCGTGGGGGCATACGTTCGCGCTGCCGGATGGACGCCTCCGGGGCTACGGAATGATGAACTCGCCCGGACTGACACTGACCATCGGCCTGGTGCTCGCGCGCGACGCGGGGGTGAAGGACGCCGAGGTGGCCCGCGCCATCGAACTCAGCACGCGACTTCTCCGTTTCTACACCGGCAAGGGAGCGGTGCCCTACGGCGACCATCCCGCATGGACCGAAACGCACGAAGACAACGGCAAGTGCGGCATGGCGGCCGTGCTTTTCAACCGGCTCGGCGAAACAAAAAGCGCGGACTATTTCACCCGCATGGCTGTGGCCTCGCACGGCAGCGAACGCGACTGCGGTCACACGGGCAACTACTTCAATCTGCTGTGGTCGCTGCCGGCCATCGCACAGGCCGGGCCGCAGGCCACCGGTGCGTGGATGCAGGAATTCGGCGCGTGGTATCACGATCTCGCCCGGCGCTGGGACGGCGCGTTCTCCCATCAAGGCCCGCCCGAGCCTGACCACGACAGCTACCACGGCTGGGATGCCACCGGCGCCTATCTCCTCGCCTACGCACTGCCGCTGAAGAAAGTCGCCATCACCGGCCGGATGCCAGGCGTCCTGCCACCGCTCGCGTCCGACGTCGCGCAGAGCCTTATCGCCGACGGACGCGGCTGGGATAACAAAGACCGCAATAGCACCTACGACCGATTCGGCGACGCGGAACTCCTCTCGCGCCTCGGCTCGTGGTCACCCATCGTGCGCGGACGCGCCGCTGCCGCGCTCGCCCGGCGCAAAGCACCGCCGTTGCCGGCGATCATCGCGCTGCTGGACTCCGCGAATCCGGAAGCCCGCATCGGTGCCTGTCTCGCGCTGGAAGAGATGCGCGGCGCCGCTGCGCCGGCGGTGCCGCAGCTTCGCAAGGCCCTCCAGCACCCGGACCTCTGGCTTCGCGTGCGAGCCGGCGAAGCTCTCGCCGCCATTGGCAAACCATCACTGCCTGCGTTGCCGGAGATGCTGGAACGAATCAATGCCGGCCCCGGCGAAGGAGATCCGCGAGGCATGGAACAGCGATACTTCTCCGCCGCAGTGTTCGGCAAGCTACTCAAGCGCCATCGCACGCTCGAAGGCGTGGATCGCGAAAAGCTCGGCGCGGCCATGATCCGCGGGCTGAAGAATCAGGATGGCCATGCCCGCTCTCAAATCAGCGAAATCTATCCCCTCCTCAGTTTTCAGGAATTGCGTCCGTTGCTGCCGGCCATCCAGGAGGCCATCGTCAAACCTGCGCCCAGCGGCGAAATGTTCGCCGATGAGGTCCGGGTCAATGGATTAAAACTACTCGCTCAACATCACGTGGAGGAAGGCATTCAAGGCTGTGTCGACTACCTGCTCGCGCAGAATCCGTGGGCCAGCGAACTGCGCACGCCAGAGATTCTGGAAGCCCTGCTGAAGTACGGCGGACAGGCCCGGCGCATCATCCCGCGCCTCCAGGAAATCGCCGCGAATTTTGACAAGGGCGAGCCCGACTTCCCGCTGTCACTCAGCCATAGAAAAGCCGCCGCCGTCCGCGATGCCATCGCCAAGATCGAAGCCTCGCAAGAGCGCCCTGAACTGAAGCGAGTGACACCTTGATTCCCCGTGCTGACCAAGCCCTCAATCCCATGAAACTCCTCTGCCTGATCGCTTGCTTCGCCTGCTCCGCGATTCCCGCGCTCACGGCAGAGCGCCCCAAACTGCAAATCATAAACGGCAGCACGCAGGCCGCGGACGTCTTCCGGCTCAAGTCGGACACCGAGCGCGTGTCGAATGGAACGGTGGCGCCGGGCGAAAACACGATCATCACCACGACGCTGGGGCATCGCTTCGCCGTGGTCGGCCGTGAGGACAAGGCTGAGCGCGTCGTCACCAGTGAAGTTCCGGTGCAGGCGATGCGGTTTGATCCGCCGGACGCTGGGGGCATCCCGGCGTTCTACACGCAGCGGGTGACGGCCGGTGGCTTCCCGATCGTGGCGTCGGCCAAGGTAAATCCCTACGCGCTCAAAGAGGCGGCGTATCTTGTGGACCTGATGCTGGCGAAGCGTCCCGACGTTCGCGCGGCCATGGTGAAGAGCGGCGCGCGGCTCAGCATTCTCGCGTGGAATGAATTCACCACGGACCAGCCCGAGTGGCGGTGGTTGGCGAGGGATCCGGTTCCTGGGTTTCCCGGCATTGCGCCGCGCGATTTCCGCGATGCCCGTGCCCGTGGGATGGGTGGCAGCGAGACCGATCCGTTCTGTTCCTGCGCCGAGGAAAATCTGCTGGCCTATCCCGGCGATCCGTATTCGGCCGAGAACATTCTCATCCACGAGCTGGCCCACAACACTCACCTGCGCGGCATGGCGAACGTGGACCCCGGCTTCGACGCGCGCGTGCAGGCCGCCTATGACGCGGCGATGAAGGCGGGATTGTGGAAGGGGAAGTACGCTGCGGTGAATCATCACGAGTATTTCGCCGAGGGCGTGCAGAGCTGGTTCGACGACAACCGCGAGAACGATCACGACCACAACCACGTCAACACCCGCGCCGAACTGCTGGAGTACGACCCCGGCCTTGCCGCGCTCTGCCGCGAGGTCTTTGGCGACACGGAATTGAAGTACACCAAGCCTACGACGCGCCTCACGGGCCATCTCGAAGGCTACCACCCGGCGAGGGCGCCGACCTTCGAGTGGCCGGAGCGCCTGCGACACGTACGGGACGAGATTCGCCGGCAAGCCCAGGAACGCTCCCGAGAGGGCGGCGCGGCGCTGCCCCAATTGCGGCTGCGCGGCGCCGATCCCGCACCGATTACTCCGAACCGGTTTTTCGCGACCAGCCCAAGCCTTCCGAGGGCGCGGGACGAATTCCCAATCCGCGATTCCTTCGCCGCCGTTACCGACCGGGCGCACGCCCACAAGTAGTCATGAAGATGCGCAGCGCAGCCCATCTCGCCGGCGCCCTGTTCGCTGCTCCGACCTGCCTGTTCGCCGCCCAGGTGCAGCAGGGCGAGATGTACGGCTACCTGTTGTATGAGGGCGAACGCGTCCCGGACGAGTTCAATGCCGGCTTTTCCTTCTACGCCGCGGCGTGGCCGCTGGTGGAGACGTACCCCGGCCACGATTTCCAAAGCGGTCTCGTCGGCACCTGGATGTTCCCGCAGTATCCGGCCGGCCAGAAGCCGAAGGAGGAACACTACACGGACATCGAGGGCGGTCTCGGCTGGTGGCGCGACACGCATTTCCCCTCGACCACGCCGAAGTTCATCATGGGCGGTGTTGGCGACAACTTTAAGTGGATCGCCAACGGTCCCGGCTACGGGGCGGGCAGTTGGGAGGAGCCGCGTGGCAAGTATGGCGTCGCGCAGCTCAGTCCGTGGCTGCTCTTTCCGCTCGACGGATTGAACCTCAAGCAGGGCACGCGCGGTGAATTCTTCGGCTACGGCTACCTCCCGCTGCCGCTCACCGATCCCAAGACCACGACCGCAGGCAGGAACGTTCCCACCGGCAACCAGTGCTGGACGCTTTTTCTGAACACCTCGAACTTCAAGGGCCCCGCGACCTTCTTCACGCCGAACTTCTGGTCGGTGGCGCTGCTCGACCATCCCGGCTGGGCGGGCAAGCTCCTCGACTCCGCGCCGTCCGAACCGAACAAGGCGATCCAGATGGAGACCCAGCACATCCCCGCCGTCTTCAGCAAGTCCGGGGACGGCACCGCCTACGCCCGGCTCGCGCCCACCATGTTTCCGGTCACCCCGGCGGGCCACTCGGCGCTGCTGCACCGGCACACGGTGTACCAGAAATCCGCGCTGTGGGACGACGTGGAACGTTGGTTCGCGGGCGGTCCCGCGGCGGATGGCCGCATCAAGAGCGCCGCGGCGACGGTGCAGCAGTTCAAGGCCACGGGCGGATCGAGCTGGACGTTTTACCCGCCCGGCGTGGAACGTAAACTGGCCGCCCCCCTCGCGTGGAAATCGTTTGCAACCTCGATCACGCCCGACCCGCTGACGCTCGGCTGCCGCTGGAACGAAACGCTCACACGCAAGAACGGCTCATTGGTGACGCTGCCGGAGTTCTTTCGCCTCGGCAGAGAGGGCGACGAGGAGCTTTGGTCCGTGCTTCCCGCCCGCGAAGTGCCGGCGGACCTCGGCCTGACCCAACACCGCTTCGAGACGCCTAAGGTAGAGCCGCAGGAACCGCGCACGACGCCCGACGATCCGCAAAGTGTCTGGAAAAAGCCCGGCCCCGTCGCCGGCCCGTTCCAGGCGCGTCTCGGCGACGGCAGCGTGGTCACTTACTACTGGTATCGCTTTGCCGACCAGCCCGCCATGTTCAATGCCGACCTCACCGCCGCTGAGCGTGAAGTGGTGCAGAAGCGCGTCGAGAAGCTGCACCGCGCGTGGACCAAGGATCGGGACTACCTCGCGCCGCCCGACTTTGGCCGCCTCGCCGAGATCGACCCCGCGCTGGTCGTCACCCCGCCGAAGGGCCTCGAAGCAGGATATGTCCCCATTGCCACGCGACAGGAGTTGTAATTGGGAGCATGCGGGCATTCAGCTGGGACCCGAACCGGCCACACTCTCTCTTGTACATGACTCACATTCTCATACTCCTCACTGTCGTCGCACTCACAGCCGGGACGTGTGCCGCCCAGGATCCGTCCGACAACGTCAAAGAGCTTAGTGGCGGTGGCAAGGTATCGTCCCTTGCAGAAGGACTCCACGGCTACATCGGTTTCGGTCACGAGCCGCTGCCGACCGGTGGCGGCTACAGCGCCGGGATGGGCTTCTATGCTGCCGTCTGGTCGCTGGTCGAGCAGCCATTGGAGAACTTTCAGATCGGCCTGCCCAGCGCCTGGATTCAACCGGACAATTCCGACAACAAGGATCAGCCGCTTGCGCCCGAGGGCACGTTGGCGCGCACGTGGAAAGAGCGCGGCCCCACCTGGAGCAGCGTCTTCCAGACGGTGGAAGGCGGCCTGGGTTACTGGGCGGGCAACCATTTCCGTTACGGCCCGCCGAAGTTCAGCATGAACGCCACGCCGCAGTGCTACGACTACGAAGTCGGTTCGCCCGGCTGGTCGTTCTTCTACAGCAACGAGGCGCTGCCCGATAATCGCCTCGGCATTGCGCAGTTGAGCAACCGCCTGCTCATTCCTCCCGATGCGCTGCCTTTCCAGGGCCAGCCCGACGGCGAGTTCCTCGGCTACACCTGGATGGCGCTGCCCTTCACTGAGCCCACGGCGGGCGATCTGCCGACGGGCGACCAGAGCTGGACCTGCTTCCTCAACGCCGCGAACTTCAAAGGCCCGATCGCCTACTACATTCCGGAGACGTGGAGCAAGATCGGCAAGTTGTTCAAGTATCCTTTCATCCATGGTCGCGGCCTCGACGCGCGCCCCGGCGACATGGGGGGCGGCGCGATGGAGATCAACACCGTGCCGCGCTTCGACTCCAAGGACGCGGATGGGACGACCTACTCCAAGCTGCCCAGGCTCCAATTTCCGGTGGACGAGGAAGGCCGCGCCTTCCTCGTCCAGGACGTCACTTACTACTCAAAAGCGGCGCTCTATGACGACTTCAAGGCCTGGCGCGATGGAGGCCCGGCCGTCTCCGGGCAAATTGGCCGAAAGGGCGCGTGGAAGCCCAAGCTCACCGCCGCCCCGACATCCTACGACCTGGCGGGCAAGAAGATCACCGGGGTGGAGCGCGCCCTCGACACGCGCATCTTCGATGGCAACGTGTGGGGCTTGCAGTGGTCCACCAACGACCTCGTCGCGAAAGGCCTGTTCCCGCAGTACTATAGGCACGTCGGCGAGGAGCGGGTGGCCGTGCCCGAGGCGGATGTTCCTGCGGAGACCAGACTGCTCACCCAGGAATTCAAGCTCGCCGGGAAGGGAGCGCCCTACACCTCGCCCACCGGCGGTGCGTGGGCGAGGCCCGGACCAAAGCTTGGACCGTTCACCGCCCGGCTCCTTGATGGCTCGGTGGTGACCTATTCCTGGTATCGGTTCGTGGACCAGCCGTCCTTTCAGCAATACCCTTGGAGTGAGGAGAAGAAGGCGAAGCTGCAAGGCTTGGTGGAGAAACTCCATGCGCACTGGCCATTGGACCGCGACTACATGGCCCCGCCCATCCGGGGAAGATTGGTGTCGCTCGACCCCGCCTTGCTCGTCACGCCGCCCCCGGGGCTGGAGGTGGGCTACGTTCCCATCGTCACCGGTCAGGCAGCAAGAGATTGAGCCAGCCGCACTCGATCATGATCTTTGCAGGCACCTCATTTCATTCATAGGCAACTGCAGAGGCTCTTGACCGGCAAAAGCTCGCGCGCACAGAACCATGAAGCATGCCATTCAACTGATCCCGCTTTTTCTCCTGGTCACCTCTGCCGCCAGTCATCCTGTCTCGGCCGCCTCCGGTCCGGTCAAGGTGTTCATCCTCGCCGGCCAGTCCAACATGGAGGGACATGGTCGCATCCAGGCCGAACCGCGGCGCCACGTCGGCCAAGGCTCGCTGGAGTTTCTGGTGAAGGACCCCGCCACCGCGAGGCGCTTCGCCCCGCTTGTGGACACCGCCGGCAGATGGCGTGCGCGCGGCGACGTGTGGATCACCTACCTCGACTGCGACGGGCCGCTGATCGCCGGCTTCGGCGCGCACCCGGGCGAGACCATTGGTCCCGAACTGGGTTTTGGCTGGGTGATGGGCGACGCGCTCGACGCGCCGGTGCTGCTCATCAAGTGCGCATGGGGCGGCCGGAGCCTCGCGGTGGATTTCCGTCCCCCCAGCGCGGGCAAGCTACCCTATTCGCTCGGCGAGAAGGACGACGCCGCGCTGGCACAAGAGCCGGACCTGCTCGGGAAGTATTATCGCGAGACGCTGGCGCTCACCAGGACCGCGCTGGACCGCGTCAAGGAACTCGTGCCCGGCAGCGACGGCAGCCACGTGCTCGCGGGCTTCGGCTGGCACCAGGGCTGGAACGACCGCATCAACGACCAGTTCAACACCGAGTATGAGAGCAACATGGCGCACTTCGTCCGCGACCTGCGCCGCGACCTGGGCGCGCCCGCGCTTCCATTCGTCATTGCCGAGACCGGCATGACCGGCCCGAACGAGAAGGACCCCGGCGCGCTGTCGTCAATGAAGGCGCTGGCCGCCGTGGCGGAGCGCGCGGAATTCAAAGGCAACGTCGCGTTTGTCGGCACGCGCGGCTTCTGGCGTCCGGAGGATCAGTCGCCCCGCGGGCAGGACTACCACTGGAACTCGAACGCCGAGACCTACTGGCTCATCGGCGACGCGATGGGCCGGGCAATGCTTCCGTTGACGGGCGTTGCGGCCACGCCGAGCGGTCGCGGAGGTTCAGCGCATCTTCGCCGGGACCTGGAGGGCTGGACCGTGTGGGTGAATCCGGCCCTTCTGGATGCGGACGAGCGGCCGGCCACCGAACAGGCCCTGGCCCTGCTCGCGAAGCAGTTGGCCGGGATCCGCCGGGTGGTGCCAACCCATCACGTGAGCCGGCTGCAGGAGGTGCCATTGTGGTTCAACCCGCCCTACGACGGGGTGCGCCCCACGGCCGAGTATCATCCCGATGCCGGCTGGCTTCGCGCCAACCGGCGCGATCCGGCGATGGCCCGCGCCGTCGAGTTCACCAACACCCTCCTCTGGGAAGGCGAGGACCGCCGCATGCCGATGCTCGCCCTGCACGAGCTGGCGCACGCGTTTCACGATCGCGTCCTCGGGCATGAGCACGCCGGCATCCTCGACGCCTTCGCGGCGGCCAAATCATCGGGTGCCTACGACCATGTGAAGCGCTGGACCGGCGATGAGTTCACGACGGACCGTGCCTACGCCCTGAACAACGAGCAGGAATACTTCGCCGAGACCACCGAGGCGTTCTTCGGCCGGAATGACTTCGAGCCGTTCGACCGCGCCGAGCTCCAGGCCAAGGATCCGAAAATGTATGACGTTCTCCAGGCCATCTGGAAATAGCCCGGGCCTCCACCGAGCGGCCCGCGAAACGAAGCCCACTCGATGAAGGCCATCCTGGCCGTCCTGCTCCTGTGCGTCGGCGTGCACGCCGCGGAGGCCCCCGCCTTCCCCGCCGTCGCGCGACGGCTCGGGGAGGCCGTCCGGTCCGGGCAGGCCGCCGGGGCGCTCCACCTGGTGGTCCGGAACGGCGAGGTGATCCACCTGGCCGCCGCCGGGACCAGCAACCCGGACACCGGCGCGCCGTTCTCGCCTGACACCCTCGTGCGGATCTACTCGATGACCAAGCCGATCACCTCGGTTGCGGCGATGATCCTGTTCGAGCGGGGCAGGTTTCAGCTCGACGACCCGGTGGCGAGGTTCATCCCGGCCTTCACCAACTCGACGGTGCTGGAGAAGTCCGGCGAGACCTTCCGGCAGGTGGTGCCGAAGCGGCCGATCACCGTTCGCGACGTCCTGACCCACGCCACCGGCTACAGCTACGGCGACGAGAAGGAGGTTCGCGCCTTCTATGAACGCGCGGGCCTTCGCTACCGCGGGCCGCACGAACTCTTCCCGCCCGAAATGACCATCGCGCACGCGGCCGAAGCGCTGGCCCGCATCCCTGCGCTCCACCATCCCGGCGGGAGATTCACCTACGGCTTCAACACCGACCTGCTGGGGCGCCTGATTGAGGTCTGGGCCGGGCAGCCGCTGGATGTCTTCCTTCGGGAGGCGGTGTTCGCGCCGTTGAAGATGTCCGACACCGGTTTCACCGTGCCCGCCGGCAAGCGGGACCGGTTCGCGTCGTGCTACGGGCAGCGCGACGGCAAGCGGGCCGTGGCGGACCCGGCGGCCACCAGCCCGTTCAACGACGGCTTCGCCTTCCTCTCCGGCGGCGGGGGGCTGGTCTCCACCGCGCGGGACTACGCCCGCTTCGGGCAGATGCTGGTGGATGGCGGCGTGTTCGAGGGCCGCCGCCTGCTGCAGGAGGACACGCTGCGGCAGATGTTCACCAACCAATTGAGCGGCGGCGACGGAGGTTTTCGTTTCGGCCTCGGCCTCGAGATCAAGGACGTGACGCTGGGCAGCGGAGCCGAACTGCGTACAACCACGGAATACACGTGGGGAGGCTACGCCAGCACGGACTTCCGGGTCGTCCCGTCCGAACGCCTGATCCAGATTGTGCTCCGGCAGGAAGTGCCGTTCGACAACACGCTGGCGAACGAGATGGCCGCGGCCGTTTACCGGGCGTGGCCGCCGTTGAAGCCGCCGGACCGCCCGGCGAGGCCATGAAGCTCACCGAGCCGGGCGTCTTCCACTGCCTCAAGCGGGCGCGCACCCGCCTGTAGGCCGCGGCGAGGCTGGTCGTCCGCGCCGCCCACGCCGCGGAGGACACCGTTCAGAACGTCACGTTCAAGGCCCTGATCGGTGCCCCCAATGGGAAACTGCATGCTGGACGCTCAGCAGTGTCGGCGTTCATGGCGCCAACTTGTGAACGCACGGGCGACTCCGCCGCCGCTGCCGACAGTGAGTGGTGAGGGAAGAGCCAGTTCGCATTGGATGAAGCGGTAGCCGCAGGAGGCGAACCCGTTTCTGGCGTCCTGGGCGGTGACGCAGGCCAGGGCGGCGGCGAGGGCGGCCTGGAGTTCCGCCCCGGTGCGCGCCTCCGCGCCCCGCCGGAGCAGCTCCACCTCGCTCCACCTCCTCTCGATCGGGTTGAGGTCCGGCGAAAAGGCCGGCAGGAACCGGGCCGACGCCCCGGCCTGTTCGATCGGTTGGGGGGTGAGGCCGTGTTGGTGCGGTGGCAGGTTGTCCATCACGACCAAGTCGCCCGGACGCAGCGTCGGGCACGGCACTTCCCGCACACAGGCCTGGAAGATTTCCGTGTCCATGGCCGCGTCCATCGCCATGCAGGCGGTGGGGCCGTCCAGCCGGATCGAGGCGGGCATCGTGGCGGCCTGCCAGGGGCCGGCGGGTGCACTGGCCAGGCCCGCCGCGCGCGCCGGAGGTCGGGACGGTCCTGCTCGCAGGCGCGGGGTGTCCTTTCCCACCTGTCAGCCCCAGCCGAACCAGCACGCGGTGAATGGCGGGCAGGGTGCAGTCCAGCCCC
>JBJXFY010000299.1:0-11768 GCA_046155815.1 Limisphaerales bacterium | reverse complement strand
GCGGGAGAGTGGCGGCTGAAGATTCATGGGCACGTCGAGAACCCGGTCACGCTCACCTGGGACGGGTTCATGGCCCTGCCGCAGTTCCGGGACACGAGCGACCTGCACTGCGTGACCACCTGGAGCCAGTACGACATGGCCTGGGAAGGGGTGTCTTTCTTCAGCCTCGCCGAGCTGGTCCGGCCCAAGCCGGAGGCCGCGCACGTCTTCTTCAAGGCCTGCGACGGTTACACGACGAACAACCCGCTCGACGCGCTCATGGATGACGACGTGCTGCTGGCCCACTCATGGAACGGCCGGCCGCTGCCCAAGGCGCATGGCGGCCCGGCGCGCATGATCGTGCCGAAGCGCTACGCCTGGAAGGGCGCCAAGTGGGTCCGGGAGCTGGTCTTCCTCGATCGCGACATCCCAGGCTTCTGGGAGGTCCGCGGCTACTCAAACACCGCCGACCCGTGGACCGAGGACCGCTTCGGCTGATCCGGGCGGGAGGCCTGGCTGACTCACCCCAGCCGCAGCAGCGCGACCGCCTCGCGCGCGGCGTCCCAGACCGGTCCGGGGTAGAGGCCCAGCAGGAGGATGCCCGCCGTGCAGAGGACGAGGGTCGCCGTCGCAACGGGGCTCAGGATGAGTTCCCCGGCCGGCTCCTCACCGCACGGCCACCACACGGCGCGGATCACGCCGAAGTAATAGTAGAAGCCGATCAGCGCTCCGAACACCGCGACGCCGATGGCCCACCAATAGGCGGTGAAGGAGCCGCCCTGCTCGACCAGCGCCTTGAGCAGGAGGAACTTTCCCATGAACCCCGCCAGCGGCGGCACGCCCGCGAGCGACACCATCGCCAGCGTCAGGGCCGCGCCCGCCAGTGGCGAACGCCGCGCCAGCCCGGCCACTGAGGCGAGGTCGTCGTCGCCCGCCGCCTGGATCACCACCGCCACGACGGCGAAGGCGGCCAGAACGGTGAACAGGTAGGCCGCAAGGTAGAAGAGCACCGCCGCCGAGCCGGCCTTGCTCATGGCCGCCAGGCCGAGGAACAGGAATCCGCCGTTCACGATGCTCGAATAGCCCATGAGCCGCTTCAGGCTGCGCTGCGGGATGGCGCACAGCGCGCCAAAAAGAATGCTGATGCAGCCCAGCAGGAGCAGGAGCTTCTCCCACCTCAGCGCGAGGTCGGGCGCAACCTGCCCGAGCAGGCGCACCAGCAGCACGATGCCCGCCGCCTTGGACCCGACCGCGAGGAAGGCCGTGGCCGGCGCGGGCGAGCCCTCGTACACGTCGGGCGCCCAGATCTGGAAGGGGAACACCGACACCTTGAACGCGAGCCCCGCGATGACGAGGAGCATGCCCAGCTGGAACAGGCGGCTTTCGGCCAGCTCCGCGCTGCGCTCCGCGATGGCGGCGAACTGCATCGTGCCCGCCGCGCCGAACACCAGCGCGATGCCGTAGACCATCACCGCGGACGACACCGCGCCGAGAATGAGGTACTTCACGCCCGCCTCGAGCGACGCCACCCGGGTGCGCTGGTAGCTGGTGAGGATGTAGAAGGTGACGGTGATGAGCTCGATGGACACGAACAGCATCGCGAAGTTGCTCGCCGAGGCCGCGAAGAGCATTCCCACCAGCGCAAAGAGCGTGAGCACGTAGAACTCCGTCGTGCCGGTGGCCAACCGGCGGGCAAAATCCACCGACACCAGCAGCACCAGCACGGCCGCCAGCAGGAAGAAGCGCTTGAAGAAAACGGCCAGGCCGTCGAGCACGACGCCGCCGCGGAACGCCGTCACCGGCTCCGCCGGCGCGTAGCCGCCCGACAGGCTGTAGAGGAACATGACGCCCACCACGGCCGCCGCGGCGTAGCCCAGCAGACGCCGCCGCTCAGGCGGCGTCACCAGATCCACCAGCAGCAGCACCAGGCCGGTGACGGCGAGCGCACCCTCGATTCCGATCGTGTAGAAGTTCATCGCGTCAACGCACGGAGGCCAGCGGGACCGGGGCGGGCTCGGCCGCGGCCACCGGCCGTGCCGCGGGCTGACGGGTGGCGGCCTCGATGACCTGCGCCGCCGGCCGCACGGCGCGATCGGTCACGGAGCGCGGCCACAGGCCGACCGCCAGCAGCCCGGCCACCAGTATCAGGTAGGGGAGCTTCGCCCCGAGGCCGCGGAGGTCCGCGACCACCGGCAGGTCATCCGGCTCCGTCCCGTGCAGCAGGCCGCGGACGGCGCGCAGCATGTAAACGGCCGCGATGATCATCGCGCCCCAAGCCGCGGCCACCACGAACCACGGCAGGTTCTTCCACGAGCCGAACAGCACCATCATCTCGCCCACGAAGTTTCCGAAGCCCGGAACGCCGCAGCCCGCCAGCAGCGCGACCAGCAGCAGCACACCCCAGGAGGGCGTCCTCGCCAGCAGCCCGCCAAAGCGACGCATCTCCAGCGTGCCCGCCCGCGCGTGCAGCTCGCCGCTCAGCGCAAAGCTCAGCGCCGCCAGGAAGCCGTGCGCGATCATTACGACCACGGCGCCCGTCACGCCCAGGACCGTGAGGCTCGCAATGCCGAGGAAGACGAAGCCGACGTGGGCGACCGAGGAATTGCCGATGAGCAGGTTCAGGTCACGCTGGCGGATGGCGACGAGCCCGCAGTAAAGGATGTTGCCAAGGCAGAGCCAGGCCAGGACCGGGAGCCACGCCTGAGCACCCTCGGGCAGCAGCGGCAGCGCCACGCGGATCAGCCCGTAAAGCCCGAACTTCTTCAGCACGCCCGCGTGCAGCATCGCCGTCGCGCTCGGCGCTGCGGCATAGGCCAGCGGAGCCCAGGTGTGGAACGGCCAAAGCGACACCAGGATGCCGAATCCGAACATCAGCAGCGGAAACGCGACCTGCTGGATCCGCGCCGGCACCGGGTTTTCGGCCACATGGGCGGTGAGCTCGACGAGGCTGAAGGTCTCCGCCCCGGTCCCGAAGTAGAGCGACAGCAGCCCCAGCAGGGCGATCAGTGCGCCGAGAGACAGGTAGATGGTGATCTTGAAGGCCGCGTAGCCCTTCTGCGGCCCCCGGCCCCAGACGCCGATCATGATGAACGTCGGAACCAGCGCCAGTTCATGAAACGCGTAGAAGAAGAACAGGTCGAGCGATGCGAACGCGCCCAGCACGCCCGCAACCATGAACAGCAGGAGCGAGAAGAACTCACGCTCCCGGCCACCGATCTCCCGGGAAACGCAGACCGCCGCAAATGCCACCAGCGCCCCCATCACGACCAAGCCCAGGTTGAGGCCGTCCACGCCGACGAAGTAGCTGATGCCAAGTGACTCGATCCAGGGAACCTGCTGGACGAACCGGTAGCCGCCCGGCCCCTCGGGCGCCTGATCGAACCCGGTCACCAGCGAGCAGGCGAGGAAGGCGACGATGCCGGTCGCCGCCAGCGCCACCGGGCGAGCCAGCCGGGCCTTGGCCCGCGGCAGGAACAGCACCGCCACCGCGGCCAGCAGCGGGAGCAGGATGATCTGGGTGAGGGGCGACATCAGTCCGGGTTCAGTGAGTCAAGTTCATCCGCCGGCCAGCGCGAGCCAAAGCACGAGCGCCAGCCCGCCGACGGCGAGAAAGACATAGGTTTGGAGGTTGCCGGTGACCACCAGCCGGAGCGCGCGGCCGGCCAGTTCCACCGCCCCGTGGCCGCCGCGCACCACCAGTCCCCCGAGAATCCAGCGGTCGAACCAGTCGGAAACGACGGCCGCCAAGTTCTGCGTAAGCCGTTCCAGCACGGCATAGAGCTCGTCGAAGTAAAACTTGTCGCGCATCCAGCGCCCCAAGGCGCCCAGCTTCCCGGGCAGCGGGTCCGTCGCCGCCGCGCGGTAGAGCGTCCAGGCCAGCGCGAAGCCAAAGACGGTGGCGAACAGGCCGAGGAGAGCGGCAAGCGGCGCATGATTGAACGGCCCGAGAACGACCTCGTGCCACGCAGGATGCCCGCCATGCCCGGCCCCGCCCGTGGCGGAGACGAGCAGCCCCTCCACGCCGGCCAGCCCGGCCACCACCGAAAGCGCCGCGAGGATGCGCAGCGGCCAGCCCATCACACCGGGCACCTCCTGGGCGTGCCCGGCCGCCTCCCCGCGCGGCTGTCCCGCGAAGGCCACGAGAAACAGGCGCGCCATGTAGAACGCCGTGAGCGTGGCCACGAACAGGGCCAGGATGAACAGCACCGGCTTCGCCTGCGCCGCCGCCAGGATGGCGTCCTTGCTGTAGAAGCCGCTCAACGGCGGCACGCCGCAGAGGGCCAGCGCGCCGATCAGGAACGTCCCGTAGGTCGCCGGCATCGCGCGGCCGAGGCCGCCCATGCGCCAGATGTTCTGCTCGTGGTGCAGGGAATGGATCACCGCGCCCGCGCCGAGGAACAGCAGCGCCTTGAAGAAGGCGTGCGTGACCAGGTGGTACATCGCCGCGCCCGGAGCCGCCACGCCCACCGCCATCACCATGAAACCCAGCTGGGAGAGCGTGGAGTACGCGAGGATCCGCTTGATGTCGTCCTGCTGCACCGCCATCAGCGCGGCCAGCAGCGCGGTGAGGCCGCCGATCCACGCGATGATGTCCAGCGCGGTCCAGCCCTGCAGGAACGCCAGCGCCGCCGGCCACACCGGCTGCACCTCGAACAGGAAAAACACCCGCGCCAACATGTACACGCCCGCCGCCACCATCGTGGCCGCATGGATCAGCGCGGACACCGGCGTGGGGCCTTCCATCGCGTCCGGCAGCCAGACGTGCAGCGGGAACTGCGCCGACTTGCCCGCCGCGCCGAGGAACACGAGCAGGCCCGCAAGGCAGGCCAGCGAGCCCAGCGCCTCGGGGTACTTCGCGAGATGCCGCTCGAGGTCGAGGAAATCCACGGACCCGCAGGCGGCCCAGACGATGATGATGCCGAGGATGAAGCCGAAGTCGCCGAGACGGTTCACCAGGAACGCCTTCTTTGCCGCGTCCGCGGCGGCCGGCCGGCTGAACCAGAAGCCGATCAGCAGGTAGCTCGAGACGCCCACCAGCTCCCAGAAGATGAACGTCTGGACGAAGTTCGGCGACAGCACGATGCCGAGCATCGAGAAGAGGAAGAGACTGAGTGAGGCGAAGTAGCGCGAATAGTCCCGATCGCCGGCCAGGTAGCCCCGCGAGTAAATCTGGACCATCAGGGCCACGCCCGTGACCACCACCATCATCGGCAGGCTCAACCGGTCGAGCCGAACGCCGACCTCGACCGACAGCCCGCCGGCCGACAGCCACGGGATGCTGCTCAGGACAAACTCGCCGGCCGGCACGTCCAGCCGGGCGTAGAGCCAGGCTGCCAGGCAGGACGCCACGAAGGCGATGAGGAAGCCCGCCCCGGCCACGGCCGCACCGAGGGGCGCGGAGCGGCGGGTGACGAAGGCGATCACCACCGCCGAGGTCAGCGGCGCGAAGAGCGCAATCCAAGCCAGTGATTCAGCGGTCATCCGGGGAATGCCTTCGGGTCAGAGCTTCAGGGTGGCGAGATCCTCGACGTGCGCGGTTCGGCGGCGGCGGTACAGCGCCACGATGAGCGCCAGGCCGACTGAAACCTCCGCCGCCGCGACGGTGATGATGAAAAAGACCATCACCTGCCCGTCCAGCACGTTGCGGAAACGGGAGAAGGCCACCAGCGCAAGGTTGGCCGCGTTGAGCATCAGCTCGAGCGACATGTAGAGCACCAGCAGGTTCCGGCGCAGGATCACGCCGGCCAGGCCCAGGCTGAAGAGCAGCCCGCTGACCACCAGGTAATGTTCGAGGCCGACGTGCATCAGGCGGGACGATGAATCGGGTGGGCCGAAGAAGGCAACAAGCGGGCGGCGCCCGTCCTGCATCCGCCATCCTTGCCGGGAGTCACTTGAGATCCTTTCGGCTGAGCAGGACGACGCCGATCATGGCGACGAGCAGGAGCAGGGAGACGATCTCGAAGGGCAGCACGTAGTCGCGGAACAGTGCGAACCCCAGCGGGCGCGTGGTGCCCTCCAGCGTGGGCGCCGCCACGTCGGGCGCGCCGCTGACGAGGGTGATCAGCGTGATCCCGCCGAGCGCGGCGACCGAAAGCACGGCCGCCGCCACGCCGAAGCGGTTGAACCGCCGGCGCTCCTCCTCCTTCAGGTCCAGCAGCATGATGACGAACAGGAACAGCACCATCACCGCGCCCGCGTAGACGAGGATCTGCACCGCCGCGAGGAAGAAGGCGTGCAGCAGGACGAACAGGCCGGACATCGAGACAATGGCGAGCACGAGGAACATCGCGCTGGTGACCGGGTTGCGGCTGAAGGGATTGGCCACGCACATCGCCGCGCAACCCACGGTCAGCGCGGCGAAGAGGTAGAAGAGAATGTCGGTCACGATCACTGTTTCCACTCCGGTGGGTTCTCAGTTGCGCATCGTATGCACGGCCTCGATCTGCCTCAGGTCCACCACGAGCCGGCTGCTGTTCTGCCCGTTGTAGGCGCGGATCGGGTTGGTGCCGCTTCCAGTGTCGAAGCTCTCAAAATCCGCACTGAGCCCGCCGGCATTGGTATGGTCTTCGAACCGGACAACGGTTCCGGACTGGAGGTAGATTTCGTACTTCATGCGTGCGGGTTGGGAGCGGCCGGGCCGGCCACCGGGAAAGTCTCCTGCTCCTGCGCCCCGATCTCCTTCTGCTTCCACTTCTGGACCCCCTCGTGGACGCCACCCAGCGACAGGAGCTTCTCCTTGTCATAGATCATCTCGCCGCGGGCGACGCCGGTCAGCGAGTAGTCCTGCTGCAGGAAGATGGCCTCCTCCGGGCAGACCTCCTGGCAGAGGCCGCAGAAGATGCAGCGGAGCATGTTGATCTCGAACTCCTCGGGCATCTTCTCCGCGTTCGCCCGCTCGGCCGGCCTGCCGTTCGGCCCCGGCGGGGTGATGCGGATGGCCTTGGGCGGGCAGATGAACTCGCAGAGCTGGCAGCTCACGCACTTGGTGTGACCTTCCTGGTCACGCACCAGGTACGGCGCGCCGCGGTAGCCTTCGCCCACCCGCCACGGAACCTCGGGATAGTATCCCTCGGAGGTCGCGGTCGCGGCGTTCTCGCCCTTGATGGTGCGGAGGAAGTGCCGGGCCGTGACCTTGAAGCCGCCGGCCAGCGCGGGCAGGTAGAGCCGCTCGGCGAGGGTGAGTTCCTTGCGGTTGACGACCTTGGTCATGGCTTGGCGGGGAGGAGCAGGAGGACGAGGGCGGTGGCCACGATGTTGGCCAGCGCGAGCGGGATGAACCGCCGCCAGCCCAGGTCCATGAGCTGGTCGTACCGGAAGCGCGGCAGCATCCAGCGCACCCAGATGATCAGCACCATCAGGGCGCAGAGTTTGCCGAGGAAAATCAGGATGTGCAGGATGCCGATCCAGACCGAGGCCGCCGGCTGGTCGAGGCCGAGGAACGGCAGCGTCCAGCCGCCGAGGAAGAGCGTCACCATCATCGCCGACACCGCGATCATGGCCGCGTACTCGCCGAGGAAAAACAGCGCGAACTTCATCGAGCTGTACTCGGTGTGGTAGCCGCCCACCAGTTCCTGCTCGGCCTCGGGCAGGTCGAAGGGCAGGCGGTTCGTCTCGGCGAACGCCGCGATCATGAAGATGAAGAAGGCCAGCGGCTGCTTGAACATGTGCCAGTTCAGCAGGCTCCCGGTCTGGTTCTCGATCACCGCGGAGAGGTTCAGGCTGCCGACGAGCAGGAACACCGGGATGACGCTCAGGCCCATCGAAATCTCATACGAGATCATCTGGGCGCTCGAGCGGATGCCGCCGATGAAGGGGTACTTGGAGTTGGCCGCGTATCCGGCGAGCACGATGCCGTACACGCCGAGCGACACGATCCCGAACGTGTAGAGGATGCCCACGTCGAGGTCGGCGATGACCATCCGCTGCGCGCCCAGCTTCGAGCCGAAGGGGATCACCGCCATCGTCAGCAGCGCGGGGATCATCGCGATGGCCGGTGCGAGCCAGAACCAGACCTTCCGCACATGGGCCGGGGTGAAGTCCTCCTTGAGGATGAACTTCAGGCCGTCGGCCACCGGCTGGAAGATGCCCCAGCGGGTGAGCGCGGGCCCGATTCCCGGAAGGTACTTCACGAAGAACGGCCGCGTGCGGTTCGGCCCCACGCGGTCCTGGATGAAAGCCGACACCTTGCGCTCCACCAGCACGGCGTAGGCCACCATCGTCATGACCACCGCGAAGGCCGCGAAGATCTTGACCAGGCTGAAGAGGAGGAAGTTCCAGTCCATCGCGGGTCAGAGTTTGGCGTCGGCACCGTGGTCGCCCAGTCCGGCCCACGTCAGGCCGTTCAGGGCCGGCACCTCCTGCGCCATCTGGTTGAACAGTCCCTCGATGCTGCTGAAGCCGTTCTGGCCGGTGATCTGGTGGACCAGTTCGTGGAGGAATTCCCACTCGGGCCGCGCGTCGCCGCGCGGTTCCACGGCCTTCAGGAACCGCTGCACGCGGCCCTTCGCGTTGATGAACGTGCCGCGCTTCTCCGCATGCGCGCAGCCGGGCAGCAGGTAGTGGGCGGCGGCAGTGGTGAGGTTCGGCAGGATTTCGCTGACGATGAGCGTCTCCAGCTTCGCCAGCAGCTCGGCCGGAATGCCGTGCTTCGTCGCGTCCTCGCCGAACACGATGAGCGTGCGGATGCGGCCGGCGGCGATGCCGTCCGCGATCTCGGGCAGGCGGATGCCCATCTCGGTGTAGCAGATGCCGGTAAGCCGCGCGCCCGTGCTGTTCGGGTTTTTGTCCGAGTGGATCAGGAGCGTGTCGTACTCGCCGGCGCGCGGGACGGAGTCCGTGATGGCGCCGCACTTCGCGGCCAGCTTCTTGAGCAGGTAAAGCTCCTCGGTCGTCTGCCGGGCGGAGGCGATGACGGCCACGGAGCCGGCCGGCGCCCTGGCCAGCCGGTCGCCGATCTCGCGGAGGGCGACGCCCCAGGTGGACTTCTGGCCGCGCACGCGGACCTCGCGCAGCCGCCGCTCCGAGCCGATCCAGCGGTAGTTGAGCCGGCCCGGGTCGCACATCCACTCGGCGTTCACGGCGTCGTTGCGGCGCGGCGTGTAGCGGTGGATGCGGCCCTCGCGGGACCACATCGTGATGCTGCAGCCGGTGGCGCAGCTTGTGCAGACGGAGCTGGTCTCCTTGAGGAACCACACGCGCATCCGGAAGCGGAAGTCCTTCGACGTGAGCGCGCCCACGGGGCAGAGGTCCACCGTGTTGAGCGTGTAGTTGTTGTCGAATTGTGCGCCCGGCGCGGCGGCGATGGTGTTGTAGGAGCCGCGGTTGACGATGCCAAGCGCGTCGTCACCCACGATGTCCTTGGTGAAGCGGACGCAGCGCGTGCAGAGGATGCAGCGCTCGTCGTCGAGCATGATGCGCGGCCCGAGGTCCACGGCCTTCGGCTTGTGGACCTTGGCCTCGACGAAGCGGCTCGCCGCGCCGCCGTGCTGGACGGAGTACTCCTGCAGCTTGCACTCGCCGGCCTGGTCGCAGATCGGGCAGTCGAGCGGGTGGTTGATGAGCAGCGACTCGAGCACGGCCTCGCGCATCTGCTTCGTTGCCGGCGAACCGGGGTAAAGCTCCATGCCCGGCGTGACGGGCGTGGCGCAGGCGATCGCGCCGCGCGGCGTGCCCGGCTCGTAGGGGAGGACGGACTTCGCGATCTTCGGCGTGCCGTCGTCGTTCAGCACGGGCTTGCGGTCCGGCCCCAGCATCGGCGTGCCGAACTCGACGAGGCACATGCGGCAGTTGCCGGCCACCTGGAGCTTGTCGTGGTAGCAGTAGTGCGGCACCTCGACGCCCGCGAGCTGGCAGGCCTGGAGCATCGTCGTCGGCTGCGGCCGGCCCTGCCAGTCCGGCATGGTTTTCGGCACGGCGAGTTCGCGGCCATCCACCATGACCTTGAGGGTCTCGACGGCGGGCGCGGGGGCGTTGGCGGCGGCGGTGGACATCGGGTCAGGCGTGTGGGCTGGCCGCGAGTTTCATCGTCTTCGTGGGGCCGGCGCCGCGTGCGGCGTGGCGGGCCTCGTCGGCGGCGCCCCGGGCCTCGAACTCGTCGCGGAACTTCTTCACGAAGCTCAGCACAGGCCATGCCGCGGCCTCGCCAAAGGCGCAGATCGTCCGCCCCTGGATGTTCTGGGCGATGTGCAGGAGATAGTCGGCGTCCGCCTTGCGGCCTTCGCCGTGGGCGAGCCGGTGCAGCGCCTTGCTCATCCACAGCGCGCCCTCGCGGCATGGCGTGCACTGCCCGCAGCTCTCGTGCGCGTAGAACTCGGCCACGTTTGCCAGCGCCCCGACGATGTCCGCCGAGTCGTCCATGACAATGATCGCGCCGGAACCGGACATCGAGCCGGCCTGCTGGAGCGAGTCGAAGTCGTAGGGCAGGTCGAGCAGGTCCAACTCCACGGCGGACATCTGGCCGTCGGCGCCCTTGCGCTTGAGGCGGAATCTCTCGCCGGCCTTGAAGACCTTCGAGGAGGAGCCGCCGGGGATGATGGCCTTGAGCTGCCGGCCGTCGCGCAGGCCCTGGCCGAAGTTTTCATGGGAGATCAGCTCGCCCAGCGTGGCCTTGCCGACCTCGACCTCGTAGTAGCCGGGGCGCTTCACCTGGCCGCTGAGGCTGACGATGCGCGTGCCGGTGTTGTTGGGCGTGCCAAGCCTCGCGTACTCCGCCGCGCCCATCGCCATGATGTGCTTCACCGCGGCCAGCGTCTCGACGTTGTTGACGATGGTCGGGCACTGGTAGAGGCCGAGCACGGCCGGGAAGTACGGCGGCTTGATGCGCGGGTAGGGGCGCTTGCCCTCGAGCGACTCGATCAGGCCCGTCTCCTCGCCGCAGATGTACGCGCCGGCACCGCGGTGGACCCAGATGTCGAGGTCGAACCCGCAGCCAAGGATGTTCTTCCCGAGCAGGCCGGCGGCGCGGACCTCGTCGAGGGCGCGGTTGAGGATGCGCGCGCCCTCGGGCATCTCGCCGCGGATGTAGATGTAGGCGAGGTGCGCGTCGTTTGCGAAACATGAGAGGATCATCCCCTCGAGGAGCTGGTGCGGATCCTTGTGGATGATCTGCCGGTCCTTGAACGTGCCGGGTTCCGACTCGTCGGCGTTGCAGATGAGGTAGATCGGCTTGCCGCTCTTCCGGTCCACGAACGACCACTTCAGACCGCAGGAAAAGCCCGCCCCTCCGCGGCCGCGGAGGCCCGACTTGAGCACCTCGTCGCGGATCTGCTCCTGCGCAGTCTGGCGCCTGCCGTCGGGCAGATCCTTCACCGGCAGGGCTAGGCATTTGCCCAGCGTCTCGTAGCCGCCGTGCCGCTGGTAGCACGCGAGGTCCGGCGTGTAGCCGGGCGCGTCGGCGTGCTTCAGGATGAGGCGAAATTCCTCAGGCATGGCGTCTTGACCTCCCGCTTCCGCCGCCTACCGTGGCCTCCGCTGCGGGTTGCCCGATGGTGTAACGGTAGCACAACAGACTCTGAATCTGTTTGTCATGGTTCGAATCCATGTCGGGCAGCCAATTCACGGTCGGCCTCCTCCCAGGATCTCGTCCGCTTGAGCCGGCGTGACGCCTTCGTGGAAATCCTCGTTGACCATCATCACGGGCGCGGTGCCGCAGCTCGCGAGGCATTCCACGAACTCGACTGAAAACTTCCCGTCCGGCGTGGTCTGCACCCCGTGCCTGTGCGCATCCAGTCCGAGCTTCCGGCATAGATGGCCGTGCAGCTCGTAGCCGCCGCCCAGCGCGCAGCTCAGCG
>JBJXFY010000298.1:0-3032 GCA_046155815.1 Limisphaerales bacterium | reverse complement strand
CCGGCAGCGCGGCCGAGGCGGCGAAGGGATCGTTGCGGAAGACCGGGTTCGAGCTGTTCATGACGGGCTTGGGCTAGCACATCCGGCCGGCGTTCCAAGCCCAAAGCGGCCGCGGCATCCGGAGCCGGTGTTCCCCGCCTTGCCGTCACGCCGCCGGGTGTTACCCTGCCGGCCCGGTTCGCCGGGACAGGACGAGGCCCGCGCTCTGGGAGTGCCGGTCGCCGCCTCCCATGAACACCGACGCGCCACCGCCACCGCCTGACATGCAGCACATCCGCAACATCGCCATCATCGCCCACGTGGACCACGGCAAGACCACGCTCGTGGACTGCCTGCTCAAGCAGTCGGGCACCTTCCGCGCCAACCAGCACGAGTCGCAGGAGGAGCGCCTCATGGACTCGATGGACCTCGAGAAGGAGAAGGGCATCACGATCCGCGCCAAGAACGCCGCGTTCAAGTACCACAACTACCACGTCAACATCGTGGACACGCCCGGCCACGCCGACTTCGGCGGCGAGGTCGAGCGCATCATGAACATGATTGACGGCGTGCTGCTCGTCGTGGATTCGGCGGAAGGCCCGCAGGCGCAGACGCGCTTCGTGCTGCGCAAGGCCCTCGAGGCCGGCGCCAAGCCCATTGTGGTCATCAACAAGATTGACCGCGAAAACGCCAGCCCGAAGAAGGTGCTCGACCAGGTCTTCGAGCTCTTCATGTCGCTCAACGCCACGGACGAGCAGCTCGACTTCCCTTTCATCTACTGCTCCGCCAAGCTGGGCTACGCCAAGGTCGAGCTTGAGCACGCCAGCGGCACGATGGAGCCGCTCTTCGAGGCCATCGTGAAGCACATCCCGCCCCCGCGCGCCAAGGCGGGCGACGGCTTCCAGATACTCGTCGCCAACCTCGACTACTCGGACTACCTCGGCCGCATCGCCTTTGGGAAGATCGTCGAGGGCAAGATCAAGGTCGGCGATCCCGCCATCTGCCGCCACGGTGACGGCCGCATCACCAAGGGCAAGGTCACCATGCTCTACCATTTCGAGGGCATGAAGCGCATCGAGATCCAGGAGGCCCACGCCGGCGACATTATCGGCGTCACCGGCTTCGAGGACGTCTTCATCGGCGAAACCCTCTGCGACAGCGAGCTGCGTTCCGCGCTGCCCTACATCCCGATTGATCCGCCCACCATCCAGATGGAGTTCGCCGTCAATGACGGTCCGCTCGGCGGCACCGACGGCAAGCTCGTCACCGCCCGCCACCTCTGGGACCGGCTGACCAAGGAAATCCGCACCAATGTTGCCCTCCGCATCGCGCAGACCAGCGACGCCAAGATCTTTGCCGTATCCGGCCGCGGCGAGATGCAGATCGCCATCCTCGTCGAGCAGATGCGCCGCGAGGGCTACGAGGTGCTCGTGTCCCGTCCCGAGGTGCTCTGGAAGAAGGGCCCGGACGGCCAGCCCCTTGAACCCATCGAGAAGCTCTTCGTCGAGGTGCCGAACGAGAACCTCGGCGGCATCATGGAGAACCTCTCCTTCCGCAAGGCGCAGATCACGAACATGAACCACATCGCGAACCAGGTCTCCGTCGAGGCCCTCATCCCGATGCGCGGTCTCATCGGCTTCGAGACCGACCTCGTGAACCTGACCAAGGGCATGGGCGTGATGAGCCATCTCTTCCACGAGTACGGCGAGGACCGCGGTGAGATCGCCGCCCGCAAGAACGGCTCCCTCGTCTCGATGGACGCCGGCGAGGCCACCAGCTACGCGCTGAACATGGTCCAGGAGCGCGGCCGGCTGCTGATCGAGCCCGGCGACCAGGTGTACGTGGGCATGATCGTGGGCGAGAACGCCCGCGAGCAGGACATCCCGGTGAACCCGGTGAAGGAAAAGAAGCTCACCAACATGCGCAGCCAGGGCGACGGCAAGGGCATCCAGCTCAACGCCCCGCTCAAGCTCAGCCTCGAGCGCGCCCTCGAGTACATTGACGTGGACGAATATGTCGAGGCCACCCCGCACCACCTCCGCCTGCGGAAGAAGATCCTCGACGAGAACGCCCGCAAGCGCGTCGAGAAGCAGCGCATCCTGAAGTACGTGGCGGAGTGAGCCGCCCTCCTCCGGGGCCGCCGTCGGCGACGCCCCGCGTCCGGTGGCCGCGCCGGACAGGCCGGCCCGCGGCGCCGGGGGCGATTCCCGGTTGAACTTCCGGCGCTTCGGCCGCATTCGTCCCGCCGGCCACGCCGCCCCGGACATGTCCAGCCCGCCCCTCCCCACGCCGCCCGTCCCGCCGCCCGACTACGTGGACATCGGCTTCCGCCGCATTGAACGCGACATCCGCGAGCTTGCCGGCTGTCTCGCCCGGGTGCTCGAGCGCATCGGCGAGGGCGAGCTTGCCCGCCGCCTGCCCTGGCGCGGCGCGGCGGACGCGGTTCCGCCGGAACCGCTGCCCCGCCGCCTCGGGCTGGCCTATTCCGTCGCCTTCCAGCTGCTGAACATGGTCGAGGAGAACGTCGCGGCCGCGATGCGGGAGCTGCGCGAGCGCAGCGAGGGTGCCGAGGCCGAGCGCGGGCTCTGGGCCGCCGAGCTGGCCGGCCTCGTGCGCGGCGGCATGACCGGCGAGGCGCTGGCCGCGGCGCTCCGGGAGGTCGAGGTCGAGCCGGTGCTCACCGCCCACCCCACCGAGGCCAAGCGCCTCTCCGTGCTGGAGCAGCATCGCCGGATGTCCGGCCTCGTGGCCGCGCTCGGCGCCGGGCCGGAGCCCGCGCGCCGCGCGCGGCTGCTGGCCGAGATGGATGCGGCGCTGGAGCGGCTCTGGCGCACCGGGGAAATCCTCCTCCAGAAGCCCACCGTCGCCGACGAGCGGCGGAACGTGCTGCACTACCTGCGCGACGTTTTCCCCGCGGTCCTCGACGGGCTGGACGAGCGGCTCCGCACGGCCTGGGCGGCGAGGGGCCTCGTCCCTGCCGTGCTCGACGATCCCGCGGCGCGGCCGCGGCTGCGGTTCGGCACCTGGGTGGGCGGCGACCGCGACGGCCATCC
>JBJXFY010000291.1:0-2626 GCA_046155815.1 Limisphaerales bacterium | reverse complement strand
CGGCGCCATCCGGGCCGACCGCCAGGCCATCGTGACCGAGGCCATGCAGTTCACCCCGACCGAGGCCGAGGCCTTCTGGCCCGTCTATCACCGGTACCGGGCCGAGATGGATGCCGTGGGCGACGGCATCAAGCACCTGGTGCTTGAGTACGCCGGACTCTACCCGGACGTGCCGGACGACCGCGCGAAGGAGATGCTGAAGGAACTGGCCGCCCTGGAGAAGAAGCACGCGGCGACGCGGGCGGAGTACCTGAAGAAGTTCGCCCGCATCCTGCCCGCCGCGAAGACCCTGCGGTTTGCCCAAGTGGAGAACCGCCTCGACCTCGCGCTGCGGCTCGAGCTGGCGGCCAACATTCCGCTGGTTCCGATTGAAGGTGAGATCGGGGGCACCGTGACGGACACGGCGACCTTCGCCCCGGGCGCCGCGGGCGGCGTCTTCGTGGAGACCGTGGAGGTCACCGCCACCGTGGCGGCGGTGGACCAGGCCGGCCGCCGGGTCACGCTGCTCAGCCCGGAAGGGTTCAGGCAGACCGTCAAGGTCGGGCCGGAAGCCATCAACTTTGACAAGATCCGTGTGGGTGACCGGGTCAGGATCGAGGCCACCAAGGAACTCCTCGTTCAGATGGCCGCGCCGGGTGAGCCGGCGGCCGACGGGGCCGCCGACGTGGTGGCGCTGGCCCCCAAGGGCGCGCGGCCGGGCGGAATCGTCGCCGGGGTCGTGCAGGTCACCGGCACTGTCACCGCGCTCGACCCGCAGAAGCGCACCGCCACGCTTCGCTTCGAGGACGGCGCCACCCGCACCTTCCCGGTCCGCCCCGATCTCGACCTGGGCCGCTACAAGGTCGGTGACCGCGTGGTGTTCCAGGTCACTGAGATGGTGGCTGTGAGCGTCGAAAAACCCTGAACGGCCAAGGCCCCTCCGGCCGTGGAGCGCAGCCCGGCCAAGATGCAGCGATGCCCGCGAATCCGGCTCCCCCGACCACCCACCGAACCTCTGCCATGAAGCCCGCCCCACCCTCGGCAACCGCCCTGTCGCTGGTTGCAGCGATCGTTCTCACCGGCTGCGCCTGGGGACCGAAGCGCAGCCCCGTGCCCGAGCAGCTCACCGGGCAGGCGCAGGTGCCTGGCCTGCCCGGCGTGCGCGTCATCCTGGATCCCTTCGCGGTTGATGTGCTGAGGATCGAGGCGTCGCTGGCGGAGGCCGCCGCCCTCGCCCGCGACCGGACCGGCCCGATGACCGTCCTCGCAATCTCGGGGGGGGGCTCTCACGGCGCCTTCGGCGCCGGCCTGCTCAACGGCTGGACCGAAACCGGCACGCGGCCGGAGTTCGACATCGTGGCCGGCATCAGCACCGGGGCGCTCATCGCCCCGTTTGCGTTCCTCGGACCCGATTTCGATGACGAACTCAAGACGGGCTACACCACCATCACGGACAAGGACATCTACCGGAAGCGGGACATCTTCGGCCTCCTCAACCGGTGGGATTCGGCCATGGACACCGGCCCGCTCTTGAAGACGCTTTACCGCAGTTTCGACGAGCCTGTGCTGGCCCGCATCGCGGCGGAGCATCGCCGGGGACGCCGGCTCTACGTCGGCACCACGGACCTGGATGCCCAGGCGCTGGTGTCGTGGGACATGGGCGCCATCGCCGCCAGCGGCCAGCCGGGGGCGCGGGATCTTTTCTGCCGGGTGCTGCTCGCCTCGGCCTCGATCCCCGGTGCCTTCCCGCCGGTGGAGATCGAGGTCGAGGCCGACGGGCGGCGCTACCGGGAGATGCACGCCGACGGCGGGTGCCTGACGCAGGTCTTCGGCATGGGTCTGCTCGGCAAGCTGATGTCCATGAGCGGCCGTTCGGAGGGCCGGATGTATGTCCTGCGCAACTCCCAGTTCACCCGTGAATGGGAGGTCACCAAGCGGACGCTGCCCGCCCTCGCGGGGCGGGCGATCAGCACGCTGATCAAGTCCAACGGGCTGGGTGACATTTACCGTTCGTACGTGGTCTCCCTGGCTGACGGCGTGGAGTTAAACATGACCTCCATCCCGGCCACTTTCGTGGCGGGCGAAACGAAGGGGATGTTCGACATGGCCTTCATGAACCGGCTCTACCAGGAAGGCTACGAGCTCGCGCGAACAGGCAAGGCCTGGGAGCATCTCCCCCCCGGAGTGCAGGCCATGATGGAGAGCCGGCCCCGTCCCGCCGCGAACCAGGACTGACTTGTTGCCAGCGGAATCCAGAAAATCCAGTTTCACACCTGATTTCGATAAGAAGCTTTGCGTTCCAACCTTTCATGAAACCGAAACTAAGAACACTGGCCGCCGCCTTCAGCCTCGCGCTGGCTGCCACCTTCACGCCCGTGGCCATGGCCCAGGAACTCGACCGCACCGTGCTGCCGATCACACCCCCGGAGCACCCGCCCATCACGACGCTCGACGCGCGCGACGCCAAGGCGCCGCCGCGCTTCCAGGTGAAGGCGCCCCAGGGCGCACCCAACGTCGTGATCGTGCTGATGGACGACATCGTCTTCGGGCACAGCAGCGACTTCGGCGGTCCCATCCGCATGCCCACGCTGGACCGGCTGGCCGGCGCCGGCCTGAAGTTCAACCGTTTCCATACCACGGCGCTGTG
>JBJXFY010000271.1:0-2979 GCA_046155815.1 Limisphaerales bacterium | reverse complement strand
TCGACCTTCTTGTCGCTGGCGGTGGTGCCGGCGCTGGCGGCCTTGAGCTTCTCGCCGTGGTTCACCAGGCGCTCGGTGGCGTCAGGGCGGCGATTGAGAAGCGCGTCTTCGACGAGTTCCTTCAGCTCCGGCTCGATCTCCTCATACACTTCGAGCATGCCGGCGTTGACGATGCCCATGTCCATGCCGGCGCGGATCGCGTGGAAGAGGAAGGCGCTGTGCATGGCCTCGCGGACGGGATTGTTGCCGCGGAAGCTGAACGAGACGTTCGACACGCCGCCGCTGACCTTGGCGTGCGGCAGGTTCTGCTTGATCCAGCGCGTGGCTTCGATGAAGTCCACAGCGTAGTTGTTGTGCTCCTCGATACCGGTCGCGACAGTGAGGATGTTCGGATCGAAAATGATGTCCTCGGGCGGGAAGCCGACTTCATCGACGAGGATGCGGTAGGCGCGTTCGCAGATGCGGATCTTCTCGGCGTAGGTCGCGGCCTGCCCGTTCTCATCGAACGCCATGACCACCACCGCAGCGCCGTATTTCAGAACCTCGCGCGCGTGTTCGCGGAACAACTCTTCGCCGCCCTTGAGCGAGATGGAGTTCACGATGCCCTTGCCTTGAAGGCATTTCAGGCCGGCCTCAATGACTTCCCACTTCGAGGAATCGACCATGAAGGGAACCTTGGCGACTTCCGGCTCGCTGCCAAGCAACTGGAGAAACCGCGACATCGCGGCGACGCCGTCGATCATCCCCTCGTCCATGCAGATGTCGATGATGTTGGCCCCGTTCTCGACCTGCTGGCGGGCGATGGCGACGGCCTCGTCGTACTTCCCTTCCTTGATCAGCTTCGCGAACTTGGGCGAACCGGCCACGTTCGTGCGCTCGCCAATCATGATGTATTGGCCGATCTGCTGGGTGAACGGCTGGGAGCCGGAGAGGCGCAGGGGGAGCGGCGCGTCAGCAAGGGGGAGCGCACGCGTCGCGCGTGCTGAATCCGGCGTCGCGCCGGATTCTTGTCTCACTGACTTTTCTTCCGAGAAGGAGTTGGACGCGCGAGGTTGTCGGCGTGACGCCGACAACGGCACGCGAGACGCGTGCGCTCCCAACATCTCTCGAGGATGGCGTCCCTCCAGCGCCTTGGCGATGGCGGCGATGTGCTCCGGCGTGTTGCCGCAGCAACCGCCGGCGATGTTGATCAAGCCGCTCTGCGCGAACTCGCCGAGGAAGCTGCCCATGTCCTCCGGCTTCAGATCGAAGCCCGTTGGCGAAAGCGGATTGGGCAACCCGGCGTTCGGATAGCACGAGATCGCCACGGAAGATTTCTCAGACAGTTCGGCAAGGAACGGCCTCATGAGGTCGGGCCCAAGCGAGCAGTTCAGGCCGACAGATAGCGGCTTCACGTGCTTCACCGCGTTCCAATACGCCTCGATGGTCTGCGCGGAGATCATGGTCTCGCCACCGCGACCAACGGCTGCGGAAATCGAGATCGGTAGAATCACTTTGTCCTGCTCGAAGACTTCCTGAATCGCCACCAGCGCTGCCTTGGCGTTGAGTGAGTCGAAGATCGTTTCCACCAGCAGGAAGTCCGAGCCGCCTTTGATCAGCGCGCGGACCTGGTTGATGTAGGCCTGCTTCACCTGGTCGAACGTCACGACGCGGAAGCCCGAGTCATCGGCGTCCGGCGAATTCGAGAGGGATACGGTCAGCGGCCCGATGGCGCCGGCGACGAAGCGTTGCTTGCCGTCCTTGTTCGCCACGCGGTCCGCCCATTGGCGGCACTGGCGTGCGGACTGTTCGTTGATCTCCCACGCGAGGTCGTTGAGGAACTTGTCCTCGATGATCTTCTGGTAAAACGCCGGGTCTTTGCGGCCGCCGTGCTCGCGCGGGTCGTCCACGAAAAACTCGCTCTGGCCGATGCTCGTGGCGGAAAAGGTGTTCGTCTCGATGATGTCCGCGCCGGCTTCGAGGAAGCGCCGGTGGATGTCGCAGATCATCGCCGGCTGCGTGATGGAGAACAGGTCGCCGTTGTTCAGCAGATCCTTCTTCGAGTCCGCGAAGCGCGAACCGCGGATGTCCGACTCCTTCATGCCGTAGGAGCGGATGGTCGTGCCCATCGCGCCGTCGATGATGGCGATGCGGTCGCGCAGCAGGCGGGCGAGTGCGCCGCCGCGGGCGTAGGAGGCCGGGTCAGATTTCATCGGGATGCCGCTTTCGGATGTGGGGCAGAATGCCGCATTGAAATGAACAAATCAAGTCATCCGGATACGTTGATTTGTATTCTCCATCAGCCGTTTCCCGCCGGGCTTGTCGGACCCGGCAACCGTCGGACCATCGTTCACACACCCAAGCTTTTCAGCGCCTCCTCCACCTGTGCGGCCTTGGCCTGCCAGTCCGCGAGGCGTTGCTGGTGCTCGGCCAGCACGGCGGGCGGAGCTTTTTGCGTGAAGTTCGGGTGGCCCAGCTTCTCCTGCACCTTGGTCACCTCGGCGCGGATCTTCTCCAGCTCCTTCCCCAGCCGCGCGCGCTCCGCCGCCGGATCAATCAGCCCGACCAGCGGCAGGTGCAGCGTGCCCACGGCGTTGCTCGCCTGCGGCGTGCCCTGCGGCGCGGTGTACTCCGGGTCCACCGTCAGCGTGCCGGCGTTGAGCAGCAGCTTCAGGTACTCGGCCTCGTGCGGCGACACTCCCTCCGCGGGCCGGAGGATGAAGTCCAGCTTCTGCGCCGCGGGCAGGTTGAAGAGCCGCCGCAGGTTCCGGCCCTGGCGGACCAGCTCAAACTTCGCCTCCACCGCCTCCTCGTAGCAGTCGTCGAGGCCATAGAAGTCCTTGAAGTCCGCGTCCAGCGGCTGCGGCCAGCGTGCGGTCATGATCGTGCGCCCGCCCTGGTCCGGCGGCAGGTCCGCGCTGTAGCCGAGGCCGTGCCACAGATCCTCCGTGATGAACGGCAGGAAGGGATGGAAGAGCCGCAGCGTGTGCCCGAGCACGA
>JBJXFY010000294.1:0-4661 GCA_046155815.1 Limisphaerales bacterium | reverse complement strand
GCCCTCGGACGGGCCGACGAAGCCATCGCACTGTTGGCCGAGGCGGTGAAGAGCCGTGAACCCGGCCTGGTGTTCCTGCCCGTTCTTCCGGCCTTCGATCCGCTGCGGGATGATGCGCGGTTCGTCGCGCTGCTTGGCACCGTGAAGCCCGGCCGCTGAACACATGGAAATGTCCGTCGCCAACCCGGGAATGGCCCGTCACGGCGAAATTGGCTTGAGTTTTCCCGACCCGGCCCGCTCCCTGTCCAAGCGCCTCCCATGAACGACACCGAAATCCTTGATCTTCTCGGCATCTCCGACAGTGACCTGCGTGACTATCAGGCCAAGTACCAGGCCTTCTACAATGGCCTGAACGAGGGCCAGCAGGCCTTCGTCGCGCACGTCGCCACCTTCAAGGACGTGGATGCCGCCGCGGAGGCCCTGCACCCGGAAGTCTCGGCCGATGAACTGCAGCGGTTCTTCGAATCCCGGGTGCCCGGCGCAGCGCCGCGGGCGATGTGCCTGCCCTTCACCCGGATCTAGGCCCGGCCGGCCGGCATGCAGCTGCGCCCCGCGCCGAAGCACGGCCGCGGATCGTCCTGGACGGTCGCCCCCTCGGAAACCATCCGCCGGGCATGGCCGCTGGCCCGCCGCCTCGGCGTCACGCGCCTCGCCGACATCACCGGCCTTGACCGCATCGGCATCCCGGTGTGGTCGGCCGTCGTTCCCAAGTCGCCGGACATCATTTCCGTCTACAACGGCAAGGGAGCCTCCCACCTCGCCGCCCGGGCGGGTGCCCTGATGGAGGCCATCGAGCGTCAATGCGCGCTTCGGCCGTCCCTCCCGACCGTGCGCGGCTCGTACGCCAGCCTTGCCGCACAGGCGCCGGTCCTCGACCCGCGGCGGGTAACCTGGCCGCTGGCCGCGGACTACGATGGTTCGCGCGAGCATCATTGGACGAAGGCTTGGGATCTGGCGAACGAGCGCCCGGTGCTCGTTCCGGCGACACTGGCTGGCTATGTGTGCGAGGGCCGCTGGCCGCCCCCGGTCTACGCCGCCACCGCCACGCATGGGCTGGCTTCCGGCAACTGCCGCGAGGAGGCGATCTGCGGCGCGCTCTGCGAAATCATCGAGCGCGACACCTTCACCCTCGCGGAAATGCTGGCGCATTGGCGGCCCCTCGCGCGGCGGGAACTGGCCGCGGACCCGGCGGCCGGGCCGGGCGGCGACGACCTGGAGGTTTGGCCCTGCCTCGACCTCGGTTCCGCGCCGCCGCCGGTGCGGCGCCTCATGGATATTTTTGCCCGGGCGGGGCTGTCCCCGGTAGTCCGTGACATCACCTGCGGCGTCGGCGTCCCGACGGTGATCGCGGCGGCGGCCGATGAGTCCATCCACGGCACATCCCAGGCACACTTCGGCGCTGGCACCCACCCGGTCGCCGCCGTCGCCGTGATGCGTGCCCTCACCGAGCTGGCGCAGTCCCGGGCGACCGACATCCACGCGGTCCGCGAGGACATCGTGGAGGCGCATGACGCCTCCGCGCCGGAGGTCGCCCACACCCGCCGCGTGGCCGGGATCAATCGGTCAAGCTGGTTCCATGCGCCGTCCCGGCAGACGCGGCCGTTCAACAGCATGCTCACTCGCGAGCACGACGACGCGCTGGAGGACGTGCGGTGGCTTGTGGCCCGGCTTCGCGACGCCGGCCTGGGCGAAGTGCTGGTCGTGGACCTGTCGCCCCCGGACTGGACGGTTGCGGTCGTGCGCGTGATCGTGCCCGGCGCTGAGACGTGGGGGCTGGACCGCACGCGCCTCGGGGAACGCGCAGCCACCTGGTGGCGCCGCCATGCCTGACGTGGTCATTTTTCTCGGCCCGAGCCTCAGCCCGGCGGAGGCCCGCCGCCGGCTGGACGCGGACTACCGGCCGCCGGTGCGCCGGGGCGACCTGCTGCCGCTGCTTGCGGATCCCCCGCGCGTCGTTGGAATCGTGGACGGCGTTTTCTTCCAACGGCTGGCCATCTCGCCCAAGGAGATTCTCCGCCTGCTGGAGGCCGGCACCACTGTGGTCGGGGCCGCCAGCATGGGCGCCCTGCGTGCGGTGGAGCTCGGGCCGTTCGGCATGCTGGGCGTCGGGCGCATCCACGAGCTGTATCGTTCCGGCGCCGTAACCGCGGATGACGAGGTGGCGATGGCCTTTGATCCCGAGACGTTCGCGCCGGCCTCCGAGCCCCTCGCCAACATCCGGCTGGCGCTGGCCGACGCCCAGGCCGCCGGCATCCTCACATCCCGCGAACAGGCCCGGCTGCTGCTGGCCATGAGGCGGCTCCACTTTCCCGAACGCTCGCACCGGAGGCTCCTCGGCTTCGCCGCCGGCCTGCTGCCCGCAGACCGGCGTGGCGCCCTGGAGGGATTTCTGCGGCGCGAGGAGGCGAACGCCAAGCGACAGGACGCTCTCGCGCTGCTGGAGGCCGTGAGGGGCCTGCCGTACGCGTGATGGCGCCGCAGCGGCCATCGGGCCGGCAGCGGGCACCGTCAAGCCCCGCCCGGCAGGATGCCAGGGCGGACTGGGATCAGCCCTGCCCGCGCTTCAGCGCGATCCACGCGTTCACGTTCTGCTCGAGCAGGTCGAGCGGCACCGCGCCGGGGAGCAGCACCACGTCGTGGAATTCCTTGATGTCGAAGCGCTCGCCGAGCGCCTCCGTGGCGCGGGCGCGCAGCTCCTTGATCTTCAGCTCGCCGACCTTGTACGCCAGCGCCTGGCCGGGCCACGAGATGTAGCGGTCAATCTCGTTCACGATGTCCTGCTCCGTCTTCGGCGCGTTCTCCTTGAAGAAGTCTATTGCCCGCTGGCGGTCCCACTGGAAGGCGTGGAGGCCGGTGTCCACCACGAGCCGCACCGCGCGCCACATCTCGTAGGTGAGCTGGCCCATCCGGTCATAGGGCGTCGCGTAGAGGCCCAGCTCGTAGCCGAGCGACTCGGCATAGAGCGCCCAGCCCTCGACGAAGGCCGTGTACTCCGCGTGTTTTCGGAAGTCCGGGAGCGCGCCCTGCTCCTGCGCGAGCGCGATCTGGAAGTGGTGGCCCGGAACCGCCTCGTGGATCGAGAGCGCCATCATCTCCCACTTCGGGCGGACCTCGGGCCGGAAGAGGTTCACGAAGTAGGTGCCCGCGCGCGAGCCGTCCGCGGCGGGCTGGCGGTAGTAGGCCGTGGTGGTGTCGGGCGCGATCTTGTCGGGGATCGGCTCCACGCCGTAGGGCGTGCGCGGCATGGTGCGGAAGAGCTTCACCAGCGTGGGGTCAATGCGCTTGGAGACGACCTGGTAGGTCGCCAGCAGCTCGAGCGGCGTCTTGCAGAAGAACTGCGGGTCGGTGCGGAGGAAGTGGAAGAATTCCGCCAGCGTGCCGTTGAACCCCGACTCGACCTTTGCCTTCTCCATCTCGGCGCGGATGCGCGCCACCTCGCGCAGGCCGGTCTCGTGGATTTCCTTGGCCGTCAGGCCGGTGGTCGTGAACAGCCGCGCGAGGTAGCCGTAACGGTTGGCCCCGTCCTTCAGCGCCCACACGCCCGGCTCCGCGCGGCAGGCTAGGAGATACTCGTCCGTGAAGAACTGCTGGAACCGCCGGTACGCCGGCGTGACAACCTCGCGGATGGCGGCCTGCGCCTCGCCGCGCAGCCGCTCGCGGTCGGCCGCGGCGACCTCCGCCGGGAACGTGAGGAGGGGCTTGTAGAACGGGCTTTTCGCCGGGTCGTCGGTGAGCTGCTTTTCGATCTGCGCCGGCACGCGCTGCATGGTGCCGCGCGGCTGCACCACGCCGCGCCGCACCCCCTCGCGCAGGAGGTCCATCGTCTGGTCCGCGTACGCGCCGAAGCCACGCAGGCGGGCGACCCAGTCCTCGAAGTCCTTGAGCGTCTCAAAGCGCAGCGCCGAGGCGAGGTCGTCGTCGGTCTGCAGGCCGCCGCGCTGGTCCACGGGCAGCAGGTGCAGGGCGAAGGGGAAGCCCGCCACACGCGTGGCGTACTCGCGTTCGAAAAGGTCGTAGTTGAGCTGCTCGCGCGGGGGAAGGGCGGCGCGGTCGAGCGACTTCAGCTCCGTCAGCGCCGCACGATCGTCGGCCTGCCGGCGTTCGAACCCGGCGGAGGAGAGGTCCGCCCAGCGGTCGTTGTAGCGGCGGTCGCCGAGTGTCGAGGCCCACGTCGGGTTTTCACGCATCGTCCGCTCCCACTCGCGCTGGAAAAGGCCATGGAGCCGGGCGGCGGCGTTGGTGTCCGCGGCACGGGCCGCGGCCGCCGCAAGCACGAGGAGGGTGAGCACGGCCGGACAGAGACGGCGCATCATTCACGGCGATGGTAGCCGGCGAACGGTGCGTGTCGAGAGGCTCGGCGTCGGATCGGCGGTCCGCCGGTCCCACGCGGGGCCGGCAGGATGACGGCAGCACGCTCCCCCCGCGGCTCCACGCCGGCCGCCGGTAGCGCGCGGCCTCCGGCCGAGTAGCTGCGACGCCCCCGTCGCAGATGGTGTCCGCGGCGCCCCGCCGCGGGGGCGGGCGACGCGGCGTCGCCTTCACCCTCCGGCGACGGGGGCGCCGCCGCCACGGTGCCCCGGCCGCCCCCTTCAGGGCTTGGCCGCGGCCTTCGGCGTGCGCCGCCGGCCTTCTCGTACTCCGTGCTGTCGCCGTCGTAGCGG
>JBJXFY010000255.1:0-4021 GCA_046155815.1 Limisphaerales bacterium | reverse complement strand
AGCTGCCCAAGCTCGAACAGTTCATGGGCGCGATGACCGGCCTCTCGCGGATCAACTTCGAGGCGTTCGCGGCGAAGTTCGACTTTTCAGGATTCTCCACCCTCTGCGACGTCGGCGGTGCGACCGGCCTGCTCTGCATCGAGGCGGCCAGGCGGCATCCGCACCTGCGGTGCATCTCCTTCGACCTCCCGCCCGTCGAACCCATCGCGCGCCGGCACATCGCCGCCGCCGGACTGGCTGACCGCATCACCACGGCGGCGGGCGACTTCTTCCAGGATCCGCTGCCCCGGGCCGACCTCATCACGATGGGAATGATCCTCCATGACTGGAACCTCGAGAAGAAGCAGCACCTCGTCCGGGCCGCCTACGACGCCCTGCCTCCCGGCGGCGCGCTGGTGGCCATCGAAGCGCTCATTGACGACGCCCGCCGCGAGAATGTCTTCGGCCTGCTCATGTCCCTGAACATGCTCATCGAGTTCGGCGATGCGTTCGACTATTCCGGCGCGGATTTCCGCCAATGGTGCGGCGCCGCCGGCTTCACGCGGTTTGAAGTGATTCACCTCGCCGGCGCCTCCAGCGCGGCGGTGGCCTACAAGTAGCGGGGCGTCACGCGCCCCGCCGTCCTTGCGGTCCGCCGCGCGTCCGCCGGCGGAACGGCGCGGCCAGCATGCCCGGCAGCCGGCGCCACTCGCTTTCCTGCCAGTCATCCAGGCCCAGCGCGATTTCCTGCGGCTTGTCACGCAGCCGGAACGAGCCGAACAGCCGGTCCCAGACCGAGAGCAGGCTGGAGTAGTTGGAGTCCGTCTCCGGCTGCCAGCGCGAGTGGTGCACGTAGTGCATCCGCGGCGTCACGATCAGCCAGCGCAGCGCGTGGTCGGCGCGCTCCGGCAGCCGGAGGTTCGCGTGGTGGAACAGGATCACCGGCAGCGCGATCAGCTCGTAGAGCAGCAGCTGCGGCACCGTCAGCCCAAGCAGCGGCGCGACCGCCAGCCGCGCGGCGAACGACAGCGCAATCTCCGCCGTGTGGAAGCGCACGCCCGAGCTGGCGTCCAGCTCGGCGTCCGCGTGATGCACGGCGTGGAAGCGCCAGAGGAAGGGCAGGCGGTGGTTCAACCGATGCCAGCCGTACTGCCAGGCGTCGAAGAGCACGAGGGCCGCGGCCCACTCCAGCGGCGCCGGCAGCCGCAGCCAGTGGAGCAGGCCGAATCCGTTTGCCCGCGCCGCCTCCGTGACTGCCAGCAGGCCGAAGGCGAAGGCCGCGGTGACCGCGGCATTGAGGCCGGCGAGGGCGAGATTGGCCGCGCCGTGCGACACGCGCCGGCACCTGCCGGTGAACATCGGCGCCACCGACTCGGCGGTCCACAGGGCCGCCAGAGCCAGCGCCGCAACCAGCAGCCGGTCCTGCCGCAGCGCCTGCACCAGTTCCTGTTCGGACCCGCTCAAGGCACGGTGAGTACTGGGGCGGGCCCGGCTGCAAAAGCTCCGCTCGGCCTGCGCCACGGGCGCAGCGCCCCGCCGGTAAGGCATTTGGGAAAGCTGGCTTCCATGGAAGTCTCCTTAGGCCGTCCTTCTGGACGGAGGCAGGATACTGCCGGCTTCCGCCCGATCAACTTCGAGCCTCGGTGTCCTGCCCCGGCCGCTCGATCTGCCGGATCGCCTCGAACGACGCAGCATGCGTGGGACGCTGGGTAGCGACGGCGGATGCCGCCGTTCCGGCCGGACGAAGGCGACCAGGCTGCGGTTCCACCGGGCAACGGTTGAGCGGCCCCAAGTGGTTGCCGCGCCCAACCCGTCCTTCCGCCAAACGGATCGCGGATACCCGGTTCACGGTTTCCCGAACGCAATCCGCCGCCACCCTTTCGCAAGCCGGCGACAGACGCCGGCCCGTCCCTTCGCAACTTGCGGAGGTTGATGACCGCGCCAACTCTCTGCGGGAAACTTCCATGAAAACCACCATTTCACCCGCAGCTGCCAAGTCCAAGACCGACGCGCGCCTTGTCGAGGCGCTGCAGCTTGTGCTGGCTGATTCCTACGCCCTCACCGCGCTGAGCCATGATGCGCACTGGAACGTCGAGGGCCCGGGGTTCTTCGCGTTGCACAAGGCATTTCAGGAGCACTACGAGCACCTCTTTGAGGCCGTGGACGAGATCGCGGAGCGCATTCGCGCGCTGGGCCACTTCGCCCAGGGCGGCCTGCTTCGTCTCGGCCGTCAGGCCGGGATCGAGGAGTTTACCGCCCCGATGACGCAGAAGGACTATGTGGCCGCGCTCATCGTCGCGCATGAGAAGACCGTGGACGACGCCGTCCGGGCCCGCGACCTGGCGGGTGAGTTCGCGGATTTCGAGTCGCAGGACATGATGATCGGCCGCATCCAGGCGCACCAGAAGGTGATCTGGATGCTGAAGAGCTTCCTGAAGTAGCCCATGGTCGCCAAAGCCTTCCAGCAGGCCCTGCCACGCGCGGCGGAATTCCCGGCGCCCGTGCCGGCCGGGCGCCGCCGCGCGTGCGCCATCGAGGTCGTCGATGGCCTCCTGCGTGCCCCGGGCGCGGTGACGGGCGAGGAGGCGGACCTGTTGCTCGACTTCCGATCGGTGCTCCGCCAGCGCAAGGACGCGGAGGGGACGCTTCGTCTTTTCTGCGACCTGCGGCGGCGGCTGGAGCCGCGGCATTACCTCGAATTTTTCCGCCTTCGCCGCTGGCTGGAAGACCAACTCGTCAGTGAGGCGCGGGCATGCCCGGCGGCCCGGGCGCAGGCTGCGCCGGTGAAGCTGGATTTCTTCTGCGTGGAGGCGCTGCGGCGGTCCGCGCTGTGCCGCGCGTTGGGACCGGGCACGCCGGTGCTCCGGCCGCGAGTGGAGTTCCGCTTCGTGCCAGCCTGAATGGATGTGAGGAAGCCTGAAAGGAGGCAACAGGGGAAAGGCAGCGTGACGGACCCCCGCCAAGTCGAAAAGTAGTGCGGGCAGTCCTCCGCCCCCGTGAGCCGTGGGATGGCTCCTGGTCGTGCCGGGGAGCCGTGCGGGACGGCACCGGAGTTTGGGTGGCTCCGGTCATGTCAGCGGCACGCACCGGGTGCGGCGCCCTGTCCGCCCGATCACCCGCCGCCGGGTGGCTCCTTCCCGAGCTGCTTGCGCGCATCCCAACCGCGGGGCTTCGGGATGCCCTTCGAGCGCCACGGCATGCCGTCGCGCACCCATGCCACGCGCCATGCAGCGGGCGTGATCCCGCGGTCGTCGTCGGTCACGCCGAACTGGAAGCCGCAGCATGGGCAGATCTCGTAGGAGCCACCACCCGCGCCGCTGCGAGGCGGTGTTTCGAGGCCGGGGAAGGCGCAGACGGGGCAGCGGTGGCGGGGCGGGGCCTTTCTTTTGGCGGGCATGATCAGCGGCGGCGTTGCGGCTCCCAGCGGTGGAGGTCCACGGGTTTCCCGGGTTGGTCATCGAAATAGGCCTGGCGGCGCGAGGGCTTGAAGTACGTGCGTGCGGTGCCGTCGCGGTTGTACGCGCCAAAGGCGCCCGTGCGCGGGTCGTACATGCGCAGCACCGCAAACTCGCCGTCCAGCTTCGCCGGCAACCCCTCCCGCCGGCCGCGTTGGAGGAACTCCCACGCCTGCCGGGCGTAGTCCTCCGCCGACTTCGCGGCGAAGTCGGCGCCGTGCCGGTCGAAGTGGTCCGCCAGCGAGGCCGGGCTGCCCCACATCTCGCGCAGCGGCGGCGGAGTTGCGCCCGGTGCGGTCGCAGGTGCCGGGTTCGTTACCGCAGGTGGGGCAGGCAGTCCCTGGCCGGGCGTGGTGAAGCGGTTTGTCGCCAGCGTGACCCGAGCGGTGCCGACCGTGAAGTGGTAGGTCATGCCGGGCTTCAAGCCCTCCAGTCGCACCGCGTGCTGCGCGGCCACGCCCGCCGATTCGGTGCGCCGGTCGAGGCGGTTCAAGGCGTCGCCCCAGCGCACGCGCCCGCCGGCCGACGTGTCGAGCGTCCAGCGGATCAGCGCGTTCGTCGCGGAGGGGACGACTTCCGGCCCCTTG
>JBJXFY010000252.1:0-31211 GCA_046155815.1 Limisphaerales bacterium | reverse complement strand
GGCTGCCCGGCTGCGCGCCGGCCGGCTGCGAAGGCGCATGGACCTCGACGGCGGCGGACGCGACGCCGGCCACCGCGCGCAACGCCGCCTCCGCGGCGGCCTGGATCTGCCGCGCCGCGTCGGCGCTCGCCGAGGTCAGCTCGATCCGCACGCGCGCCGCGCCGTCCGCGAGCTCCGCGGCCTTCACCAGCCCAAAGGAGACGATGTCACGGCTGAAGCCGGGATACTTGACCGTGCGGAGCGCGGCGAGGAGGGCGTCGTTCATGCGCGATGACGAGGAAACATCCCCGGCAATCTTGCGGGGGAAGCCGGGGCGTCAATCAGCCCTCAGATCAGGTGGCAGAACATCGCGTCCCGGAGCTTCGGCTCGAACCAGGTGCTCTTCGGCGGCATGATCCCACCCGCGTCGGCGATGGACATCAGGTCGGTGATGTCGGTCGGGAACATTGAGAAGGCGCAGGCGTAGTCGCCGCCGTCCACCAGCCGCTCGAGCTCCGCGGTGCCGCGGATGCCGCCGACGAAGTTGATGCGCCTGCTCGTGCGCGGATCGTCGATTCCGAAGAGCGGGGCGAGCACGTACTTCTGCAGCAGCGTCACGTCGAGCTTCTCGATGGGGTCGCTCGTGGCGGCGAAGTGCGGGCGGAAATGCAGCGTCCGCCAGCGCCCGTCGAGGTACAGGCCGAGCGCGTGCTTCCGCGCCGGCTTCGCCTCGCCGGGGTCCGTAAAGACGAACACCGCGTCCAGTTTCGCCCGCAGCGCCTCGGGCGTCAGGCCGTTCAGATCCTTCAGCACGCGGTTGTATGGCAGGATCTGCATCTGGTTGTGCGGGAAAACCACGGCGAGGAAGCCGCCGCTGTGCCCCGCGCCGCCACGCGCCTGAAACACCCGCCCCGCCGCCGCGCTGCGGTGGTGCCCGTCCGCGATGTAGAGGAACGGAATCTGCGCGAACGCCGCGGCGATGAACTGGATCCCCTCCGTGTCCGCGACGCGCCACGACGTGTGCCGTACCCCGTCGGCCGCCGTGAAGTCCGCGTACGGCGCGCCCGCCGTGCGCTCCGCGACGAACGCGTCCACCGCCGCCACCGCCGGGTACGTGAGGAAGACAGGGCCGGTCTGCGAGTTCAGCGCCTCAATGTGCCGCACCCGGTCGTCCTCCTTGTCCGGCCGCGTCAGCTCGTGCTTCTTGATGAAGCCGTCGAGGTATTCCTGGCAGCCCGCGGCGGCGACGAGGCCGGTCTGCGTGTGGCCGCCCATGACCTGCCGGTAGAGGTAGAGGCACGGCTGCGCGTCCGGCACGAGCGCGCCTTCGGCGATGAGCCGGGCGAAGTTCTCCGCGCCCTTCGCGTACACGGCCGGGCTGTAGAGGTCCGTGCCCGGCGGGAGGTCAATCTCCGGCTTGCTGACGTGCAGGAAGCTGAGCGGGTTGCCGGCGGCCAGGGCGCGGGCCTCCTCGGACGACATCACGTCGTAGGGCAGCTCGCAGAGGCGGGCGGCGAGTTCGGGCTTCGGCAGCAGGGCGGGGAAGGGGCGGAGCGTGGCCATGGTCGAATCGAGGCCGGGACGATAGGGGCCGGCGGGGAAAGGCCAATGTGATTCAGCGGCTGCGACGTCCCCGGCTGCCGGGACCGCCAGCGGGCACGCGGCGCAGCCCCGGCGTTCAGGGCGTGACCGCGAGGCGTTCGTCGGCCGGCGCGCCGCTGATGAGGACGCCCTGTTCCTTGTACGGCTTGAGCATGAAGTGCGTGGCGGTCGAGAGGACGCCCTGCACGGTCGAGAGCTTCTCGGCCACAAAGCGCGCCACCTCGCGCAGGCTGCTCCCTTCGACGACGACCAGAAGGTCGTAGCTGCCGCTCATCAGGTGGCACGAGTGGACTTCGGCGTGCTTCGCGATGCGCTCCGCGAGGCGGTCGAAGCCGCCGCCGCGCTCGGGCGTGATCTTCACCTCGATCACGGCGCGCACGAGGTCGAGGCCGAGCTTCTCCTCGTTCAGCAGCGTGCGGTAGCCGAGGATGGTGCGGTCATCCTCGGCCGCCTGGATGCGGCGGGCGACCTCGTCCTCGGACAGGTTGAGCAGGGCGGAGAGCCGGGCGGGCGTGAGGGCGGCGTTGTCGCGGAGGAGCTTCAGCAGCGGGTCCATGGGCGGAGGTTCGGGAGGAAGGGCGGGAAGTTCCAAGTTCCAAGTTCCGGCGGCGGGAGGGTGGCCACGCTCCATTTGACGCCTTGAAGCTCCCGCCTAGCCTCCCGCGTCAAACGCCTGCCATGAACCTTCTGCCCCGCCTTCTCGCCATCTCGATCCTGGCCTCGCTCTCCGTCCCCGGCGCGTACGCCGGGGACTGGCCGCGTTGGCGCGGCCCCAACCTCGACGGCATCTCGACCGAGACCGGCTGGAGCACCGAGTGGCCCGATGACGGCCCGCGTCAGCTCTGGAAGGCGAAGGTCGGCACCGGCATGTCGTCCGTGACGGTCGCCAACGGCCGCGCCTACACGATGGGCAACCGCGACGGCCAGGAGTCCGTGTACGGCTTCGACGCCGAGTCCGGGAAGGAGCTTTGGAAGCACACCTACGAGCACCCGCTCGACCCGAAGTATTACGTCGGCGGCCCCAGCGCGACGCCCACGGTGGACGGTGACACGGTGTTCGCCTTGAGCCGGCGTGGCGACCTGTTCGCGCTCGACACGGCTTCGGGCGCGGTGCGGTGGCAGAAAAACCTCGCCGAGGAAATCGGCGCCAAGCTGCTCGAGTGGGGCTTCGCGAGCTCGCCATTGGTCGACGGCGACCGCCTCATCCTGAACGTCGGCACGGCCGGCACGGCGGTGGACAAGAAGACCGGCAAGGTCGTCTGGTCCACCGGCCCGGACATGGCCGGCTACGCGACCGCCGTGCCGATGCAGCATGGAGGCGGGAAGCTCTTCCTGATCTTCAGCGCCAAGCAGCTTGCGGCCGTCAACGCCGCCGACGGGAAGATCGCCTGGTCGCATCCGTGGGAGACCAGTTACGACGTGAACGCGGCGGACCCGATCGTCGTGGGGCCGGGGCGCGTCTTCATTTCATCGGGCTATGGCCGGGGCGGCGCGCTGATCGAGGTCAAGGGGGGCAGGCCCTCCGTCGTCTGGGAGAACAAGAACATGCGGAACCAGATGAATGCCGGCGTGCTCGTGGACGGCCACCTGTACGGAATTGACGGCAATGAGCGTGGCAAAGACACGACGCTGCGGTGCCTTGAGGCTGCGACCGGCGCGGTGAAGTGGAGCTTCAAGGATCCGGCGCATGGCGCAGTGTCCGCGGCGGGCGGACATCTGATCGTGTTGGGTGAGAAGGGCGAGCTGATGGTGGGGAAGATTTCGCCGGCGGAATTCAAGCCCGTGGCGCGAGCGCAGGTGCTGGGCGGGCAGTGCTGGACCGTTCCGGTGCTGGCGAATGGCCGGCTCTATCTGCGCAACTCGGCCGGCGACCTGGTGTGCGTGGGCCTGCGCCCGCCGCAGACTGCGGGGGTGAACTAACCTGCCGGCGCGCTGGAGAACCACGGTCTCAGGGACGACTGCATGAAGAGGCTTCGACCTGCGACCCCGCTCGGGCTTATGCTTCTGAGCGGTTGCGCCGGCATGGAGTCACGGCGCCGGGTCGAAGAGGCGAGGCTGGAGGCTTTCCACACGTACCAGCCCGCCCTGTACGAGATCGACCGCACGGAACGGAGGCGTTTGGCGGAACAGGAGCAGTGGCGGGCTTCCTCGGGGCCACGATGACCCGGGGTCACCCGCCCGCCGGCCGGGCAAGGGTGGGCCACTTGATCCATCCGCGTGCCGCGGCGACGCGCCTCGCGAGCTGTGGCTGGCGTTCGCGGTCCGCCGACCGCGCCTCATTGTGCGGCGAGGCTCACCGACGGGTGAGGTGCGGAGTGCGCAGGTCCCGGGCTGATGGCGGCAGGAAGGGGCTAGTGAGCTCTCCTGCCTGAGGGCTGCTCGTCCTTTTGAAAATCGTTGGCGCAACGCGCCCGCTTCGGCACTGTCCGCCGCTCGTTTGCGTATGCGGCAGGTCAACCTTGCGCTCATCGGCGCCGGCACGGTCGGCGGCGGCGTGGTCCAGGCACTCCAGCGCCACGGTCCGCGACTTGCCGCCCGGCTGGGCGTGCGTTTCCACCTCGCGAAGGTCGCCGTGCGCGACCCGCGCCGGGCGCGCGACTTCTCATTGCCCGCCGGCGTCGTCACCCGCGACTGGCGCGAGGCCGCCCTCGCGCCCGGCGTGGACATCGTCGTCGAGGTGATGGGCGGCACGACCACCGCGCGCGACGTCGCCCGGGCGACGCTCGGGCTGGGCCGCCCGCTGGTCACGGCCAACAAGGCGCTGCTCTCCGCCCACGGCGAGGAGCTCTTCTCCCTCGCCGCCGCGCACGGCACGAACCTCCATTACGAGGCCTCCGTCGCCGGCGGCATCCCGATCATCAAGGTGCTGCGCGAGTCGCTGGTCGGGAACCGCGTCACGCGTCTCTTCGGCATCCTCAACGGCACCTGCAACTACATCCTCACCCGCATGGCCCGCGAGGGCGCGGACTTCGCCGCCGTGCTCGCCGACGCCCAGCGCCTCGGCTATGCGGAGGCCGACCCCTCGCTTGACGTGGACGGCCTCGACGCGATGCACAAGGCCGGCATCCTCGCCTCGCTGGCGCACGGTTTCTGGGTGGACCCGCGGCAGATCCATGTGCAGGGCATCCGCGGCGTGACGGCGCTCGACATGCGGTTCGTCGCGCAGCTCGGCTACACGATCAAGCTGCTGGGCGTGGTGAAGGCGTTGAACCGCGAGAAGCCCGGCGGCCGGGGCGGCGGCCGCATCAGCGTCACCGTGGAGCCGACCCTGATCCCGAACAGCCACGTCCTCGCCGGCGTGGGCGACGTGTTCAACGCCGTCTTCGTCCGCGGCGACATCGTGGGCGACACGCTCCATTACGGCCGCGGAGCGGGCCGCGACGCGACGGCCAGCTCCGTGCTGAGCGACCTGGCCGACGCCGCGCTCGACCTGAAGTGCGGCGCCCGGAACCGTATCCCGGCCTTTGTCGCCCATGACCGCGACGGCGCGGTGGTGCCGGCGGAGAAGACCACCTCGTCATTCTACCTCCGCCTCGACGTGGTTGACCGGCCCGGCGTGCTGGCGCGCATTGCGGCGGTGCTGGCCCGCGCGCGCATCGGCATCTCCTCCGTCATCCAGCCGGAGGGCCACGAGGGCGCTCACGTCCCCCTGGTGCTGATGCTGCACGACGCGCCGCGCGCCGCGATGCACCGCGCGCTGGAACAGATCCGCCGCCTGCCCTCGGTGGGCGGACAGCCGGCGCTGTTCCCGGTCGAGAGTTTTTCCTGAGCCGCCTGCCCATGCCCGATTCCCCGGACACCCTCACCTACCGCCAAGCGGGTGCCGCGTGGCGTGGCGTCATCGAGCGCTACCGCTCGCGCCTGCCGGTCCTGGACACGACGCCCGTCGTGAGCCTGAACGAAGGCAACACCCCGCTCATCCAGGCCGACAACTTCGTCCGCGCCATCGGCGGTGAGTTCACCCTGCACCTGAAGTACGAGGCGCTGAACCCGACCTGCTCCTTCAAGGACCGCGGCATGACGCTCGCGATGTCCAAGGCGAAGGAGCGCGGGGCGCAGGCCGTCATCTGCGCCAGCACCGGCAACACCTCCGCCAGCGCCGCCGCGTACGCCGCGCGCGCCGGGATGCGTTGCATCGTCCTCCTGCCGCACGGCAAGATCGCTCTCGGCAAGCTCGCCCAGGCCCTCATGTACGGCGCCACCACGCTGGCCATCGAGGGCAATTTCGACGACGCGCTCCGCATCGTCCGCGAGGTGGGCGAGACGGGCCTCGTCGAGGTGGTCAACTCCGTGAACCCCGTGCGCATCGAAGGTCAGAAGACCGCCGCCTTCGAAATCTGCGACCAGCTCGGCGGGCGCGCGCCGGACTTCCATTTCCTGCCCGTCGGCAACGCGGGCAACATCACCGCCTACTGGCGCGGCTTCCGCGAGTACCACGCCGCGGGCCTTGGCGACCGTCTGCCGCGCATGATGGGCTGGCAGGCCGCCGGCGCCGCCCCGATCGTGGACGGCGCGCCCGTCGCGGACCCGCGGACCGTCGCCACCGCGATCCGGATCGGGAATCCGGCGAGCTGGCAGGGCGCGATCTCCGCGGCGCGGGAGTCCGGAGGAGCCATCCGGAAGGTGACGGACGAGCAAATTCTGGACGCCTACAAGCTCGTGGCGCGCACCGAGGGCATCCTTGTCGAACCCGCGTGCGCCGCGCCGCTGGCGGGCCTGATCCGCGCCGTGAAGGAGGGTGGAATCCCCGGCGGCAGCGTCGTCACCGCGACGATGACCGGACACGGGCTGAAGGATCCGGACATCGCGATGGCCCAGGCCGGCATGGCGCCGCAGGTGGTCGGGGCAACGAAGGATGCGGTCCTGCGTGTGATCGGGGCGGGGTGAGTTCCCCTCGCGGCGACGCCCCGTCGCCGCGGGTGAACGCCCCTTCTCGTCGCGGCCCCGTCTTTCTTGTGCCGCGAGGTGCTCCGGACACCTCGCGGTGACGGGGTGTCGCAGCCGCGTTCGTCACTCCCGCGGCCGTTCGATGAAGACGTCCACCTGCTGGCCGACGTAGACCGGAAATTCGGGCGGGTTCAGCTCGTAGATGAGCTGCAGCACGCGCGTGTCCACGCGCTCGGCGCTGTCGCCGGTCAGGGATTTTTTCGGCACCACGAACGGCTCGACCCGCACGAACTCGAGCGGCATCCGCTTGTCGTTGCTGCCCTTGAGAAACGCCGTCGCGGCCGTGCCCGGCACGACCAGCGGGGCGTTCTGCTCGTCCACGTCGGCGCGGACCTGGAGACGGGTCACATCGCCCATCACCAGCAGCGGCTTGTCGGCGGCCAGCACGGCGTACTCGCCGGCGCGGATGTTGAGCTGCAGCACCCGTCCATCGCGCGGGGCGCGGACCGTGAGCACATCGCGCGCGACCTCCGCCCGGTGGAGGTCGGCGCGTCTGGCGTCGATCTCAGCGTCGAGCTGCACCAGCGCGGCTTTGGCGGTTTCGAGGGCGAACCACGTCCGTTTGAGGTCGTCTTCGCTGGCCACGCTGTCGCGGCTGAGCGTCTCCACCCGGGCGAAACGATCGGTCCAGTCGTCAATGCCCACCTGCTCGACGCGGCGGCGGGCCCCGAGCGCCGCGAGCTGGGCGCGGGCGGCGGTCACCGCGGCGTCGGCCTCGCGGTCGTCCAGCCGGAGCAGCGGCTGTCCGTTCGTGACGGCGGTGCCGACCCCGACGAGGACCGCCGTCACCAGACCGGGCTTGGGTGTGGCGACGGCCACGTTCTCGCGGCGTGCCTCAATGATCCCCGTGGCGGCGACGAAGGTCGCATACGGCGAGCGGGTCGGCTCCGCGAGCGGCGGCGGGGCGGGGGGCCTCGTCCGTTGCTGGCGCACGAGCAGGACCGCGCCCGCCACGCCGGCGAGCGCGAGGTAGAAGCTGAAGCGTTTGAAGATCATGGCGGAAAACGCGGAGTCAGTGGTCGTGTCCGGAGTACGTCGCGAAGTTCTCATGCACGCGCTGCACGCGGCCGTCCTCCATCTCCGCCAGGCGGTCGGCAAAGCGGAAGATGCGGTTGTCATGCGTGACGACGATGACGCAGCGGCCGGGCACGCGGGCCATCTCGCGAAGCAGTTCCATCACGGCCTGGCCGTTGGCCTTGTCGAGCGCGGAGGTCGGCTCGTCGCAGATGACGAGCCGCGGATTGTGGACGAGCGCACGGGCGATGGCCACGCGCTGCTGCTGGCCGCCGGAGAGGTTCGTGACCGGGTCGCGCTCGCGGCCCTTGAGGCCGACCCGCGTGAGCATCGCGGCGGCCTGCTCCTCGGCGGCGCGCCGGCGCACGCCGTTGATGAGCAGGGGCACGGAGGCGTTCTCCACCACATTCAGCGTCGGCACGAGGTTGAAGGACTGGAAGATGAACCCGATGTGCCGGGCGCGGAGCCGCGTGATCTCCGCCGGCTTCAGCGCGTGCAGCCCGGTGCCGAACAGGTCCACCTCGCCCGCGTCGAAGTGCAGCGTGCCCGCGATCACGCTCAGCAGCGTCGTCTTCCCGCAGCCGGACGGGCCGACGATCATCAGCACCTCGCCCTCGCGGGCGTCGAAGTCCACGGCCTTCAGCGCCTGCACCGCGGCCTCGCCGTGCCCGAAGGTCTTGGACACGCCGCGGACGTGGACGGCGTAGACGTTGCCGTTGCTGGAAGGCGAATCAGCCACGGAAGACGATGGCGGGATCGAGCCGCCGGATGCGCCGGATGCCGAGCAGCGCGGCAAACGTGCAGATGACGAGGATGGCGACGAGCGTCGCCACCGGAAGCTGCCACGGCAAGTCGAAGGGCGGCATGCCCTTCTTCAGGAACACGCTGCCGATGGCCACCGTGAGGCCGAGGCCGAGGCCGTAGCCGATGAGCCCGACGGAAAACGCCTGCAGCAGCACCATGCCCGTGAGGCGCGCGTCCGAGGCGCCCATCGCCTTGAGCGCGCCGAAGTGCCGGAGGTTCTCGAGGATGAACGAGTAGAACGTCTGCCCCGCGACCGCCACGCCGACAATGAAGCCCAGCAGGATCGTCATCCCGAACGACGTGGGAATGCCCGTGTTCACAAAGAACCACCGCACCGTCGAGACGCCGAACCGCTCCTCCGTGTACGCGCCCAGCCCGGTCTCGGCGCGGATGCGCGCCGCCACGGTCTCCGGATCCTCGCCCTCCGCCGGCTTCACGAGGATGTAGCTCAGCATCTTCCGCTGGCGGGGCGCGAACTCGAGGGCCTGCTCGTAATTGCTGAAGATGTAGGGATAGCCGAAGAACGACATCTCCGTCTTCGCGATGCCCACGATGCGCGCCTCGCGGTCGTTCATCTCGAAGGTGTCGCCCAGGCCGATCGGCCGGGGCCGGCCGCGGCTGAGGCGCTTCACCCCGAGCTCGTCAATGATCACGGCGTTGGGCAACCGCAGATCCTCGACCCGGCCGGCGAGCATCCGCGCGGGCCGGCCGATCATGGAGGCGTTGTCGAGGCCGACAATCTGGACGGGCTTGAACGTGCCGTCCGCGAGGCGCGCCTGGAGGATGCCCCAGTACATCGGCACCGCCCACGCCACGCCGGGCACCGAGCGCACGCGGCTGACGTCCGTGTCGCGCATGGGCTTCACCTCGTTCACCTGCTCGACCTTCGGGTCCACGACCCAGATCGGGGCGCGCATGTTGCGCAGGTTGGCCTGCGTCCAGCCGAGGATGCCGACAAAGACGCCCGCCTGCTGCGTCATCAGCAGCGCGGCGAAGGTGAGGCCGCTCAGCAGCATCACGTACTTCGCGCGGTCCGCGAAGAGCATCTTGAGCGCGAGGTGGTTCATCGGCGGCGGGGGCGGCGGACCGGGCGGGCCGGGCGCAGGGCGGCCAGGCCGCCGAGGGAGAAGCGCGTGATGTGCGCGGCCAGCGCCGGCACGGCTTCCGGCCCGACCGGCGTGCCGGGCTGGAGGCGTTCCAGGACGGGCCGGCAGTGGGCGTAGAAGAGAACCTGCGCCACCACGCTGTTGAAGCCGAGGCGCAGGGCCTCCTCCGGGATGCGTGGCCCGAGCAGGGCGCGGAGGATGTCCAGCAGCACCGCGGCCATCGGTGCAATGTGCCCGGCCACCACCCCGTCGAGCGCGCCGGTCGGCTCGATCATCTCGCGCAGCATCAGCCGCGCATGGCGCGCGGACGGGTCGAGGTCGAAGACGCGGTGCAGGAACGATCGGACAAACGCCTCAAGGCGCGCCTCCGCCGGGGCGCGGGCCGGGACATCCAGCGTGGGCGGGAAACGCCGCAGCGCGGCCTCGAGCGACTGCCCGAGGACGGCGGCGTAGAGGGCGTCCTTGTCGCGGAAGTGGTAGTTCACGGCCGCGACGTTCGCCCCGGCGCGGCGGCAGATCTCGCGCACGGTGGCGGCGCGGAAGCCCTGCTCGGCAAAGACGTCCGCGGCGGACGCGAGGAGCTGGTCGCGCGTCGCGGCGGGGTTGGCCGGCTTCAAATCCACGATTGAAACAATTGTTTTAATCAATCGTTGGACTGTCAAGGCCGCGGCGTGGCCGTCGCCGCCTCCCCGGGACATGACTGCCCCGGCCCCCGGGACGGTCAGGGCGGGCTGGAAATCCCACCGGCCTCGTCAGTCGCAGGTCCGTCCGGTGAGCCACCAGGTGTGGAGGGGGCCCTTGCCGCGGACCTCGACCTCGCCGCGCTCCTCGAGGGTGAAACCGGCCGCAGCCAGGGCGGGCTGCATGGGGGCGGCCACCTGGATGCGGTCGGGCTGGCCGGTGGATTCCATGCGGCTGGCGACATTCACGGTGTCGCCCCAGAGATCGTAGATGAACTTGCTGCGGCCGATCACCCCGGCCACGACCGGCCCGGCGTTCAGGCCGACGCGGAGCCGGAGTGCAGTGCCCCGGTCGCGGTTGAAGTCCCGCACTGCCGCCAGCAGTTCCAGCGCCATGCCGGCGAGCGCGGCGGCGTGGTTCGGCCGGGCCTCGGGCACGCCGCAGACGGCCATGTAGCAGTCGCCAATGGTCTTGATCTTCTCCACGCCCAGCCGATGGGCGATCTCGTCAAAGCGCATGAAGAGGTCGTCGAGCAGCGCGACGAGGGGTTCGGGCGCCAGGCTGACGGACAGGGAGGTGAAGCCGACAATGTCGGCGAAGAGCACGCTGACGTCGGGGAACTGGTCGGCAATGCCGGTCTCGCCGCTCTTGAGGCGGCCGGCGATGGAGGGGGGCAGCACGTTGAGCAGGAGCCGCTCGTTCTCGCGGCGCAGGCGGTCCATGGTGAGGTGCGTGTTCACTCGGGCGAGGAGCTCGTGGGCGTTGAACGGCTTGCCCACGTAGTCCACGGCGCCGAGCTCGAAGCCCTGCACGATGTCCGTCGTGTCGGTCTTGGCGGTGAGGAAGATCACCGGGATGTCGCGCCAGTCTTCGGACTCCTTGAGCCGCCGGCAGGTCTCGAAGCCGTCCATCTCCGGCATCATCACGTCGAGGAGGATCAGGTCGGGCCGGACGCGGGCGACGACCTCGAGCGCCTGGCGGCCGTTGGTGGCGACGCTGATCTGGTACCCGTGCTGCTTCAGGGTGGCGGCGAGGGTCTGAATGTTCGCGGGCGTGTCGTCCACGACGAGGAGGCGGCCGGCGGGGGCGGGTGAAGTCATGGAGGGGGCGTCTGGGCGGGCTGGGGCGTCGGTTCAGGCAGGGAGCAGCCCGTGCGTCCGGGCGGCCTCCTCAAGCTGTGCTTGGGCGGCGGCAAAGTCGTAGCCGCCGAGCCGCAGTTCGAACTGCGCGAAGCCGTCGGCGTTGAACAAGGCGGAGAACACGGCGCGCTGCGCCTCGAGCTGCTCGGCGGCGGCGGCGTCGAAGTTGGCCAGGTGCGCGAGCATGGTCTTGACGGCGGGTCGCGCGGCGGCCGGATCGAGGGCGGCGGCGGGCGCCGGGTCGGCCACCGGGGGCAGGAGGGTGCGAAGGGGGGTGAGCAGCTCGCCGAGGCGGGCGTCGAGCGCGTCGAGCAGCGGTTGGACGGCCCCGGCCGGGGCGCGGTCGTGGAGCGCCTTTTCCACCGCGCCGGCGGCGGCCTGCACCGCGCCCGCGCCGAGGTTCCCGGCGACGCCCTTCACGGTATGGGCGAGGCGTTCGGCGGTCGGGTCGTCCCCGGCGGCGCTCAGGCGCGCCAGTTCCGCGGGCGCGCCCGCCTGCTGGTCCACGAATTGGCGGAGCAGCTTGAGGTACAGCTTGCGGTTGCCGGCCACGCGGGCGAGGCCGTCGGCGACGTTGAGGGCGGCGGGAGGCTGGCTGAACAAGTCCCGTGTCTCGGGGGAGGTGTTCCCCGTGCTCCTGGTCTCCACGCCCGACGGGGAGGGGGTGGGGGATGCGGAAGGCATCGCGCCGGGCCGGGCGTGCCTCGCCACCGTGTCGAACAGCAGCGCCGGATCAACGGGCTTGGAGATATGGTCGTTCATTCCCTCCGCGAGGCAGCGTTGACGTTCCTCGAGCGTGGCGTGCGCCGTCATGGCGAGAATGGGCAGGCTGGTGAAGCGCCCGTCGGAGCGGATCTTCGCCACCGCCTGATGGCCATCCATCACGGGCATCTGGAGGTCCATCAGCACGACGTCGAAGGGCGGGGTCTGCGGGCCATGGAACAGGGCCTCAACGGCCTCGCGCCCGTTGTTGACCACCCGCACGGTGGCGCCGGCGCCTTCGAGCAGCTCCACGGCGATCTGCTGGTTGATCTCGTTGTCCTCCGTGAGCAGCACGCGCACGCCGCGCAGCCGCTGCTCCGCCTCGCCGGCCGCCGCCGGGGCCACGGTCTCCTCCGGCGCGGCGAAGACGTTCACCAGCGTATCCACGAGCATGGACTTGGTGACCGGCTTCACGAGGAACCCGTCGAGCTCCAGCCGCTCAGCCTCCTCGCGCACCTCCTCGCGGCCGAAGGCGGTGACGAGCACGATGTGCGGCGGGTGCTTCAGCGTCTCGTCGCCCTTGATGTGGCGGCTGGCCTGCAGGCCGTCCATGCCGGGCATGCGCCAGTCCATGAACACGATGTCGTAGGGGTCGGTGGCGTCGTGCTCCCGGACGGCGGCGATGGCCTCCTTGCCCGAGGCGACGACGTCCACGCGGCTGGCCAGCGTGCTGAGCGGTTCCTGGAGGATCTCGCGCGCGGCGGGGTTGTCGTCCACGACCAGCGCACGGAGCGCGGCCAGGCGGTCGGGGACCAGGCGGCCGGAGCCCTGCGCCTCGCCCACGCCGAGCCAGACGGTGAAGATGAAGGTGGTGCCCACGCCCGGCTCGCTCTCGAGCCCGATGCGCCCGCCCATCAGCTCGACCAGGCGGCGGCAGATGGTGAGGCCGAGGCCGGTGCCGCCGTGCTTGCGGGTGGTGGACATGTCGGCCTGCGTGAAGGGCTGGAAGAGCTTCGCCGCCTGCTCCTTCGTCATGCCGATGCCGGTGTCGCGGACGGAGAACTTGAGCTGGACCTTCCCGCCGGTGCGCTCGACCTGTTCGATGCCGAGCCGGATCTCGCCCTGCTCGGTGAACTTGACCGCGTTGTTGACGAAGTTCGTCAGGATCTGCCCCAGGCGCAGCGGGTCGCCGAGCAGGTGCTCGGGGATGCCGGGTGCCACGTGGGCCAGGAACTCGAGGCCCTTCTCATGGGCCTTCTGCGCGGTCAGCGTGGTGACGGAGCTGATGACCTCGTCGAGGCGGAAGGGCGTGGCCTCGATCTCGAGCTTGCCGGCCTCGATCTTCGAGAAGTCGAGGATGTCGTTGATGATGGAGAGGAGGGACGTGCCGGCGTTGTGGACCTTGGCGACGTAATCGCGCTGCTTGGGGTTGAGCGGCGTCTTCAGGGCGAGGTGCGAGAGGCCGATGATGGCGTTCATCGGCGTGCGGATCTCGTGGCTCATGTTCGCGAGGAACATGGACTTCATCTCCGTGGCGCCCTCGGCCTTCTGCTTGGCCTCGGCAAGTTCCTTTTGCTGGGTTTCCAGCTCCGCCTTTTGCGCGAGCAATTCCTCCTGGGACTGCATCAGCTCACCCGTGTGCTCCTCGAGCAGGCGGGCCTGCTCCTGCGTCTGGGCGAGCAGTTCCTGCGTCCGGAGATTGCGCTGCAGCACCTCGAGGCTCATCGCCACCACCGGCAGCAGGTCGTCCAGCAGCGCCTGCTCCCGCGGGCTGAACGCGCGGAACGTGGCGACCTCGGCGACGCCCAGCAGCACGTCCTTGGACACCAGCGGCGAGGCGACGGCCTGAACGGGTGCCGCCGCCCCGAGGCCCGAGGCGATCCGCAGGTATTCCGGCGGAAGATTCGTGAGCGTGACCGCCTTGCGCTCCCGTGCGCACTGGCCAACCAACCCCTCGCCCACGCCGAACGCGTCGGCGGAACTTCCGCACCCGGCCAGGCCGTAGGCGGCGATCCTTCTGAGGCTTCCGGGATTCTCCTCGAACAAATAGAAGCCTGCGACGCCACCACCCAGCAGCGGCACGAGGCCCGAAACCAGCCGCTCTCCAAACTCCGGGAGTGAGGTGGCGTGCTGCAACTCACCCATGAGCTTGGAGGCGCTCGCCTTCACCCAACGCTGCTCGTCCATGGCGGCCGCGCCCTGCTTGAGCACGGCTACCGAGCGGGCCAGGCCGCCGGTCTCGTCGGTGGCGTCGGTGAAGGGGACCGTCTGGCCATAGTCCCCCGCGGCGATGGTCTTCACCGAGGAGTTGAGCGCGCAGATGGGCCGGACGATGCGCCGGTAGGTCAGGAAGCCCAGCAGACCGGTCAGGAGCAGCGCGGTGGTGTTGCCGAACAGCATCCGCCAGCGCGAATCCTCGATGGCGGCGACGGCGTCCTTGCCGGCGGCGGTGGCGAGGTCTTCGTTGTGCCGAATCCAATCAGCCGACACGTGGCTGAGGCGGCTGCCAAGCTCAGCCACCGGACCGAGCAACATGACGGTGGCTTCGTTGCGCCGTCCATCATCGGCCAGCGACATGGCCTGCTCCGCGCCAGCAATCCAATCGCGGCTCAAATCGCGGAAATCGTTCATCAAGCGCCTGTCCTTCTCGTCCGCGATCAGTCCGTCGCCATAATCGCCAAGCTCGCGGGCGAGTTCCGTCTTGTCCTCATTGAAGGCCACCCGGGCCTTGTCTTGTTCCACCTTGTCCGCAGCCAATAGATGGCTTCGAACATTGACCCGCAGTTCCGTAAAGCTTCGGGTAATGTCGCCCAGGGTCGCGAGGCTCCGGATCTGCGTTTCCGCCACAAAGCGGCTGCGTTCTTCAACTTCCACCAGCTGGTGGCGAATGAAGAGGCCCAACCCCACCAGCGCCACGAGCGGCACGGCGAGCAGGATGATCAGGCGTTTGGCGATGGTCATGTCGTGATCTCAGTGGGCCGGATGCGGCCAGCTTTCCCGGCGGCTCGCAGGCAACCCGCGCCGGCGGGCGTACACGCCTTCAGCGCGGGGTGAAAACCAGTGTCCAGCCGGTCCGGGATGCTCGGCGGGATCGAGGAACAGGAGGCCGTCCGGCGCCAGCAGCGAAGCGAGCCGCTCCAGCACGGCATAGCGGTGGCCGGCCTCGAGGTACATCAGCACGTTGCGGCAGAGGATCACGTCGAACGGCCCGTCCACCGGCCAGACGGCGGCGGCGAGGTTCAGCGGGTGGAAGCGGACGAACCGGCGGAGAGCCGGGACCAGCCCCTGCCGCCCCTCCGCAGCCGGTTCCGTGGCAAACCGCGCCCGCCGGGCGCCGCCGAGCGCCTGAAGCGCACGGTCCCGATACTCCGCCCGGGCCGCCGCTGCCAGCGCGGCCTCGTGGATGTCCGTGGCCACGATTTCCACCGGCGGGTCGGGCCGTTGGAAGGCCTCCACCATCGTAATGGCCAGCGACCACGCCTCCTCGCCTGTGGCCGTGCCCGCCGACCAGAGCCGCGCCACGCCGCGCTCCTTCACGGCGTGGCGGGCATGGGCCGCTGCCAGCTCGAAGTGCTCCGGGTGCCGGAAGAAGCCGGTGTGCCGGGTCGTCACCAAGTCGATGAGCCGCTGGACCGCCACCGGGTCACCGTCCTCCACGGCGGTCAGCAGCGCCGTCCACCCGCGCGGTCCCGCAGCCCCCCCGCGCTCCGCACGGCGCCCCAACAGTTCGCGGTGGCGCGGATGGAGGGTGATGCCCGCCAGTTTCAGTGCCTCGCCCTTGATCCCGGCAAACACCGCCCCGGTGAGGCCCTCCCAAGGCCGGGGTGGTGCGGGCGCCGCCGGCGGAAACGCATTCGGGCACAGGGCCGCCCGAGGCACACCGGCGCTTTCGGGCCGATGCGGTTGGACGGCGGGGAGTTGCAGGGACACGGGCGGCCGGGGTTCGGGCACCGGGATGAAATCCGCAGACGTGCGGGGATTCAATCCAGTTCCTCCGTGTGACGGATCGGGGCGGCGGCGAAGAACCGGGCCAGCAGCGCGTCACGCCGACGGCGAAGCTGCGTGATGAGCGGTTCAAGCCGGCCGGGCTCCGGCGCGCTTCCGGCGAACTTCGACACGCTTTCAAGCAGCATGTCGAGATCCTGGATGCCGCCCAGCTGCGGCTGGCATTCCCGCATCACGGCCCACCGGCATTCATCCGCCTCCGGAGGCAGCCGGGCCATCGCCTCGACCATGTGGCGGCAGCGTTTAGGGGCCAGGCGTAGCCGGTGGATGGTCTCCGGCCGGGTGGGATCCATGCGACGGCGGCGCGCCTTGAGCCGGGCGAGAGCGTCCGCGTGGGCGGCCCGCAGGGCCGCCTCGGTCCGCTGCGTACGGCGCGGTGTGAGCGTCGCCGTGGCCACCGCGTGGCGCAAACTGGACAGCCGGCCGATCCGCACCGCCGCCAGCGTGGGCGTGAGCCGCCGCTCCAGCCTGAGTTGTCCGCGTTCGAGGTGTTCCCAGACATCCTTCGGTACCGACCTTCGCTGGCCGACGGCGCGGAGCAGGCCAAGCTGGACATGCGTGTCACGGAGGCGTGACAGCAGCCTCAGGAGGTGCCGGAGTTTGCGACGGGCCCTTTTCCTGGGAGCCCGGGGGACGGCGGCGGCCATCAGCCGCAGCGTCGAGAGCAGCCGGCGGATGGCGACGCGCAGGTCGTTGCGGCCTCGGACATCGTGGCGCGGGCCCGCCGGAGCGGATTCCGGCGGGCCCTGCGCTGTTCGCCCCGCAGGCCGGCAAGATCCGCCGCGGGGGCGGCCGGGCGCGCGCCCGAGGATGCCATCACCGGCAGGGCCGCCGTGCGACCAGCCGGGGAAGGCGGGGACATCATGGAACGAGGGAAGACTGCCCGGCGTTCGGTTCGGGCGCGATACCGCGGTGCCATCGCCGTCTCGCCCTCCTGGACTCGGCGGTTGTCCCGGCCGTCGGCTTTCGGCAGCGTCCGGGGGCCATGCCTCGAACCGACCACTGGAAACGTTTTCAGGCCCAGTACTGCGAGTTCCCCGCCGCGCGCCTCGCGCTCGACGTCAGCCGGATGAACTTCCCGGACGACTTCCTGGCCCGCATGGCTAGGCCGATGCGGGCTGCGCTGGCCGCGATGCGCGAACTGGAGGCCGGCGCCATCGCCAACCCGGACGAGGGCCGGATGGTCGGACATTACTGGCTGCGGAATCCCGCGTTGGCACCGACGCCGGAAATCCGCGCGGCTATCGAAGGCACGCTGACCGGCGTGAAGACGTTCGCCGCCGACGTTCATGCCGGGCGTGTGGCCGGGGCGGGCGGGGCGTTCGAGAACCTCCTCGTCATCGGCATCGGCGGCTCGGCCTTGGGGCCGCAGTTCGTGGCCAATGCACTCGGGCATCCGGCCACGGACCGGCTGCGCCCGTTTTTCTTCGACAACACGGATCCCGACGGCATGGACCGCGTGCTGGCGCGGCTTGAGGGAGGTCTCGGCCGCACGCTCGCGCTGGTGATCTCCAAGTCCGGCGGCACGCCGGAGACGCGCAACGGGATGCTCGAGGCCGCGGTGGCGTGGCAGCGGGCCGGGCTGGACTTCGCGAAGCACGCGGTGGCCATCACGGGCGAGGGCAGCCAGCTCGACCGTCACGCGGTGGCCGGTGGCTGGCTGCGGTGCTTCCCGATGTGGGACTGGGTCGGCGGCCGGACCAGCGAGACGTCCGTCGTCGGCCTGCTGCCCGCCGCGCTGCAAGGCTGCGACGTGGACGGCCTGCTGGCCGGCGCGCGCGCGAGCGACGAAGTCACCCGCTCCGCCGAAGTCGAGCAGAACCCCGCCGCCCTCCTCGCGCTGGCCTGGTGGCACGCCGGACAGGGCCGGGGAGCGAAGGACATGGTGATCCTTCCCTACAAGGACCGCCTCGAGCTGCTCTCGAAGTATCTTCAGCAGCTCGTCATGGAGTCACTCGGCAAGGAGCTGGACCTGGCTGGCCGCATCGTGAATCAGGGCCTCGCCGTGTACGGCAACAAGGGCTCGACCGACCAGCACGCCTACGTCCAGCAGCTCCGCGAGGGCGTGAACAACTTCTTCGCCGTGTTCGTCGAGGTGCTGCGCGACCGGGAGGGCAGCTCGATCGAGGTGGAGCCGGGAGTGACTTCGGGTGACTTCCTCCAAGGCTTCTATCTTGGCACGCGCGCCGCGCTGTCTGAGAAGGGCCGTGAGTCCGTGACCCTCACCGTGCCCGACGCCTCGCCGTTCACCGTCGGCGTGTTGATCGCGCTCTTCGAGCGGGCGGTGGGGCTGTACGCCTCGCTCGCCGGCATCAATGCCTACCACCAGCCCGGCGTCGAGGCGGGCAAGAAGGCCGCCGCCGGCGTGCTCGCCCTGCAGAAGCGGGCCCTGGTCCATCTGCGCGCGCAGGCGGGCAAGGAATTCACCGCCGAGCAGCTCGCCGAGGCCATCGGCTCGGACGACCCCGAAACCATCTTCAAGCTCTGCGCCCGCCTCGCGGCGAACGGCGTGCTGAAGCGCGCCGGTACCGGCACGGCCGCGGCGTTTTCCGCCTGAGCGGCGGCATACTCTGGCCGCTGTCCGCGCCTCGCCCACCGCCAATCACTCCTCCATCAACCTCCGATGCAGTTTCCCAACGTCACCGCCGTGGCCAAGGCCAACGTCTATTTCGACGGCCAAGTCGTCAGCCACACCATCCTGCTGCCCGATGGCGTGAAGAAAACCCTCGGCCTGGTCTACCCCGGCACGTACCACTTTGGCACCGACCGCGCGGAACGCATGGAGATCGTGGCCGGGGCCTGCACCGTCATGCTCGACGGCCAGTCATCGGCCACGGCCCACTCGGCGGGCCAGGCCTTCGAGGTTCCGGCGAAATCGGGCTTCACGATCACGGTGGCGGGCGGCCTATGCGAGTACGTGTGTTCGTTTCTGGGGTGAGAGGCGGCCCTGAAATCCGGATCGTCGCCGGAGACGGCCAACTTATTCCTTTACGCCGGGAGATGGACCGGAATAGACATAACTCAAGCGCAAGGAGCAATGGACAAGGCATAGGTTCAAACGCCCGGCACCAAACAATCCCATGAAAACATTCGCGTACGCATCCCTGGCATCGGTCTCAATGCTTCTGGTTCTCGTCGTCACCGGCTGCTCGCATTGCTGTCCGCCCGGCGGGCCGCGGGCCACGGCCCGCCCCCCGGTGGTGCGCCTGCCCGCCGGAGAATCGGCGACCTTCAAAGCGGCAGGCCGTCCGGCAGAGGCGATGTTCCAGTGGTACCGGCTGGACGGCTCCGGACAGCACCCGGTGGGCGATGGCCAGAGCCCGGTGCTGGACATCTCGCCGATCCAAGTGAGCGACTACGGCCTTTACTTCTACGAGGTCAGCGACGCCCTCAACAACGTAGCGCGCTCCCTCAACGGCGCCCTGCTCAGTCCCATCCAGCCCCTTTCGGGAACGATGCTCACCAATATGGCGGGCATCACGACGCTCCCGCCGGGTTACGGCGTCCCAGGCGCAGGTGGGAGCTACAGCGCGTGCCGGGAACGCCCGCCCTTCACTTATCTGGCCCGCTGGACCTACATGAAGGCCGGCACCCCTCCGGGCTGGTGGACACCCGTGGCGGGAGCCACCACGGCCACGGCCTGCCTGTCCGTGACCCAGCCGGCGCATTACATCCTGCGATGGTACAACGCCAACGGCACCATGGGCGGCAACACCCTCAACTGCTCCGAGACGGGCAACAATTGCGTGACCATCAACCTGACGGGAATGACTTCAACGCAGTTCCGCTTCATGGCCTACTACATCGGCCCCGCCCCGGCGCCGGCGCAGTCGCCCGAGCTCGTGCTCACCAACCTTAGGTAGCGGGCTCCGCCTAAAAGCTCAGCCGCAGGCGGACAAAGAGCGTCCGTTCCCGAGGAGGTGCCCCCTCGGCGCTGAGCGGGCTGAGGCGGTGGTCCTCGTTCAGCAGGTTGAGGATGCCGGTGGAAACCTCGAGGCGCCGCTGGACAGACCGCCAACCGGCCACGGCGTTCCAGTTCCAGGGGGAATCCTCCACGGCCGCCGGCGCCGTGCCTTCGGAATCATCGTTCGCATTGTCCTGATGCCACCAGGTGAGGTCCGTGGCCGCAAAGAATCCCGAGCCGTGGTTGAAGATGGCGAAGACCGCCGGACGGTGAAGGGTGGATTCCGAATGGGCCTGGCGTGCAACGTCGGAGTACTCCGGCTGGCCGTTCACCGGCGCGGGGAAATCAGGCTGGGAAACATCCAGCTCCGCGAGGCTCCAGGCATACCGCAGCCCGACAGACCAGTGTTTGCCGATGAGCTGTCCAGCCGTCACGCTGAACGAGGTTTCCTGGTACTCGGTCTCCCGGCGGGTCGTGCCCGGGATGGCGGGGACGTAGTCGGGCATCGCCAGGAAGAGACCGGTCACTTCGGCAACCTCGGAACTCAGCCACTGTCCGCCAACGGTGATATAGGTCCGGCTGGGAAGGTCCTGGGTGAACGCCACGGCCCAGCCCTCATTCTCGGCGCCGGGCTTTGCGCCGACGAGTGACTCCGGCGCGAGACTTCGGTACGCCTGCACGAATCCTGCGAGTGTCGCCGGCTCAAGCCGCACGCTGCTGTCCAGCCCGCCGCCGCCAAGGGATCGGAACCACGCCGCGCGCAGGGTGCCGCCGGTCCATGGCTCGGCGAGCAGCCCGGCCTTGGGCGACCAGTGGTCCGTGCTGCCGGTACCGGCCACCACCGGTGAACTGGCCGGGTTCAGGGGATACTCCAGGTGGTCGAAGGTGACGCCGCCGATCAGGGTCAGGCGTTCCCATAGGGTTTGCTGCGCCTGGACGTAGGCGCTGTAGCGGCTGAGATCGGTGCTCAGGCTGCGGTTGTCCGCCGGGAAGGCGTCGCCGAAGTCATCGGTGAAGATTTCCGGGTAGGTGGAGTAGTAACCATCCTGAAGGCTGCGGATGTCCGAGTCGCCCCACTGGATGCGGCCGCCACCGATGACGCTCGTCGCCTCATGCTGCCAGATCTGCTGGAGTTCCGCCGTGTGGACCGTGATGCGGTTGTCGAGGCGTTGGTCAATGCTCAGGCCCCGTATGGCGCTGGGCGCGCCGGCCTCCGTGTAGCGGGCAATGCTCGGGGTGACTGCGTTGGTGTATCCAAAGTCATCCTCGATCCGGCTGAACAGGGCGAGCGTGACCACACCCGGCTGCCAGGTGTGGCGGTAGCCGGCGGTCAGGCCCACGTCCTGGCGTTCCTCGAAGCGCACGGTCGGGTTGGCCTGCGCGGGATCCTGAAGCTGGCGCACGTCACCGCCCTCGGCCTCGAAATTGTACACCCGCAGGTACACCGAATCGGCGTGCGAGAAGTCCACGCGGGCGACCGCGGCGACCTGCCGCTGCTCGATGTCACCATTCGTGTGTTCGCCGGGGTCGCTACGGTAGAAGCCTTCCAGTGCGCCGGCGACCTGCCCGGCCTGGCCGTACAGCGAGCCATCCTGCACCCACGCGCCGCGGCTGAGGTACTCGGTGGCCGACACGACCCCCACGCGGTCGCGCTCGAAGAGCTTGCCGTATTCCTGCTGGGAAATCGTCGGAGACAGCGTGCCCGCGCCCACGGGCGAGAGCAGGTTCGCGATCAGGTACTCGTTCACCGTGGCCGTCTCGTAGCGGAGGTTCACGAGGTTCGGGTCGCGGAGACCGGCAAACGTGTTCGCGAGGAACAGGTGCGCGGAATGGCTCGAGTAGTCCGCCGCCAAGGCGCGGGCGGCCTCGCGCGTGGCGACGTCCTGCAGGCCGGCGTCCTGGTAGATGCGCGCGAGGTTCGCGGAGCTGACGGCGCGGTCCTGGTCGAGCAGCAGGCTGGAGCGGAAGAGGCCACGCAGCGCGCCCTGGTCACGGGCGCGTTCGAGGTCGGCGATGGCCTCGTTCACGCGGTTGGCGCCGTGCCGCATCAGCGCGCGGTACAGCGGCGCAGTCGGATCGCCCGGATCAAGGCGCTCGGCGAGGCCGAACTCGTGCTCCGCGAGTTCGTTTTCGCGCGCATCGGCGAAGGCCTTGCCGAGGTAGCTGCGGAGCACGGCGCGCTGCGGCTCCGTGGCGGCGGCGATCATCAGGTCCGTCGTGCCTGCGGCGAGGCCGCCACGGCGGATGCGGGCGAGGCCGCGGCCGAGCCAGGCGTTGCCCAGTGCGCCGTCGCGATCGAGCGCGCGGTCGAACCACTCCGCCGCCTCGCGGAGGCGGTTGTCCGCGGCGGCGAGGAAGCCGCGCAGGGCCAGCGCCTCGGCGTTGTCCGGCGAGACTTCCAGCGAGCGCGTCACCAGGCCGCGTGCCTCGCGGATGCGGCCGAAGCTGAACTCGAGCTCCGCGAGCCGCGCCAGCGCGAGGCCGTCGGTGGGCGCGAGCTCGGCCGCGCGCCGGGCGGCGGCGCGCGCGTCGTCGAGCCGGGACTGGCTTTGCAGCGCGTAGGAGGCGGCGAGAAGTTCGGTCGGCAGCGCATCGGCCTGCTCGGCGAGCGCGGCGGCCTCGGCCGCTTCGCCGCGGACCACGGTGGCGATGACGAGGCGGAGGGCGTTGGCGAGCCGGCCGGGCTTTCCCGCCGGCGGCACGGCGGCGAGCTCCTTCTGGGCGGCGTCGGCGCGGCCGTTTGCCAGCAGCAGCGCGGCGAGGAAGACCCGCTCGTCCGCCGTGGCCGGCTGGCGCGTGGGAGGGAAGGCGGCCAGCGCGGCGGGCAGTGCGCCGCTGCCGTACAGGCGAAGGCTGTCGCGGGCCTCAGCGGCCACCGGGCCGTCGACGGACCAGCCGAGGTCGGCCAGGACGAGGACGCCGGGGTAGTAGAGGGACCACTGCACGGGCGTGAAGTCGCCGGCCGTCAGGACGGCGGTGCGCTGCGGCGCGCCGCCGGGACGGACGGTGGCGACCTGGCCGTTGGTGAGCGTGACGCCGGCCACGGCGTTCGTGAGCAGCACGCGGCCGTCGAACATCGCCACCTCGACCCCGCCATCCGGCTGCACGGCGAAAACAAACTCCGTGCCTTCGATCATGGCCGCGGCGGCGTCCGCCAAGACCTCGAATTTCACCGGCTCGCCGCGGTGAAAGAAGTAGATGATGCCGCGCAGCACGCGCAGCGCGAGGCCGCGGGATCCGGCCGGCAGCTCGATCCAGCTGATCTCATCGAGCGGGACGACCCCACGGCCTTGCAGGAGGAGCGTGGCGCGGCTGCGTTCGCCGGTGCGGACGGCGTCGCCCGGGCCCAGGGGTGCGCTGCGGTACGCCGGCTCCCAGGCCGTGGCGTTGGCGCGGCGGATTTCAACGGTGCCGCTCAGGCTCTCGACGCTGCCGGCCGGCCCGGCCGGCCCGGCGGCGGGCAGCACGGGCACAGCCAGAAGGGCCAGGGCGAAAAAGCAGCCCGAAAGGAACCGGCTGACGAAGGGGCGGCTCAAGCGGTACTCCATGTCCGTGTTTATGCGATTCGCCGCGCATGGTTTCACAGGAAATTCCCGAGCGAGGCCTTCAAGTCGCCTTTGATCCCGTCTTTCGCCGGAAGGCGCTTGGCACGGCCGCCACCTCGGACTTAGCCCGCCACGGCCCGCAGCGCGGCGACGAACTCCCCCGCCGTCTGGTAGCGCTCGGCCGGGTTCTCGGAGCAGGCGCGCCCAAGCACGCCCAGCAGCACGGCGAGCGCCGGGTCCGCAGGGGGCGCGGGGGGCTTGCCGGCAGGCGGCGGAAAGTCACCGGCCTGCCCGCCCGACACCGCCACGAAGATCACTTTGGCCAGGCCGTACACGTCGGCCGAGGCGGTGCCGGGGCCCTCCGGCGCGATGAAGCCCCGCGTGCCAAGGTAGGTTGTGTCCTCGGGACGCTCGGCCAGCCGCGTGACGAGGCCGATGTCCGCAAGCTTCGGCTGCCCGCGCACAAAGAGGATGTTGGCCGGCTTGATGTCGCGGTGGATGAGCCGGAGGCCGTGGAGGAAGGCGAGCGCCTCGCCGAGCGCGAGGCCGAGCTGCACGGCCTCCGGCGGAGCGTACCGGCCGCGCCGACGCAGGTCGCCCTGGAGGGTGCGCGGCAGGTAGCTCCGCGGCTCAATCTCCGCGCCGAGCCGCTCGTCGTCGGCCGGCTCCATGACGTAGTAGAAGTACCCCGCCGCCTCGTTCCGGCCGATATGCAGGACGTGGACGAGGCCCGGATGCTGGCGCGACACGGGGCTGAACATGCTCATGCCACGGAACTCGCGCTGGTAGGGACGCTCATCCTCGAACGAGCGGCGGAAGATCAGCTTCACCGCGAGGCAGGAGCCCACCAGGTCGCGCGCCAGCCAGACCTCGCCGTAGCCCCCCCGGCCGACGCACGAGATCATCTCATAGTTCGGCACTTCAGGCCGCCCGGTCGGCGTGGGCGCGCTGGCCGGCAACGGAGAGGCCGGTGACCGCAGCGTGGGCGCATCGTGCAGCTCGGAGCCGCTGGCCGCCGCGTCCGGCACGGGAGCGGGGGGCGTCGTGGCCCGGGTCGGGACCATTTCGTGATAATGCGACACCACGGACCAGACCAGCGCGGCGGGAATCTGGACCAGCACCAACGCGGCCCACGGCCAGGTCACCCCGTGCCGCCACCCGAAATGGACCGCCGCCGCCGCCACGCCCACGGCCCCGGCCACGGCCAGCAGCAGCGCCGGCTTGGGTCGCAGCAGGCGCAGGATGCCCCCAAGAAGAAAGCCCAGCCCGGCGATCCAGCCAATCGTCCGCCAGGGTCCCAGGTCGTGAATCCATTCGCCGCGGACCGTGTTCAGGTACGCGGTGGCCACAATCTCGACGCCGGGCATCCGCTCGCCGGTCCAGCGCGAGTGCGGCGTGAAATGGAAGTCGCTGTCCCGGTCGCTGAAGAACGGGAGGCGGCGGTCCTTGCCGATGAACGCCACCCGGCCGGCGAAGTTCGTCGCCCGACCGGCATGCACGTCCATGATCGGCACGGAGGGCAGCGTCTCCGCCGGACCGTAGAAGCGCAGCCAGGCGCCGGAAGGCGGTTCGTTGGTCACGCCGGCCAATCGCGCCGCCGCCACCGGCAGGCTCGGCAGCTTGAGCCGCGGATCTGCCCACGGACGGCGGAAGACCTGATCGGCCCCGGAATGCTCCGCCATGCCGATCGCGGCATGGGCCCGCAGTTCCTCGAACGGCAGCAGGGCGGACACCACGCCCTGCCGGAAGTCTCGCCCCGCCGCCACCGCCACGCGGCCGTGCCGCTGCACGGCTGCCAGCAGCAGCGGGTCTTGATCCGGCGACTCGATGCCGAACCGGATGTCAAAGGCCACGACCTCGCAGCCCGCCTCGCGCAGCCGGTCCAGCACCTGCGCGAAAATCCTCCGGTCCCAGCGCTCCGCCTCGCCCTGGCCCAGCTCCTGGGTCGAGCGGTCGTCCATCCGCACAATGACGGCCGGTCCGGGTGCGGGCGCCCGCCGCGGCTGCAGGAGGAACAGCGCGTCGTAGCTGAGGTTGGCCAGCCGGCCGCCGGTGGATGGAAAAAGGACTGCCGCCAAGCCCAACGCCGCCGCCAAGACGCCGGCGATCGCGGCGCGGCGCAGCATCGTGCGGGACAGGAAGCGGCGGGGCGTGGCCACGGCGTCAATCGGTACGGCAGTGGCATGATTCGCTGCCGGCCGGGGACGCGTCGAGACGTTTGACTCGACTCGCCGCCCCCGGCGGGGCATCGCTGCGCCGCGATGCCGTTGCCCTACAAGGTCGCCACGCTGCTCTACGCCTTCGACGCGGCGGACCGCGTGCTGCTGCTCGAGCGGGCGCGCGAGCCGAACCGCGGCCTGTGGAGCCCGCCCGGCGGCAAGCTGCACACGGACGCCGGCGAATCGCCGTGGGCCTGCGCCGCCCGCGAGGCGCACGAGGAACTCGGCCTGTCGCTCTCGCCGGCCGACCTGCTCTTGACGGGGCTGGTCAGCGAGCACGGGTACGAGGGCGCGGCACACTGGCTGATGTTCCTGTTTGAAATCCGCCCCCGCCTGGCGGCCCCGCCGCCGCCGCACGCCGAGGGGCGTTTCGCGCTTTTCCGGCGGGACGAGTTGGACGCGTTGTCGCTGCCGGCCACGGACCGCGCGCAAATCTGGCCGCTGTTCTGGCGGCACCGCGGCGGCTTCTTCGCCGCGCACTGCCGTTGTGGGGCGGACGGGCGGCAGGACTGGACTCTGGAGGACAGCCGGCCACGAATGGGAAATGAGAAATGAAGAATGACGACGACGCGGCGGCCGAACCGGTGATTGACCTCGCCAGCGACGACCACTTCATGCGCGAGGCGCTGCGGCAGGCGGCGCGCGCCTACGCGGCCGGCGAAGTCCCCGTCGGCGCGGTGATCGTGCGCGAGGGACGGATCATCGCCCGGGCCTTCAACCAGGTGGAGCTGCTCAAGGACGCCACGGCCCACGCCGAGATGCTGGCGATCACGCAGGCGGAGGCCGCCGTGGGTGACTGGCGGCTCACGGACGGCACGCTCTACGTGACCAAGGAGCCGTGCCCGATGTGCGCCGGCGCGGTCGTCCACGTCCGGCTGCGGCGCGTGGTCTTTGGCGCGCCGGACCCGAAGGGCGGGGCGGCCGGCGGCTCGTTGAACCTCCTCCAGTGGCCCACGCTGAACCACCGCTGCGAAGTCACCGCCGGCGTGCGCCTCGAGGAATGCCGGGCCCTGCTGAAGCAGTTCTTCGCGGAGCAGCGGGCGCGGGCGGCGGAGTGATTACGCGTTGAGGAAGGGCAGGGGTTGACTCGCTTGGCCGCTATGCTTCCCGAGAACCAGCGTCGAGGAGCGGACGCGGAGTGAAGCGGCTTAATGTTAGAGCTCAGCCACGCACCTAATGACGAGCTGTTGAATGAAAAGGCCGGGCGGAGCGAAGGAGCGTTGTCCAAGATCGCGCTCTCGTGTGCGTGTTGTGCTGTGGCAGCTTGTTGGGTATATGCGTCACCAGAGCTTCCACCACGGTTTCGAGTGGCTGACGCAGCGCTCCCGAACATAATAATATCGTCCATCAGCGAAGGCCGCCAAGATGTCCGACGTCGCGGGTGCCGATTGATCGAGAAGCACATGTGTCGACGACTCACCTTCGGACTCAGCGTAGAAAAGGTAAAAGACCGTCTCTTTCGGATCCTCGACGATCGAAATAGTCATTGAATGCAGATCTTCGAGATTCGTGAATGACACAGATGGAGAGAAATGGATATCTTCCTCCTTCGCGGTCCTCATCTTTGCCAGCATGGATTCCCACGGAAAATCCCGAAACGTGGGCAGAATCGCTTCGCGGGCAATCAGTCCTTTATCGACTACATACGGGATTAACGGATCACAAACGGTATACTTCGTCATGCGGGCCTTTCGCTTGCCCTACAATCGAGCCCAGCGACCACTACCGCAAATGCCTGGTCTGCAAGAGGCGCTGGCACATATCTGGACCGCCTGCTTGGCGGTTGGGCTTCTTGTGACCGCTTCATCGCCGCCTACTTCCACACGCCCAGGCGCTGCTCGCGGGCGCGCTGCTCGGCGCGGAGCAGGCCGAACTGGTCGGCCACGGGCACGAAGCGCAGGGCGTTCGTGCCCGTGCGCGCGAGGCCGCGGGCGAGGAGCAGCTCGTTCAGGTTCGTCCCGTCCCGCGCCACCACCCCCACCGCGACACGCTCCGGCGTGACCGTGTACGTGATGACGCGGACGGACTGCGTGAGCGTGAGCCGCGAGAGTTCCGCGCGCGCCTCGCGGGCCAGGCCGAGCGAGCGTGGCGCCTCGAGGCCGGCGAGGCGCACGAGGTATGCGGCGCGGTTCGTGTCGCGCAGCTCGAGGGTGTCCACGGTGCGGACGCGCGTGACGAATCCCAGCAGCACCGGCCCGCGCACCGCCTCGGTGGCGACCACGTCGGCGACGAAGGCGTAGCGCGCCCACAGGCGCTCGAGGAGATCCGCGCGCCACCACACGGCCGCGGCCAGCGCCAGCACCGCGAGCCAGGTCGCCAGCCGCATCACGCGATGGAGGAGGTGGAACATGGGATGCAGGCTCAGCCTTCCACCCGCCCGGTGAGCAAAACCCGCAGCCGCGCCCGCCAGGGCAGGGTCGCGGGCGGCGGGTGGCCGGGCGCGGCGGACGACGCGCCGTTCACCGGGGCCGGCGCGGCGGCTTCCGGCGGGGCCTGCTCCGGCGCGGGCCGCGCGGCCTCGGCGGCGGCGAAGAGGCGGATGCGCGGATTGCGCGGCGGCACGGCGGACGCGGGGGCGACGGGCAGGGGCAGCAGCGCCGGATCGGGCAGCTTCTCGCGCTGGACCGAGTGGATGAGCAGGTTCACCTCGGGCCGGCGGTGCAGGCCGGGATTGAGGCCGCGGGCGGTGAGGATTTTCCACGCGCGCAGGGAGTTTTCCGCGTTGTCGAAGCGCCAGACCTCGCGGGCGAAAACCTTCTCCAGCCACGAACCGGACCGGGCCGCGTTCAGGCCCACGACGAATGCGCCCGGCAGGTCGGGATTCCGGATGCCTTCGAGGAAGGCGAACAGGCAGGCCGCGCGCCGCCAGCCGTGGTGATGCAGCTTGCGCGCGAGGGAGATCACCGGGTTGCGGAGGTCCACGTACGCGCCCTCGGTGAACGTGCCGGTGAGCGGCTCGGCCAACAGCCGGCCGAAGAAGGGCGCCCAGACGATGGCGTTGAGGAGGCCGAGGCCGACGCACAGCGCGAGCAGGCCGGCGTTGACGAGGTCGGCGGACGCGGCGCGGGCGGCGGCGTTCTGCTGCACCAGGCCGAACGCGTAGAGCAGCGCGGCGCCGAAGACGAGGCGGAGCACGACGAGCATGGTCAGGCGGGCGTGGGCCGCAGGATGGGCCGGGTGGTGACGATGCCGCGCAGGTGCATGTCCAGCGCGTGGCGGTTCACGGCGAAGCGGCGGGCCGTCTCGTCGGTGACGATGCCCGCGGCCAGCAGCTCGACGAGGTACTGGTCGAAGCTGTGCATGCCGACGTTCACGGAGGCCTCAATGATGCCGGCGAGCAGGTGGAGCTGGTGGTCGGCGACGGCGTCCTGCACGCCGGCGTCGCGGCGGAGGATTTCGAGGCAAGGCGTTCGGGTGCCGGAGGTGTTCGGCAGCAGGCGCTGGCAGACGATGGCGTTGAGGTTGCGCGCGAGCAGCGCGCTGACGGAGGCCTGCTCCGCCGCGGGGTAGTATTCGCGGAGGCGGGCGATGGCCTGCGGCACGGAGTCGGCGTGGAGCGTGGTCACCACGAGGTGGCCGGTCTCGGCGGCCTGCATCCCGGCCCAGATGCTCTCCCGGTCGCGGATTTCGCCGATGAAGATCACGTTCGGATCCTGGCGCATGGCGTTGCGGATGCCGTCGGCGAAGCTGCCGGTGTCCGCGCCGACCTCGCGCTGCTCGAACTGGGACTGCGCGCCGGTGAAGACGTACTCCACCGGATCCTCGACGGTGATGATGCGCAGCGCGCGGGTGAGGTTCAGCTCCTGCAGCAGCGCCCGCGCCGTGGTGCTCTTGCCTTGGCCGGTCGGGCCGGTGAGCAGGACGAGGCCGCGCGGCTCGTCGAGGATGCCGCGGAGCGAGGGCGGGAGCTGCAGGTCCTCCAGCGCGGCCTGCTGCTGCGGCACGATGCGGAAGGACAGGGACTGCGTGCCTAGCTGCTTCGAGAAGTTCGCGCGGTAGCGGTCCTCGCGGAAACGGAAGGCGGCGTCCACCTCGCGGGCGGCGGAGACACGGGCGGCGAGTGCCGGCGAGAAGGCCTCGGCGATAGCGGCGGCGAAGGCGTCGGCGTGCAAGGCGGGGAACTCCGCGGCGTCCGGCGCTTCGAGCCGGCCGTGGACGCGGAGGCGCCAGGGCTGGCCGGCCTGGCCGTGGAGGTCGCTGGCCCCGCGGGCGCGGGCGGCGTCGAGAATGCGGCCGAGGGTGGATTCCGGCGCGACGAGTTCCATGCGGGCGGCGGCGCACGTTCGCGCCGGTCACGTGCGGCGGCAAGGGGCGGACTGGCGGCCAACCCGGCCCTGCCCGGAGCGCTTCAGTGCCACGAGCTTGACGCCGCCGCGGCCGGCGTGTGAGTTGGCCGACACATGAACACCGCCCCATCCTCGGTTGCCCCGACCCGCCGCGGCTTCCTCCAGAAGTCCTCCCTGATCGCCGTGGGCGCCGTGGCCGCGCCCTACCTCACGATCTCCCCGCGCGCCTTTGCGGTAAACGACGGCACGCTCAAGGTCGGCCTCGTGGGCTGCGGCGGGCGCGGCACCGGCGCGGCGAGCCAGTCTCTCGGCACGGAGAACAACGTCGTGCTGCATGCGATGGGGGATGTCTTCGAGGACCGCCTGAAGGGCAGCCTCGAGACGCTGAGGAAGGAGCACGCCGAGCGCGTGATGGTGACGCCGGACACGTCGTTCCTCGGCTTTGACGCGGTGGACAAGGTCATCGCCAGCGGGGTGGACATTGTCATCCTGACGACGCCGCCCGGCTTCCGCCCGTACCACATCAAGAAGTGCATCGAGGCCGGCAAGCACGTCTTCAGCGAGAAGCCGATGGCCACCGACGCCCCCGGCGTGCGGATGGTGCTGGAGGCCGCCGCGCGGGCGAAGGAGAAGAAGCTGGCCCTCGTGGCGGGCTTCTGCTGGCGCTACAACCCGGCCGAGCGCCAGGTCATGCAGCGCATCCATGACGGCCAGATCGGCGAGCCGCTCGCGCTGCAAAACACCTACAACACCGGCTTCCTGTGGGTAAATCCCCGCAAGCCCGAGTGGAACGACATGACCTACCAGCTCCGCAACTGGTACTACTACACTTGGCTCTCCGGCGACCACATCGTCGAGCAGGCCGTCCACAGCATCGACAAGATGCAGTGGGCGCTGAAGGACGCCGCCCCGGTCAAGTGCGTCGCCCACGGCGGCCGGCAGGTGCGGACGGCGCCGGAGTTCGGCCACATCAACGATCACTTCTCCGTGGTGTATGAGTATGAGTCCGGCGCGCGCGGGTATCACTACTGCCGCCAGCAGGCCAACGCCGCCGTGGACAATTCCGACTGGTTTGCCGGCACCAAGGGCGTCGCGCAGATCAAGGCCTTCGGCCCGATCACCATTACCGGCGAGAACCCCTGGCGCCTTCGCCGCGATGGACTCGCCAACATGTACCAGGTCGAGCACGACGAGATGATCGCCTCCATCCGCAAGGGCGCCCCGATCAACGACGGCGAGTGGATGGCCCGCAGCACGATGGTCGCGATCATGGGCCGC
>JBJXFY010000242.1:0-22994 GCA_046155815.1 Limisphaerales bacterium | reverse complement strand
CGTCGCCAAGATCGCCATGACAGGCAGCAGCGCGGTGGGAAAACAGATTCTCACCGCCGCCGGACCTTTCCTTAAAAAGGTCTCGCTCGAACTCGGCGGCCAGTGCCCGGCCGTTGTGTGCGCGGATGCCGAACTCGACCTCGCGGCAAAGATCATCGCTTATAAAGGCTTCCGCAATTGTGGCCAGTCCTGCAGCAGCGTGAACCGCATCTACGTGCACGCGAGCGTGTATGATGCCTTCGTCGCCAAGCTCAAGGCCGCCGCCGTGAAGCTCACGATGGGCGATGGCATCACCGATCCGAAAGTCGACGGCGGCCCCATGGCCACCGCCGATGGCGTGAAGACCTGTGAGGCCCATGTGGCGGATGCTTTGGCCAAAGGCGCAACGCTCATCACCGGAGGCAAGCGACCCGATGGTGAATTCTTCGCGAAAGGCAACTACTTCCCGCCCACGATCCTCACCGGCTGCACGCAGGCCATGCTCGTCATGCGCGAGGAGACCTTCGGCCCCGTCGTGGGCATCGCCCGCTTTGAGACGCTCGACGAAGCCATCGCCAAGGCTAACGACACCGACTACGGCCTCGTCGCCTACGCCTTCACCAAGGACTACGCGTCCACCGTGAAGCTCACCGAGGCCCTTGAAGCCGGCACCGTCTGTGTGAACCATGGCGCGGTGAACACCGATTACGGACTCTACTCCGGATGGAAGGACAGCGGCTACGGCGTCGAACTCGGCCGCCGCGCCGTCCTCGAGTATCTCAAGCCCAAGCACATCAAGACATGGCACTCCTGAACCCAGTCCAGGCGCACGCCCTTCTCCGAAGCGCAACCGAGGAGCGATTCGCAATTCTTTCCGTCAACGCCGACAGCCATGCCGCGGTGACTGACTGCCTGGAAGCCGCGCGCGAGTGCGAGGCTCCGATCATCATTGAGACGAGTCTCTGGCAGCTGACCGGACGGAGCCATGGCAATGGCGACCCGATTCTCGGACTCGCCCGTTATCTCGCCGACCTGACGGCGCTGGCTGGAAGCGAACGCTACCGCGGCGTCCCGGTGATGTTCCACACGGACCACATCAAAGGACCCGAGACCCTCGGCGTTCTCTCGGCGGCCATCCGGGGCGTTCCGCAACGGGCCTCGACGATTTCCCTAGACTCCTCCGAGTTGAGCGAAGCGGAAAACATCACCCTCATCTGCCGGCTCTGCGAGATCGCTAAGGAGGCCGGCTTAGCGCTCACGCTCGAGATGGAGGCCGGAGTGGATGCGGGCGTGACGGAAATCGAGGTCGCCGAGCGTCTGCTCGGCGCCGTGGAGTCGAAGCATCCGGGCTATCTTGCACTCTGGGCGCCGGGTGTCGGCACCCAGCACGGCTTGAGTGACAAGGGCTATCCGTTCTCCGCCGAAGCCGTGGCGAAGCACCAGAAACGCGCGAGTGAAATCTGCGGGCGCCCCATCGGCCTGGCCTTGCACGGCAGCAGCGGCTTAAAGGAGAGCGATCTGCGCGCCGGCGTCGCGGCGGGCGTGGCCAAGGTGAATTGGAGCAGCGAGTCCCTGCTCTTCCGCAGCCAGGCGGCACAAGAGTACTACGCCACGCACACCGCCGAACTGGAAAAGACCCACAAAGCCTGGAAAGCCACCGCCATGGACAACGGCGTGCAGAGCTTCGTCGCCGCGCGCTACGTGCCGAGGGTCGCCGAACGCATCCGGGTCCTCGGTGGGGCGGGGAAGGACAGAAGGGCTGCGTCTCGACTCACCGAGGCATGACCCCGATGGCTGACCCGACTGATTCTATCAGCTCCATGAACAATCAACCCGAGTCCTCTGAAGAACTCGCTTGAACAAGGCGCGCTGAAGGAAGTCTGAAAGCCATGCACACGACGAGTAATCCCCAGCTTGGACTTCTGGACAGCTTCATGCCTTTGGCTCCGGCCAACGATTTTCTGGCAACGCTTGATCGGGCCTTGGACTGGCGGCCGGTCGGGCAGGCCTTGCAGGCGATGTATCCGGCGAGGACGGGCCGCCCGCCATGCGCACCGCTGGTGCTCTTCAAGATGAGCCTGCTCCAGCACTGCTGCGGCCTCTCCGACCCGCAATGTGAGGAACTGGTCGGGGATCGTCTGAGCTGGCGGCGCTTCGTCCGTCTGGGATTGCAGGGCGCCGTGCCGGATGAGGCGACGCCGGTCAACTTCCGCAGACGCCTGCGTCAGTACGGCCAGCATGAAACCTTGCTGGGTCTGGTGAACCGGCAGCTGGAGCAACAAGGGTTGACATTGAAAACCTGCACGCTGGTCGATGCGCCGCTGTTGCAGGCGACGCGCGATGTTGCGGCGCGGAGATGTCCCGTTCTGGGAGAAAAGTCGAGACCGAGAACATCGCGGGATATGCATTGCAACCTGATCTACCCTTCGAGCACGGGCAGACAGCCCGACATGGGCCGCCTGCGGGACAAGGCCCCATTCCAGTTCAACAGCAGGTCATCGGAGGGATCGCAAGTGGTGGTATTCATCGCGGAGTATACTCGTTTTCGTCCTATTCTCGCAACGGATTTGTTCAAGCCTTGGGGACGAGACGGGATAGTCTTTCGCCCATGAATCAGGCTGTTCTTGCCCGTTACCGCATTGAGACCTGTCTCCCGCTGGAGCAGGTCGCCGAGACCATTTCCGGCGAGCAGTCGTCCGGGACATTCCTTCCGGTGCCGGGCGAGACAGATGAACTGAAGGCCCGCTCGCGGGCCAAGGTGACCAACATCACGCTCCTTGATTCGGTGGACGCACCGAGCCTGTCCGGTGGCCGCAGGCCGCAGGCCGCGTCCGGCGTGCTCAAGTATCAGCGTGCGGAGATCACGCTCGCCTTCCCGTTCGCCAACCTCGGCGCGAACCTGCCGACGCTCGTCGCCACGGTCTGCGGCAATCTTTACGAGTTGAGCGATCACTCCGGGTGCAAGCTGCTCGACCTCGAACTTCCGCCCGCCTTTGGCGAGAAGTATCCCGGGCCACAGTTCAGCGTCGCCGGCACGCGGAAACTGGCCGGCGTCTACGACCGGCCGATCATCGGCACCATCGTCAAGCCGAGCGTCGGATTCAACCCGGAGCAGACCGCGGATCTCGTCCGCGAGTTGGGCGAGGCCGGCATCGATTTCGTGAAGGACGACGAACTTCAGGCCGACGGTCCTCATTGCCCGCTGAAGGACCGCGTCGCGGCCGTGATGCGCGTGATCAACGATCTCGCCGACCGCACGGGCAAAAAGGTGATGTTCGCCTTCAACATCACCGACGATCTCGACGCGATGCTCCGGCATCACGACACCGTGGTCGCGGCGGGCGGCACCTGCGTGATGGTGAGCCTGCACAGCGTGGGGTTGCCCGGGTTGCTCGAACTGCGCCGCCGCTGCACGCTGCCCATCCATGGCCATCGCAACGGTTGGGGCATGTATGGCCGGCATCCATTGTTGGGCGTCGAGTATCCCGCGTGGCAGAAGCTCTGGCGCCTGGCGGGCGCGGATCATTTGCACGTCAACGGGCTGCAAAACAAGTTCTGGGAGCCGGACGATTCCGTGGTGCGCAGCGTCCGCGCGTGCATGACACCGATGTTCCGGCCCGGCGACACGGTGATGCCCGTCATCAGCTCCGGCCAATGGGGCGGTCAGGCACCGGAGACCTATCGCCTCACCAGCACGACCGATTTGATGTATGTCGCGGGTGGCGGCATCATGGCGCATCCGATGGGCCCGGCGGCGGGATTGCGAGGTTTGCAGCAGGCGTGGGAGGCGGCGGTGAAGGGAATTGATCTGAACACTTATGCGGAGACGCATCCGGAGCTTAAGGAAACGATCAAGAAGTTCGGGGGCGCCAGGTCATGAATAGTCTTCTCCTGGCCTACTACGGTGACGACTTCACCGGTTCGACCGACGTGATGGAGGCCTTGTCGAAAGCGGGCCTGCAAACGGTGCTGTTTCTTGCGCCGCCTTCGCCCGAACAAGTCGCCCGGCTCCCAGATCTGCGCGCCTTTGGCATCGCGGGCGGCTCGCGCACGATGTCGCCGGAGGAGATGGAGCGGGCACTGCCGCCGGCCTTCGAAGCGCTCCGGGCCAGCGGCGCACCAATCATTCATTACAAGATATGCTCGACGTTCGACTCGTCGCCGCGGATCGGATCGATCGGCCGCGCCATTGAGATCGGCCGGCGTGTCTTCGGCGAGCTCCCGACGCCGCTCATGGTGGGCGCGCCGGTGCTGGGCCGCTACGTCGCGTTCGGCAATCTCTTCGCCCGCTCCGGGCTCGACACGGAACCGTTCCGCCTCGACCGCCATCCGACGATGAGCCGGCATCCGGTGACCCCAATGAAGGAGGCGGACATACGGTTGATTCTCGCCGACCAGACGAAGCTGCCGGTGGAACTGGTGGACTTGCTTGAGCTCGAAGACGGTCGCGGCGTGCGGCTGGCGGTTCGTGGTTCGAGCCCCGCGCCCATTGTCCTTTTCGACGCGTTGCGAGAGGCTCATCTCCCGGTCATTGGTGAAGCGATTGAGGCGATGGCCGCGGAAGGGCCGTTGTTTGTCGTCGGTTCGAGCGGGGTGGAATACGCCCTAACCGCGCATTGGGCGCGGAGTTCGAGCCCAGAGTTGGGGAGAACACAGAAGGCTGACGGAACCGAAGCCTCGGTGTCCTCGGAATCTCGGTGCTTCCATCGTCCCGCTTCCGTGAATCAGATCGTCGCCGTCTCCGGCAGCTGCTCGCCGGTCACGAATCGTCAGATCGCGCACGCGCTCCTGCAGCCGGGGTTCGTCGAGGTGGCGCTGGCTCCCGACGCGGTCGCCGGCTCCGGCCAGGCTCGTTCCGTGATCGACGAGGCGGCAACGCAACTCGCCGGGGGCCACTCGGTGATTCTGCACACGAGTCGCGGACCGGACGATCCACGGCGGAGAGGCGCGGCTGCGGATGCGCAGACCAGCAGCCGGCTCGGGGATCTGCTGACGCAGGTGCTCGAGCACCTGCTCCAGCGCACCGGCCTGCGCCGCGCCGTGGTCTGCGGCGGCGACACCTCGATGCACGTCGCGCTCGACCTGGGCATCGAGGCGCTGGAGTATCTTGGCCCCATCGCGCCCGGCTCGCCCTTGTGCAAAATCCACGCCCCCGGCCGTGTCGCCGACGGCTGCGAAATCGTGTTTAAAGGCGGCCAAGTCGGCCGGGACCACTTCTTGCTTGATGTGCTTCATGGAGGACCGAGACCAACCTGACGTCATTAGCCTGCGCCATCCAACCCATCGTGACCCAGAACAGCGAACCGTGAGCAGAGAATCATGAACCAGAAATCGACGGTCACTCTGACCCTTGTCGGCGCCGGCGGCAAAATGGGCTGTCGCGTCACCGATCATCTGAAGGACCACCCCGGCTACCAAAAGCTCTACGTCGAGACCGGCGAGCGCGGCCTGGCCAACCTCCGCGAGCGCGGCGTCTCGCCGACCACGCGCGACGAGGCCCTGCGCGCCGCGGATGTCGTCATACTTGCGCTGCCCGACCGCGTGCTGGGCAAGATGGCGCACGAGGTCGTTCCACTGCTGCGCCCCGGCTGCATGGTCTTCACCCTGGACCCGGCGGCGGCGCATGCAGGCGAACTGCCGCCCCGGCCCGACATCAGCTACTTCGTGTCGCATCCGTGCCACCCCGATGTGTTCGACCACTTCCAGACCGAGGCCGAGATCAACGACTTCTTCGGCGGCACTCACGCCCGCCAGGCCATCGTCTGCGCGCTCATGCAGGGGCCCGAGGAGCATTACGCCCTGGGCGAACGGATCGCCCGCGATATCTACGCGCCCGTCACCCGCTCTCACCGAATCACCGTCGAGCAGATGGCGATTCTCGAGCCCGCCATGGCCGAAACCTGCGGCATCGCCCTGGTCCTGGCGCTGCGGGAGGTGCTCGAGGAGACCGTGCGCCGGGGCGTGCCGCGCGCGGCGGCCGAGGATTTCATGTATGGCCACATCAAGGTCGAACTGGGCATCGGCTTCGGAAAAGTCGGATTCCCGTTCTCGGACGGGGCCAAGCTCATCGCTGAACATGGCCGGCGCCGCATCTTCGCAGAGGACTGGCTGCGCAACATTTTCGAACCCAAGAGCGTGAAGGACCAGGTCCGGATAATCGTGGACGGAAAGCTGCCGGAGAATGTCCGATGAAGCCGCTCCGCTTCGCCATCTTCGGCGCCGGCTTCTGGTCGCGCGTCCAAATGGCGGCCTGGCGCGAGATCGGCGGCACGGAGTGCGTGGCCATCTACAATCGCACGCGCGCACGCGCCAAGGCTTTCGCCCGCGACCTCGGTGTGCTGGCAGTCTATGACGACCCGGAGAAGCTGCTGCGCGAGATCAAGCCGGACTTCGTGGACAACATCACCGAAGTCGGCGGCCACAAGCCGCTCTCGCTGCTCTGCGCGAAGCACCGCATCCCCTGCATCTGCCAGAAGCCGATGGCGGCGACCCTGGCCGACGCCCGCGCGATGGTCGCCGCCTTCGCCCGCGCGAAGACGCCGTTCTTCGTGCACGAAAACTGGCGCTGGCAGGCGCCGATACGCGCGCTGATCGAAACGCTCCGTTCGGGCGTCATCGGAACGCCTTTCCGGGCGCGATTGACGATGATCTCCGGCTTCGATGTCTGGGCCAACCAGCCCGCGCTCCGCGAGCTTGAACGCTTCATCCTGACCGACCTCGGCGTGCATCTCCTCGACACCGCACGAGCCTGCTTTGGCGAAGCGCGCTCGGTCTATTGCCAGACGCACCGGACGCTGTGGCCCGCCGTGAAGGGCGAAAACGTCGCCACGCTGCTCCTCTCGATGGGCGAGGCCCGTACGAGCGTAGTCATCGAGGTGGCCTACGCCAGGACGCCACTGGAGCGAGAGTGCTTCCCACAGACCCTGGCCTTCGTCGAGGGGGCGTCGGGCAGCTTGGAACTCACCGCCGACCATTGGCTCCGGATCACCACTAAGGAGGGGACCTACTGCCGGAGGAACGCGCCGCCGCGTTACGCGTGGGCCGATCCGCGCTATGATATCGCGCAGGCCAGCATGGTGCCCTGCCTGAAGGACCTGATTGGCGCTCTCCGCGGCGAGAGGCCGGGCGAGACGACCGGCGCCGACAATCTCAGGACCATGGAACTCACCTTCGCCGCCTACGAGAGCGCGGCCAAGGATCGTGTCATCCATCTGAAGAACTGATGCCCATGGATTCCGTCCCGCCGGCGTCCGGCGATCGTGCGGCCGCGCGTCCGCGACCTTTGCAAGCCGGGCTGCTCTCGCTTTTCTACGGCACGGGTGACCTCCGCTACCTGACCTGGGGCGGCCGCGAGGTCGTCCGGCGCATCTACGCCGCCGTGCGCGACCATAACTGGGACACGGTGCCCGGAGTGATTTCGGACCTGGACGTGCGGGCCTCCGATGCGGATTTCCATGTCAGCTATGTGAGCACGCATCGAAATGGGGTGATTCATTTCGTCTGGCGAGCGGACATCCTTGGCGCGGGCGATGGGAGCATTCGGTTCACGTTCGAGGGCGAGGCGAAGAGCACCTTCCGCCGCAACCGCATCGGTTTTTGCGTGCTGCATCCCATCCGTGAGTGCGCCGGAGCCGCGTGCCGGGCGCGCTATGCCGACGACACCGAACGGGAGCTTTGTTTTCCGGACACGATTGCCGCGGAACAACCCGTGAAATGGTTGCACGACCTTGCGGGGCTGGCCCATGAAGTGGCCCCCGGCGTGTGGGCGGAGTTGGAATTCACGGGCGACCTCTTCGAGATGGAGGACCAGCGCAACTGGATCGACGCCAGCTTCAAGACCTACTGCACCCCATTGCGCCTGCCGTTCCCCATGGAGATTCAGGCCGGGACACGGGTGCGCCAGGAAGTCCGACTGCGCATCGTGGATCATTCCCGACCCGTGTCCGGCACTTCCAAGCTCTCGCCGACAACTCAGGACCGCCCGACCGTGATAGTGCGCGTCCTCGGCGATGTCACGCCGCTGCCTGCAATCGGTCTGGGCGTGGCGAGTCACGGACAACCGCTGCTCGCGGACGAAGCGAACCGGCTGCGGCACCTGCGTCCGGCGCACCTGCGGGTGGACCTCCGACTGTGGGAAGACACCTGGCGGCAGCAACTCGAACGAGCGGCCCTCGAAGCCGGTCAGTTGGGGGCGAAGCTGGAGGTGGCCTTGCATCTGGACGCATCTCCGGAGAATGGGCTCGCACCGGCGGCCAAGGCGCTCGCATCCCGATGCGACACACTCGCGCGCGTGCTCGTGTTCCATCGCCAACAGCAATCCACGACTCCGACCGCACTGCGGGCGGCCCAGGCGGCCCTGAAGGATGTCCTGCCCGGCGTGCCCCTCGGGGCCGGCACCGACGCCGACCTCTATCAGCTCAACCTGCAACGCCCGCCGGCGGACGCGGATTTCATTGGCTGGTCAATGAATCCGCAGGTGCATGCCTTCGACGACGCCAGCATCACCGAGACGCCGGAGGCGGCCGCGCATCAGCTGACCAGCGTTCGCCGCTACTTCCCCGGCAAGCCCTTGATGGTGTCCACGGTCACGCTTCGACCACGGTTCAATCCCAACGCCACTGGGCCGGCGGCGCCCGTGCCGCCCGGCGAACTGCCGCCGCAGGTGGACCCGCGCCAGCTCTCGCTCCTCGGCGCCGCCTGGACACTGGCGATGCTGAAGGCGCTGGCCGAGTCCGGCGCGGACAGCGTGACTTTCTACGAGACGACCGGTTGGCGCGGCGTGATGGAAACGGCCGCCGGTTCGCCGCTCCCGGACAAGTTTCCGTCGGCCGCAGGCACGGTTTACCCGCTCTATCATGTGCTGGCGGACGTCGGAGCGTTTTCCGGAGCAGAAGTGCTGCGCACGGAAGTGGACCAGTCCCGCGCCGTCGCGTCCCTGCTATTGCGGACGGGCGGCCGACTCCGTTTGCTGGTTGCCAATCTCGGCCCGGAGCCGCGCCGTGTGACTTTCGAGGGCCTCGGCCGCTGGTTGCTCTCGCGCCGCCTCGGCTCATCGGGCAAGCTCCTCTCCATGACCTCCCAGGAACAGTCCCGGCCCACTGGCCTCGTCGGGGCCGGTGGAGAACTGGAGCTCGGTCCCTGGGCCGTGGCAACTCTCGACTCGTCGGCTGACTCACTTTCTTCCAGCACCACACGCCCATGAACCGCCTCCTGCAACTCTTCCTCTCGTCTCTCGCCGCCGTCGCCGCCCTGTTTCTCGTCAGCTGCGACCGTCCGGCGGAAACCGGCTCCGCGTCCACCTCCTCCGCCAGCCCAAGCTCCGCGCCCGGCGAAGTGAAAACCATCGGGGTCGCCTTCGAGTCGCTAATGACCGAATTCTGGGTGGCCGCCTTCGACAAACTGAAGGCCGACTGCGCCGCCCGTGGCATCACCATGCTCGAGGCGGTCGCGGACGGCGACACCGCCAAGCAGTTCGACCAGGTGAAGAGCTTCATCAACCGCAGGGTGGATGGCATCATCATCGTGCCGAAGGACGGCAAGACGGTCATTCCGATGATCAAGGCCTGCAACTCGGCAAACATCCCCGTCGTGCTCTTCAATCGCCCGGCCGACCCGACTGACGCACGGCACACCGCCGTGGCCCCGGACAATTTTGCCATCACCAAGGACACGGTGAGCCACCTCGTCGCGCTCGCGAAGAAGACGGGCCGGAAGCAGAAGGCGATGATCCTGATGGGCGACCTGAGCGACGTGAACGCCATCGGCCGTCGCGATGGTTTCGAGGCGGCGATCAAGGAGGCGGGCGAGGCCGTCGAGGTGGTGTCCCGTGTCCCCACCGATTGGAACCAGGAGAAGGCGCTCGCCGGCATGCAGAGCTCGATGCAGGCCCATCCGGACATCGGCCTGATCTTCGCCTCGAGCGACTTCATGCTTCCCAGCATCAAGTCCGTACTGAGCGGACTTGGAAAATGGAAGAAGCACAACGAACCCGGCCACGTCATCCTCGGCGGCTTCGACGGCGACGCCACCGCTTATCAGCTCATGGCCGAGGGCTACGTGGACGCCACCGGCGTGCAGGATGTCTACTGGGAAGCCGAGCAGGCCCTGCAGGTCATCCTGGATGCAAAGGCCGGCAAGGCGGTTCCCGCCCGCATCGACGACAAGGGCTTTGCCATCACGCAGGAAAACCTGAAGGAGCTGGAACCGCGAATGTGGGGCGCAGTGGTGGCAAAGAAGAAGAAATAGCCGCTCCACCAAATCCATCGGCCGCTTCCCCCGACGACGCGTGACCACAGCGCGGACAATCACGAGCCCCGGGCCCTCGGTCACGAACCGACTCGTCGCTTCCGAGTTCTTCGTTCTCTTCCTCTGCCTCGGTATCTTTCTTGCTTTTGCCCCGTTCGCGCCGGGATTCGTATCCACCGACAACTTCGCGACCCTCCTCGTCGCCTGCCTGCCGTTGCTCGTCCTCGCCACGGGGCAGACCCTCGTCCTCATCACGGCGGGGATTGACCTGTCGGTCACCGCAGTCATTGGCCTGGCCAGTGTCGTGGGCGCACTGGTCATGGGCGGTGAGGCCGGGTTCCTGCAGGGCAGCCCGGCGGCGATGCCGGTGGCCGTCGCGGCCATGCTCGGCACGGGTGCGCTCGTCGGATTCTTCAATGGCGCGTGCATCGCGTGGCTGCGGATGCCGGCCTTCATGGTCACGCTCACTTCAATGATGTTCTTCGGGGGATTGGCCGTCTGGCTGGCCAAGAAGGCGGCCAACGCCGAGAGCATCTACAACCTGCCCGCCGCGTTTCTCGTGCTCGGGCATCAGGCGTGGCTCGCGGCGTCGCTGGCCGCGCTGGCGGCGCTGCTGGCGCATCTGCTGCTTACGCGCACGCTGCTCGGGCGCTGGTTCCATGCCGTCGGCCAGAACCCGCGCGCGTCCCTGATCTCGGGTGTCCCGGTCAGCGGCGTGACGGTCAGCGCCTATGTGTTGAGCGGACTGTTCGCCGCCCTCGCCTCCGTCCTCCTCACCGCCCGGCTGGAGACCGGTTCGCCCAACCACGGCAAGGCGCTGCTTCTCGACGTCATTGGCGCGGCGGTCATCGGCGGAACCAGCCTGTTCGGCGGCAAAGGCAAGGTGCTGTGGACCGTCTATGGCGTGCTGTTCCTCACGCTCCTCGGCAACGGCCTGAACCTGCTGAACGTCTCCGATTTCCTCATCACCATCGTCAAGGGAGCGGTCATTCTGTTGGCGGCGCTGCTGGATGGTTGGAGGAACAAGTTTGTTCGTCGTTCATGATGCCGCTTTCCATGAGCCAGCTGCCCAGGCGCGGAGGTTTGGAGGACAGGGAGACTGCGCTCGCCCCAACACTCCATGTCCTCCGCAACGGTGCCTTGAAGGCCTCCACCGTGACGGTTCTGGACGGGGGCACCGCGGCGACCCGCGCCGAACTGGACGCCGCGTGAACGCGCCTGATTCCATGCACACTGAACCCGTCGTTCGCTTCGCCGGCCTTGAGAAGGCCTTCTTCGGCGTGAAGGTGATCAAGGGTGTGAGCTTCGCCGTCCGCGAAGGGAGCATCACGGGCCTGGTCGGCGAGAATGGTGCGGGCAAGTCCACGCTGATGAACCTGCTCGGCGGCAACCTTCGGCCGGACGCGGGCGAACTGCGCATCCGGGGCCAGCCCTACGCGCCGGATGATCCGAACGACGCCCGCGCCGCCGGCATCGCCTTCGTGCATCAGGAGCTGAACCTGTTCCCGAACCTGAGCATCGCGGAGAACCTGTTCCTGACGGACCTGCCACGGGTCGCGGTTGCGGGGCGGATCGGCCTTTCGTGGATTGATCGCCGCGCGCTGCGCACCGGGGCTGCCGCGTTGCTGGGGCAGGTCGGCCTCGAGCACCCGCCCGACACCCTTGTCGGGCAGTTGTCCGCCGGGGAGCGCCAGCTGGTCGAGATCGCCAGGGCGCTCGGCGCCAACGCGCGCGTCATCATCCTCGATGAGCCGACCACGTCGCTTTCCACCCGCGAGTGCGACCGGCTGTTCACCTTGATGCGCCAGCTGCGCGACCGCGGCCTCGCGCTCATCTACATCTCCCACGCGCTGGGCGACGTGCTGCGTCTGTGCGACGAAATCGTGGTGCTGCGGGATGGCGAAGTGGTCGGCGGCGGCGCGGCGCAGGAGTTTTCCCATGACCGGCTGGTGTCCCTGATGGTGGGCCGGCAGTTGAACCAGCTTTACCCGGAGCGCATTCGTGGCAGCGGAGGCGAGCCCACCCATTCCGTGGCCATGGCCAAGGACCCGCACGGGCTCCGGTCGGCGGCCACGGAACCGGCCTTGGAAGTCCATTCCCTGTCCCGGCCGGGCGTCGTGCGTGACATCGCGTTCTCGCTGTCACGGGGTGAAGTCCTCGGCCTCTCGGGCCTGATGGGCGCGGGGCGTTCCGAGCTCGCGCGGATGCTCTTCGGCCTCGACCCGCATTCCACGGGCGAGATCCTGCTCGAAGGCAACCCTCTTGAAGGCACTCCGCGCCGGCGCATCCGACGCGGACTGGCTTTCCTCACGGAGGACAGGCGGCAGGAAGGCCTCTGCATGGAAGCCTCCATCGCGGACAATCTCGCACTCGTCACGCTGGCCCGGCACGCCCGCACTCCCGCGCGGTGGCTGGATTCTGCAGGCATTCATTCCGCCGTCGGCCGGATGCGGGAGGCCGTGCGGCTGTCGCCCGCGGCCCGCGACTCCCAGCCCGTGCGCACCCTGAGCGGCGGCAACCAACAAAAGGTCGTGCTGGGCAAATGGCTGCTGGCCGAACCGCGCGTGCTCATCCTCGACGAACCGACCCGCGGCATCGATGTCGGGGCGAAGTTTGAAATCTACCAGCTCATCCATCAACTGGCCGACCGCGGCGCCGGTGTGCTGGTCATCTCCTCCGAGATCGAGGAACTGATGGGCATCTGCGACCGAATCCTCGTGATGCGCCAGGGTGAGATCGCCGGTGAGTTTGCCCGCGGGCACTTCGACCGGGAGAAACTCCTCGCCGCGGCGCTGCACTCGTCCAGGTCCCCGGCCGCCGGGACCGTTCGACCTGAGCCCGCTGCGAGTCCAGGGCAGACGGCCCGGAAAACGAGCCTGCCGGCAGCGGTTTCGGCCAGGCCCTCCCTGCTCCGGCTGCTGGACTTCGCGCCAGCGTTGCTGCTGGCGACCGTGCTGGCCGTTTTCGGAACTTTGTCCGGCAGGTTCTTCACCGCCGACAACCTCACGCAGATTCTCATCCAGTCCTCGGCCACGGCGATCGTCGCCACCGGGATGACGTTCGTGCTCCTGACGGCTGGCGTGGACCTGTCGGTCGGTGCGATCATGTTTGTGGGTGCCGGCCTGGCCGGGAAGCTGGCGCTGGCGGGACAGCCGCTGCCGCTCTGTCTTGCGGTCATGGTGGGCGTTGGGCTCGTGGGCGGAGCCGTGAACGCGTTGCTGGTCACCCGCCTGAAGCTCGTGGCCTTCATCGCCACGCTGGCGACCCTCTACATCGGGCGCGGCACGGGCCGGTGGATCACCCAGACGCGCGCGATGAACCTGCCGGACTCGTTTCTTGCGCTCGGCTCCGCGAAGTGGCTCGGCATCCCGCTGCCGCTCTGGATCGCCGGGGGCGTCATCCTGCTGGCCCAGCTCGCGCTCACACGCACGCCCTTCGGCCGCCAGCTTTACGCGCTGGGCAACAACCTCGAAGGCGCGAAGAAGGCCGGCCTACGGACCACGCACCTTCTGACCGCGGTGTATGTCCTGTGCGGCCTTTGCGCGGGCTTGGGCGGCATCCTCGCGCTGGCACAACTCGGCGCCGTGTCGCCCAAGTTCGGCGAACTCTACGAGTTCGACGCCATTACGGCGGCGGTGCTGGGGGGCACCAGCCTGTTCGGCGGTCGCGGCAAGGTGTTTCCCGGTACCGTCCTCGGCGCCGTGCTGCTCAAGACCATCTTCAACGGCCTCGTGATCGTGCAGGCCGACCCGTACCTGTATCCGCTCATCACCAGCGGCATTGTCTTCGTGGCGGTGCTGCTGGATGGCCTGCGGCAACGGTCAACCCTCCCCCTGGCCACGGGCACCCGGCGGCTCCAGTGAGCCCCCTCCTTCGTCGTGCGATAAACCGGCGATCCGGATGGCCGGCCTCGCCTTCATCCCGGCGCGGCAGGCCGCAGCCCATGCCGTCCCGGCTTCCGTATGCTTCGGGTCCGCTACGCGCCCTCCGCCGCCTTCACGCCCTTCTGGTAGTTCGTGTAGATGTACACGGGAATCGTCAGCGGGCCGAGGTGCTGCTGGATCAACGGTTCCACCTGGTTCCACTCCAGTCCGCCCACGCCGGTGGCGAGGCGTGGCAGGGCAAGGCTGGAAATCCCCTCGCGCTCGACCAGCTTGTGCAGCTCGCGCAGGCAGTGATTGACGTTGTGATAGGTCGCGTGGCCGGGGCGCGCGTGGTGGTCCGGGGCCGGTTCCTGGGTGAACAGGTTGATGATGCGGCGTCCATCCGCCCGGGTCCAAACCCACAGCCCGCCGGGCTTGGGATGGTCGGTGTGCAGGAAGTGCCGGAAGTCCTTGTGCAGGGCCGGCCAGTCCTGGCGCAAGCTCAGGGCGAGGCCGGAGTCGAAATGGTCGTTGGGCGCGATGCCGTGGGCCACGGCCTGCGCGCCGCTGAGAAGGATGTCGCCGGAGACTTGCTTGATCATGACGGGGACAGGATGCGCGGGTGCTCGGGCAGCAGCAACCCGTCCCTTGCCATGTGTGACGCTGGAATTGCGCCTCGCGCCGGGCCGCCGCCGTCCGGCCCGGGCGCCGCGGACGGGCCTGGAGGCCCTCGGCCGGGCCTCGCCGGCAACCGGGATGGAGCCGGCGGCATTCTCAGTCCGGACGACCGGACCGGCGACGCGCTCCCTCGGGCGGGGGGTAGCGGCGCGGGGCAGCCCTCCCCGAGAGACAGCGCATGCTTTCTGGAGTCCGAGGACCTCCTGATCCCGCCTCGGTGGGCAGACCAGTCATTGCGATCGATGCCGCCCCGGCGTTGCGTGCCGAGCCGTATCTGGAACCCTTGATTCCCCTCCAGCCCTGATGAAGCCTGAACTCGAAATGGCTCCCCGCCCGCACCCCCAAGTCCTCGTGCCGGGACCGCTGACGCTGAAGCTGGCCCTGTGGCTCGCGACCCTGCTGAACCTTCTGCCCGCCGGCGTCCGGGCGGGCTTGTCGCTGGAGGGCGTCCACGTCGTCCCGCATGTCCAGTCCACCGAGATGCGCTACCGGCAGAAGCCGGACTTCAGCCTTGGCGCGAGGGTTGAGGTGTTCCTCCGGAACTCCTCGTCGGAGACCGTGGTCATTCCCGCCGGTGCCGACATCCGCCTGCGGGGCCGGACTCCCGAAGAGCTCCTCGCCTCCGACGACTGGGCGTGGCACGACCTGCCATCAGCCTGGGGCGGCGAACCGCTTCGCCTGCCGCCCGGCGCGATGACGGTCTGGGGCTGGAACGGCAAACGTTCGCCGTGGGGGACGAACACATCGGCCGAAATGACCATGACGGTACCTGGCAGGGCCAGGACGGAGCGGTTGCAGGTGCCCATCGAAAATCCCGCCGCGTGGCTCTCCGCCCTGACGTTCCTGGGCACGGCCACGAACGTGCAACCGGATTCCCTCATCTTCCACGTCGTGAACCGCACCTCCGGCCCATTGCGCGTTGAGGCCTGCCGACTTTGGCTGCCGGAGCACAACGCCACCTGGCGGGCCTTGATCCCCCAGCCGTGGGTCACCAACCGCCTCGACCGCTTCCCGGCCGACGGCGTCATTCCCGCCAATGATCGCGGTGGCGCGCGCCTGGCGACCGGGCCGTTGCCGCTTACCTACGCGGCGATCGAAGTGCGCCTCGCCGGCTCCAGCGGGAAGACGGTCGCCATCTGGGCGCATCAGCGCATCAAACGCGAGGTGTTCGAGATCAGCGGCGGCTGGGTGGCCGCGGGACTGGGCTCGGGCAACACCCTGTACGCGGAGCGGTATCTGCAGACGCTGGCCCGGATGCACATCACCGCCGGCATGCACCAGCATGTTCCCGGCTACTCGGACACGCCGCTCTTCGAGAAGTATCCCCTGAAGTACATGAACCGGCTGCAACCCTTCGACCAATACGACACGGACCTGGTGCTCCCGCGCGTCCATGCCGTCGAATTCCTCGGGGAACCGCAGTACGGCGGCGGGAAACCCGTGTCGCCCCAGGATTGCTGGAAGGCCTTCGCACCCTACGCACCGACCCGCCTCCCGACTTCCGTCACCCACAGCGAGGAACGAGTCTGGCGCTTCTATGCCGGAATCTCCGACTATCCGCACTACGATGCCTACCGGGTCACGGCCCCGTCGCCCGACTCCTGGGGGCTCTACGACCGCTGGGGCGATCTGAAGATCCGCTGGGGTTCCCCGCTGGAGACGATTGGCGAGATGTCCCGTTCGCTTCGGGAATTGAACCGGCCCCGGCCCACGGCCTGCTGGTCACAGGGCGCGCACTACGACTGGACGGGCTTCGGCCGCAAGCGCGGCTCGCCCACGCCGGACGAGCTCCGCCTCCAAGCCTACCATGCCCTGTCCAGTCGGATCACCTCGCTCTACTGGTTCAACCTCAGCCTGCGTTCGCTGGTGACTTTTCCGGACCTCATCGAGCCGATGACCCGGGTCGGACGCGAAATCCGGATGCTCGAGGACTACTATCTGGAAGGGGACGCCACCAGCCACGAGCGCGTGCTGCGCGAGGGCCAGCCGGACTGGGATCTCGATGTCGTCGCCGGCCCGCGCGGGGCGGTTCTCTTCGCCCTCGACCTCGCGTACCAGCCCGATCTGCAGGAGCGTGTTTTTACCTTCGGAGCTCCAAGGGAAGCGACGTTTCGCTTCCCCCTTCCCGCCTACCTCCGCGCACCTGCCGAGGTTTTCCGTATGGATGCCGACGGCGTCATACCGATGGAGCACTCCTTGAGCAACGGCAGCATCATTATCCGCGACCAGGCCGCCCGCGTTGCGATCTTCGTCGTTGCGGCCGCCCCGGGCGAACGGGCCCGCCTCGAGGCGAGGCATCGGGCGCTCTTCGCCGCCGAGAACGCTCTCGGCTTCGATCCGGGACGCAACGCGGACGACTTGGCCGTCTTGAAGGAACTCATGGCGGCCAAGGACCAATGATCAAGGAAGGGAACCGGAAGCTACTCTGCGCCCCAAACTGCCTCCACGACAACCAGCCGGAAGGCGGTCGCGACGCCATGGAACCGCCCGCCCAGCCCGGCCCCGCTGGGCCGTCCATCCCGGAGGCTGGCAGGGCTGGTGGTGGGACGGCCCGCCATGCTTTCCTGCGCCATGCCAGACGCCACCGTCCCCCTAGCCCGGTTCATTGACCACACGCTGCTCAAGCCCGAGGCCACGGCCGTGGACATCCGCCGGCTCTGCGCGGAGGCGCTGGAACACGGCTTCGCGGCCGTCTGCGTGAATGGCTCGCGCGTGCCGCTCGCCGCGGCTCTGCTGGCCGGCTCCGCGGTGAAGATCGCTGCCGTCGCGGGCTTCCCGCTCGGCGCGATGGCCACCGCCGCGAAGTGTCGCGAGGTCGGGGAGCTGGTCCGCCTCGGCGCGCACGAGGTGGACATGGTCCTGCCCGTCGGCCACCTGAAGGAGGGCGCTGACGACTACGTGCGGCGGGACGTGGCCGAGGTCGTCCTCGCCGCTGCCGGCCAGCCGGTGAAGGTCATCCTCGAAACCTGCCTGCTCACGGACGACGAAAAGGTCCGCGCCTGCCGGCTCTGCGTGGAGGCCGGCGCAGCCTTCGTGAAGACCTCCACCGGCTTCAACAAGGCTGGCGCGACCCTCGCCGACGTGGCCCTGATGAAGCGCACCGTGGGCGACGCCTGCCAGGTCAAGGCCGCCGGCGGCGTCCGTGATGCCGCCTCTGCACAGGCCATGATCGCGGCCGGCGCCACGCGGCTCGGCACCTCGTCCGGCGTGCTGATCGTGACCGGCGGGACGGGTACGGGATACTGAGGAACAATGAACAAAATGTGAGGAATCGATCAGAAGAGCGTCGCGCCGCGGGTTCTCATTCCCTCCCATCGGCCCATTCTGTCCTCTTTTCCCCCCAGAAATGCCGGCGTCACGGCTCACCGCCGCTTGTCCGGGAAAGGCGGCGGGGTCGGAATTCTTACCGGGTTCCCGGCCATCAGCTTCTGGATCTCCTCGATCGCGCGGTTGAGCTGGTCGTCCACGCCCGCGTATTCGCGCGCGGGGTCGTTGTCCACGACGATGTCCGGTTCCACCCCCTCACCCTCGATCACCCACTTGGTCGCCTCGAGGTCGAAGCGGCTGAACTCCGGCCGGTTCAGGTAGCCGCCGTCGAGGAATGGCAGCGAGCCGCGGATGCCAACTACTCCGCCCCACGAGCGCTGGCCGATGATCGGACCGAGCTTCGCCAGCCGGAACCGGTAGGCCACGATGTCGCCGTCGCTCGCGCTGTGCTGGTCAAGGAGCAGCACCTTCGGCCCGAGCACCTGGCCGCCGGGATTGACCTCGATGGCTCCATTGCGCGCCTGCGTCCACATGGCGGGCTCGCGCTTGAGGCGCTCGATGATCTGGGGCGAGACGTTGCCGCCGCCGTTGCCGCGGCAGTCCACGATCAGCGCCTCCTTGTGAAGCTGGGGATAGTAGAACTTGGCAAATTCATTCAGTCCCGGCACGCCCATGTCAGGCACATGGACGTAGCCGACCTTCCCGCCGGAAGCCTTGTCCACCGTCCCGATGTTCCGCAGTACCCAGTCAAGATAGTAAAGCGGCTGCTCGTCATCCGTGGGGATCACGGTCTCCTCGCGGGCGCCGTCCTCCTTCGGCTCACCGTTCACCTTCAGCCGCACCTGCCGCCCGGCCTGGCCGACGAGCGCAGGGTAGAGATCGGGCATGTCCTTGGTCGAGCGGCCGTTGATGGCCACGATCAAGTCATTGGTCTTTACGTTGACGCCGATCTCGGTGAGCGGGGAGCGGTACTTCGGGTCCCAGTTGTGCCCACGCAGGATGCGGGTCACGCGAAAGTAGCCGCTGGCATCCTTCTGCAGCTCCGCGCCGAGCAGGCCCATCGGGATGCGCTCGGCCTTGGGATAGTCACCGCCGCCCACGTAGGCGTGGCCGGCGTTCAACTCACCGATCATCTCGCCGATGACATACGTGAGGTCGGCGCGATGGCGGACGTGGGGCAGCAGCGGCTCGTAGCGTTTCCGCATGGCCGGCCAGTCCACGCCGTGCAGGTTTGGATCGTAGAAGAAGTCCCGCATCTGCCGCCAGCATTCGGCGTAGATCTGCGACCACTCGAGCGGGCGGTCGAGCTGCACCTTGAGCGCGTCGAGGTTCAGCCGCTTGTCACCCACGTCGAGCTTGCCCGTGGGCAGGTCCACGATGGCGAAGCCGCCGCCGGTCCTCACCAGCATCTTCTTCTGGTCGGCCGAGATCCGGTAGCCTTCCGCATCGCCAATCTCAGTTTCCTTTTCCTTCTCCAGCTCGAGGACGAACAGCTTGCCCTTCTTAAAATAGTACAGCTTGTCGCCCACGGAAGTAAGTTCGCCATAAGTGGCCGCTCCGGGCGGCAGCACCGTGATCCGCTGCTGGATGCCCTGGGCGTCCACCTTGACCACGATCTTGTTGGTCGAGGCGGCATCCTTCCCTGCTTCGGGCCTGGCGGCCGGGGTATTGGTCGGCGTCTCGCCCTTGGCCAGGGCGGTGACCACCTGCCGGAACTGCGGGTCGCTCAGGATGTCCGTGAGCGTCTTGACCGGCTTGTCGGCCGTGGGTTGCGGCGGCTCGTCCTTGGCCTTCTCGCCGGGCCTCGGCTCCGGCACTTTCTTTTCATCCTTGATCTTCACCTCGTCGGATCGTGGCGCGAGGGGCGACTTGGTGTCCTTGGCCAGCGTCACGAGGTAGATGCGCTGCATGTCGTTGTAGGTATGATTCCACTCGGTCGTTCCGTAGGTCGGGTTGAAGCTGCGGTCCGAGACGAAGAACAGGAGCTTCCCGTCCGAGCTGAACTCCGGCGAGCCGACGTCAAACCAGCCGTCCGTGACCTGCACGCTTTCCTTGGTGGCCAGCGAGTGGAGGTAGATGTTCGGAAACCGCCGGACCTCCGGCTTCGTGTAGGCCAGCCACTGGCTGTCCGGAGACCAGGCAAACTCACGGATCTCCCAGGCCTCGGACTGCGCGGCCAAGGTGACTTCCTTCGACTCCACGTCCACGAACTGCAGGCGGTTCTTCTTGTCGTTCCAGGCGATGCGCTTCGAGTCCGGCGACCAGAGCACGTCGTACTTGTAGGTGTCTCCGCCGGTGGTGAGCTGTTTCGGCTCGCCGAGGCCGTCCTGTGGACGGATCCAGACCTCGTCCTCGCCGCTCTGGTCGCTCACGTAGGCCACCCAGCGGCCGTCGGGCGACCACACGGCGTTGCGCTCGTGGACGCCGGGCGTGCCGGTGAGGTTGCGCGTGGGGCCGTGCCTGGCCGGCAGGGAGAAGACGTCGCCCCGCGCACCGACGATTGCGCGGCTGCCGTCCGGCGCGATGTCGAAGCCGGTGGTCTCCTTGCCCACGTCGCGCAGGCCGCCGCGACCGATGGCGCCGTCCTCGAGGATTTCCACCGGCACCTTCTCGGCGCGCTCGCGGCGGAGGTCGAAGCGGTAGAGGTGGCCGCCGTTCTCAAACACGATCGCGTCGTCGCCCAGCGAGGGGAATTTCACGGCAAACTCGGTGAACTCAGTCAGCCGCTTCACCTCCTTCGACCTCACGTCGAGCGAGTAGAGATTGGCCTGCCGCAGGTCGTCGCGCTCGGACACGAAGTAGATCGTGTCCCCGCGCCACATGGGAAACATGTCCTGGCCGGGGTCGTCGGTAAGCCGCGTGGTGCCCTTGGTCTCGAAGTCGTAGAGCCAGATCTCGTCGGCCTGGCCGCCACGATAGCGCTTCCAGGTGCGGAACTCCCGGAAGACGCGATTGTAGGCGAGCTGCCTCCCGTCCGGAGAGAAGCTGCACCAGCCGCCGCGGGGCAGCGGCAGCTCCTCCGCCGGGCCGCCGGCCAGCTTCACCTGGAGAAGGTGGCCCTTGAACGCGTTGAACTGCCTCCACTTGCCACGGAAGACCACGGTCTCGTTGTCGCGCCACGTCATGACGATGTTGTTCGGCCCCATGCGGTCGGCCACGTCATCGCGGTCCACGGTGGCGGTGTAGCTCAGGCGGCGCGGCTCTCCGCCGTCCGCGGGCATCACGTACACCTCGGTGTTGCCGTCGTACTGCGCGGTGAAGGCGAGGTGCTTCCCATCCGGCGAGAAGCGCGGGAACATCTCGTAGCTGTCCGGGTCGCTCGTGAGCCGGCGCGCGACGCCGCCCCTGGCCGCGACGGAGTACAGGTCGCCCGCGTAGCCGAAGACGATGCGGGCGCCGTGGATCGTGGGGAAGCGCAGGAGGCGCGCCTCCTCCGCCGACGCAATGAAGGCTAGCAGGGCGAGGCCGAGGCCGATCAGGGCCGGACGCGAAAAGGGCTTCATGCTGGGCGCTAGGGATGCCGCAGCCACCCCCGCGAGGCAAGGCCGCCCGTGAGGAACCGTCCTGGCCACCGCTTCCACCGCTGGTACGACGGCACGGTGCTTCGCTGGCACGAAGGCCTCCCTTCGCCTTCCGCGCCTGCCGCCCGGGGACGGAGGGCCGAGGGAGGACCGGGGGCCGGTCGGTCCAGCGCACAGGCGACCTTTTCCGCTTTAGGTCCGGCCCGGTTCGGGCTTCCTTGGCGGAGGTGAACCAGACCACGCGCTACCTGCAGCACCTTGAGACGGCGCAGTTCGAGATCGCGACGCTCGTCAACTACCTGATCCTCGACGCCGTCCACCTCAAGGCGAGCGACATCCATGTCGAGCCGTGGGAGAGCACGCTGGCGGTGCGCGTCCGCCTGAGCGGCGTGCTGCAGGAGCTGGTCCACCTGCCGCTCGACCTCATGGAGAAGGTGGCGGGGCGGTTCAAGGTGATGGCCAACCTCGTCAGCTACCAGACGTACCTGCCGCAGGAGGGGCACGCGCCGGCCAACCCGGAGTTCGGCGGTGTCGAGCTGCGCATCTCCGTCTTTCCGACCGTGCGCGGGGAAAAGATCGTGGTCCGCCTCTTCGACCCGAGCAACCGCAGCTTCGACCTCGCTCAGCTCGGCTTCGAGGGCGAGACGCTGCGCCAGCTCCTGCACCTCATCACGCGGCCCAACGGGCTGATCCTCCTCACCGGGCCGACCGGCTCCGGCAAGACCACCGCCATCTACGCCGCGCTGTGCCACCTCGTGCAGCTCCACGGGCCGACCATCAGCATCGCCACGGTCGAGGATCCGGTGGAGTTCAACCTGCCCATGATCAGCCAGGCGCAGGTGAACAACGCGCGGGAATTCACCTACCCCATCGCCCTGCGCTCGCTCATGCGGCAGGATCCGCAGGTCATTATGATCGGCGAGATCCGCGACCCGGAGACCGCCTTCATCGCCGTGCAGGCGGGGCTGACGGGGCACCTGGTCATCAGCACCATCCACTCGGGGAGCACGGCGGGCGTTTTTGCCCGGCTCATCAACATGGGCATCGAGCCGTTCCTGCTGGCCTCGAGCCTGAGCGGCGCGCTGGGCCTGCGCCTGATGCGGCGCAATTGCGCCTACTGCAGCGAACCCTACCAGCCGGAGCCGGCGCTGCTGCGTTACCTTCCGCCGGAGGTGATCGAGGACGCGAGCTTCCGCCGCGGCGCGGGGTGCAAGGAGTGCGCCGGCACGGGCTTCTCCGGCCGCACGGCACTGAGCGAGCTGCTCGTGGTGGACGACCCGGTGCGCGAGGCGATCCTGCAGAAGCTGCCCACGCGTGCGCTCCAGGACGTGGCGATCCAGCGGGGCATGACCTCCCTCTGGCAGAACGGCCTGCGCCGCATCCAGCAGGGCGAGACGCCGGTGGAGGAGATCATGCGGATCGTGGGGGCGGAACCGCTGTA
>JBJXFY010000227.1:0-6176 GCA_046155815.1 Limisphaerales bacterium | reverse complement strand
GCGCCTGCCCGCGGTCATTGAAGAGCCACAGCGTCGTGCCCTCGGCGGGCAGGCCGCGGCCGAGCTGCAGCACCGGGGCGGGGTTCGTGGTGGCCGGCACGTCGGGATCCGCCCACACGACCAGATGTCCCCGCGCCGGCAGCACCGTGCCGGTCGGGAAGGCCCATTCGCCCGGCTCGGCGTCGCCCACGCTGAGTCTGAAGCCGGCGAGCGGGACGTTGGTAGCGGCCGGGTTGTGAAGTTCGATGAAGTCGGCGACGCGGCCGAGCGGGTTGGTCACCGAGCCCTGGTTGCGGGCGAGGAATTCATTCAGCCGCGGGCCATCCACGAAGGCGAGGTAGTTGCTCCCGCCCGGACTCGGGGTGCCGGGCAGGCGGACGGGCAGGCCCGTGGCGTCCGGAACGCGGCCGGAAGTGACGCCCTCGGTCTGCGCGGAGTAGGTCACCCGGCTGAGTTCGGCCCCGGTGGCGTCGTACAGGATGATGGCGCCGCCGGTTGCGGGGAGCCGGAAACCGAGATGGCCGGGGTCCGGCGACTCGTCGGCGCGCAGGCGGACGAAGCCGCTGGGCGCGACCGCGCCCGGTAGCGCGAGGCGGAAGAGCGCGTTGCTGGTGCCCAGGTAGAGGCCGTCCAGCGACACGGGAGCGAGCGGGTGGGCGTTGTGCAGCTCGACCCAGTCGTCGTCGCCGGGCAACGGGCTGGCGAGCCACTCATTGATGGCCAGCGAGTCTGCCGGCGCCGTGACCGCGGCCTCGTTGGGGCCGCCGGGAGTGGGCTCGGTGGTGACCCAGCGCCCGGCCACGAGGCCCGCGCCCCAGCCGCCGGCCTGCGGACCGTAGGCGAGCGCATCCACGCGCCGGCCGGTGGCGTCGGTGAGCCAGAGGGTGTCGCCGGAACGGTTGAGCGCGAAGGGCGCATGGTAGCCGGGCGCGTTGGTCAGCCGGTCGCAGAGCACGACGAGGTACGCGCCAGGCGCGAGTGAAGCCCCAGCCGGGAAGGTGAACGGCGTGCCGCCATCCTCCAGCGTCCAACCGGCAAGCTGGATGAGTGCGTTGCCGGCGTTGAAGAGTTCAACGAAGTCACTCTGATTGGTTCCGCCCCCGGCAAAAATTTCACTCAGGAGGATGCCCGCGGAAGGCGTGGAGCCGGGGGGCTGGCCGGGCGTGCCGTTCTGCTGCCCCGAGTCCCGCCAGTTGCCGGGGCTGTTCGGATCGCCCGCCGGGTCGGCAACTTCGAGCGAGAAGCCGCCGCCATTTGCCCTGTCGGGCCAGGGGCCGGAGTCGCCGTAAGTCACGGAAGTCACCACGCGGCCGTCACGGTCAAGCAGCGCGAGGCGCTCGCCGCCGTTGGCGAGCGAGCCGCCGAAGCGGCCGGCGGCAGGCACCGGGCCGTAACGCTGGTGAAACAGGTTGGTGTTCGCGTCGTTCCCCAGCAGCAGCCGCGCGCCGGGCGCCACCGCCGGGAACGGCGTGGGGAAGCGGAAGTTGACGCCCTCGATGGACCAACCGGCCACGTCCACGGGCACGCCGCCTGCGTTGATGAGTTCGAGATACTCGAAGGCGTCGCCGCCCGCCGGGTTGTACATGATCTCAGCAAACCGGACCTGCGATCCGAGGCTTTCGACCGTGAAGGCCGCCTCGGTGAGCGCGCTCCAGTTCGTGCCGGCGAGGCTGCGCGCCTTGAACACGAGCGACTGGGCGAGCGTGACCGGTCCCGAATAGGCCAGCGCGTTGGAATGCACCGTGCCGGCGATGGGCACGCGCGGATCCGTGCCGTCCCGAGTGTACCAGATGGCGCCGGTCTGGTTGGTGAGGGTGAGCCGGAAGCCAGGCGCGATCCGGCCGCCGAACTGGCTCATCGCGGGCGCATTGGAGGACTTGAGGAAACCGGCGGTGTTCAGGTGAGTCAGCAGATGCCGGCGGCGTTGGGGAATCCAGGTGCTGGCTATGGAGTTGTTGAAGCCGGAGACGACGCCGTTGAGGCGCGCCCGGACCTGCTCGTAGCGCGTTCGGATGCGTTCGTCGGTCAGGGCGCCGCCGTTGTAGAGATGCCGGTGAACGCGGTCGGCGAAGAGCTGCTGGAACTCCGGCGAGCGCTTGAGGCCGTTGAAGATCTGCTGGATGTCCGTGCCGCCCCACGGCGGCGCGGTGGAGGAGAGCTGGCCGTTGATGGTGTTGAAGCTGGGTGAGTGGCCATTGACGATGCCGCAGGCCCATTCGGAGTCCCAAGCGTAGAAGCGGTACCTGCCTCCGGGTACGCGCTCGCGCGCGGCGCGCCAGTTGTTGTGCGGCCAGTCGTCATTGTCCACGTAAATGAGCGGCAGCAGGTAGTCCACGAAGTTCACCAGGTCGAGCCGGTCGGCCACGGCGAGGTAGTTGGTGGGGTTCGTGAGCGGCCGGCTGGTGTTGTTGCACAGGTTGCGAAGGGTGTTCCACGCGGTGACGTCGCCTTCGCGCACCTCGCCGAACTGGGCCATGACATCCCAGAGCCGACCGCCGCCGTGGTAGGCCTGGAGGAAGTCCACGTCCACGCGCTCGCAGGGATTGTAGTAACCCCGGTACACGCCGTTGATGAAGAGATGCACGAAGGTTCCCACGGCCGCCGGCTGGCCGGTGTCCCGGGCCAGCGTGCGGACGAACTCGTCGGTGAGGTAGGGATTGGTGTGGTCGTTCATCCCGGCTCGCAGCACGATCGTGTCGAAGCTCTCCTGGGTGGTTTCAGGGAAGAGCGGGTATTCCAGCCGGCCCTGGCCGTATTCACCCCGGAAGTAGAGCCGGAAGGAGTACTTGTTCTGCGGCGGCGAGCCGGCCCGGTAGTTGTACTGGCCGCGGATGTGGTCGCCGCCCTGTACGCGCAGGCCGGCGTCCACCACGAAGCCGCCGTTGTCCCCGGGCCGGATGAGCTCGACGGACACCGGGCGCTCCCACTTGGGGCCGCGCTGCGCGCAGTTGCGCGGGTTGTACTCCATGATGCCGGTGCGGCCGTAGAGGTTGTTGGTGTCCGTGACGAGCGACAGCGCCGGCAGGCGTAGGCGGGTGGCGGCGAGGTTGACGAGGTAGGTGTGGGTCGTGACGCGCGAGGGCAGGGCGTTGCTGGCAAAGGCGGCGGCCCGCACCACGCGCGACGCGCTGATCGGGATCGGCGCGGCGTACACGAAGCCGTTGGTCGCCGTCGGCGGCGCGCCGTTCGTGGTGTAGCGGATCACCGCGCCGGGCGTCGCGCAGTGCAGGCTCAGGTTGAACGAGGACGGGAAGAAGCCACGCGGCACGCTGAAGTGCACTTCGTCCACGACGCCGGTGATGGGGCTGAAGGAATTGGGGATGCCGGGCGAACCGCGCAGGAAGTAGCGCCAGTCGTTCGTGCCGCCGGGCGGCTGCAGGGCCCAGCTGTAGTCGGGTCGCTGCTCGGGAAACTCCACCACGTCCACCGGCACGCGGGGAAGTTCGGGCGGATAAACCCCCACCATCCCGCCGTTGGGGTTCAGCTTGAAGTTCGTGTGCAGCCGCCCGTTGAGCGGCCGGCGGTCCTTGCCCGAGGCGAAGACCACCAGGTGGCCGTCGGGCTGGAGGACCACCGCGGGAAACACCCACTGGCCGGGTTCATCGTCGTCGTCGCTGAGCGACCAGCCGTCGAGGTTCACGGGCGTGCCGCCGGTGTTGCGGATTTCAATCCAGTCCTCGGGATCCTGGTCCTCGTCGCGGTAGGCGGAGTAGTTCTCCGCCATCATTTCCCGGACCCTCAGTGCCGGCGGCTGAAAGGCCGCGTTCACCGCGTAGCTCCAATTTTCGCCCGAGAAGGGCCGCGGCTCGACGGCGTCCGACTCGATGCCGTGGCCGGGTGTCCAAGAAACTTCCGCCGCGCCGGCCGCGACGGGCGGGAACTCGAACGTGAACGGCCCGTTGCCGTAGCCGGTCACGTTGGTCGCGGCCACGCCGTTGACCTGCAGGTCGCCCGCATCCACGCCCAGCACCGGCTTGTCAAAGGTCACGGCCACTGCGCGCAACGCGCGTGCCGTCGCGCCCGCCGGTGGCTGCCGCACCGCGACGGCCGGTCCGGCCGGGTCGGCGAGCTCGTACTGCCACGAGGCGCCGGGCGACGAGAGCTCGAAGCGGCGGGGCGGAGATTCGAGGTCGGTGATCGTGTGCAGCGGGCTCCACGAGGCGAGCACCGTGCCGTAGGGCGGGCGCGGAAAGGTGAAGGTGTAGCTCGCGCCGCCTCCGGTGACGCTCCAGGCGCTTGCGCCATTGATCAGGAAGTCACTCGCCTGCATGCCCTGCACCGGCTCGGAGAAAGTCACTGTCACCTGGTTCAACTGCGCCACGATGCCGGGCGCCGGGGTCACCGAGGCGATCGCGGGCGACGCGGAGGCGACTTCCTCGGCCTCAAGCACCGCATCGAACACGAGGTCGCTGCTCGTGAGCGTGTTGTTGAAGACCTGGACGGCGAGCACGTTTTCCCCGGCGACGAGGTAGGCCGCCGGATCGGGCAGGTCGTAGGTGGCGAACGCCACCGGCTCCGCGACGTTGGCGGTGGCGAGCGACTGGCGGGTGAGCGGCTCGGCGGGCGCGTTCAGGCCCGCGACGCGCACGCCGTTGATCCAGGCGGCGAAGCCGTCGTCGCAGACCGCGCGGAGCTGCAGGGTGCGCACGAGGCCCGGATTGCCGACGTTGAACCGGGCGCGGAGGAAGAGCGTGGAGTATTGCCCCGCCATGTCGCCGATGAGCGTGCCATTCAGGGGCTCGAGCGGTTCTCCGTAGAAGAACGGGGCCGGCCCCTGTTCCCATGTGGCGTCGGCAAAGCCGCGCGCTCGCCACGCCGCCGCGTCCGGCGCCGAGGCCTCGGTCCGGCCGCGGAAGAAGCGCCAGGTGGTGTTGGTCTCAAGCAGCGTGGCCGCGGAGGCGGACGCCAGCGCGAGCCAGAGCCACAGGACGGGAAATGCCCACCGAGCGGACGAGATACGACGCATGTGATGCGCCAGTCTATCGCCCACCAACCCCCCTTCGTCAAAGCGCCGGTCGCCCTCCCAGCACGGGAAGCAAGGGTCTGGTTTTGGGTCCAGGGGGTGGGGGTGAAGGCGGGGCCGTGGAGGAGGCGATTGGCCAGTTCGGCGAGTTTCCGAATCAGCGCCATCAGGGCGATCTTGGCGGGTTTGCCGGCCGCCCGCAGGCGTTGGCAAAGCGGCCGTCGCACGGGCCGCTGTCGTGGTTGCAGGTGGCCACGCCGGCCCGGGTGGACAGCTCTGGCAGCACCGCGACCAGCGTTCAGGCGGAGACCTCGCCCACGACCTGCTCTGGCTGCAGGCGGCGGACCTTGGCGTCGAGGATGGAAAGGCTCGGCCTTGTGAGTCGAGCTGGCTGGAGGGATGCCCCGGGCGCTCCGGCAACGGTGCGAGTTGGTCCGCCGGGGAGGCAGCGCTGGCCCCGGCTGCCTGCGAGCTTACAGGCTCCAAGACGCGTGCGGGATGGGGCGGCGTCGCCGGGCCGGGATGGCCGCCCCGGCCCGGAACCTCGCGGGCGGAACCCCCACCCGGACGGCCAGGCGGGGAAGTCTAGCCCAAAGGCAAGCTTCACGGGCTGGCCTCCGCGCTGCTGGGGCTCGGCCCGCTGCCCGGCTTCGTGCCCGTGCCCCGCCGCGAACTGACCGTTCGCCTCGGCCTCGGCGCGGAGCTTCATCCCGCCCGCCTGCGCGGCGGCGTCCCTCGCCCGGCAGGGTTCCGCCCTCGAGACCGTCTGGCCTCTCACGCTCCGTCCTGACGCCACGCCCGGGCGGGTCATCCGCGCCCTCAGCCGAACGGACGGCGTGCAGTTCGCGGAGATGCGGCCGGCCTGTGACGGTTGACAACGGGGTCGGCAGGCTGCGACGGGGACGTCGGGGCGTAGTTTCTCTTGTTAGGATTCCCCGGCGGCCATCATTAACCTCGAAGCTTTGACCTATTCTGCCGACTTCCGATCCGGGCCGTCCGGACAGCAGGGCAACTGACAGCACAACGCCGACGGCTTGCGCGGCCTGGCACGGTTCAACCTCCAGGCCGAGCCGGGGAGTGATTTGCGCGCGCGGATGGACGACGCGAAGGCGCGGGTGGACACGATCACGATCTTCGCCGGCCTCGCGCCGATGATCTTCGACCGCTCCATCGAGGCGCAGTTCCTGATCCCGATGGCCGTCTCGATGGGCTT
>JBJXFY010000226.1:0-2696 GCA_046155815.1 Limisphaerales bacterium | reverse complement strand
GCGCTGGTCCGGCGGCAGCAGTTCGCGGACGAGCCAGTCGCCTTCGCGGTAGAGCGGGCCGTCACGCAGCCGGGTGTAGAGAATCAGCTGTCGCCAGCGCGAGTCGTGGCGGACCACGCGGCCGAGGCTGGGCGCGTACCACAGGTCCTCGCGCATCTCACTCTGGCCGTAGTCGTAGGTGAAGTTGCCGCCCCAGGTCACGCGCCGGATTTTGATAGCGTCGAACTCGCCGGCGGGCACCTTGATGCGTTCCCAGCCCAGCACCCAGCCCTGAACGGTGACGCGGTCGAACGGGCTCGTGTTACGGCGCGTCCCGGCTTCGGGGCCGGTCTCCTGGCCGTTGACCTTGAGGTCCCAGTGCTGGCCGGCGGCGAGCGGAAACACCAGTGCCGGATAGGCGGGGCTGAAAGTTTCCACGCGGTCGTCCGCGAGCGGATGCGTAAGCCATTGCAGGTCCGGCGTCAGCGTCCAGCGGCCGGGACGGAAGCCGGTCGCCTCGACGACCACGCGATCGGCTGCGGCGTCCACCACGCGGTGCTGCTCCTCGCCGAACGTTTCTTTGGAGTAACCGCTGGAGACGCGATAAGCCCACGTATCGCCCAGCCGTGGCGCGGGCGGCGCGTTCACGCTGGTGATGCCGCCGGGGCCGACGGGATTGCCGGTGGCACAGCCGCCCGCGAGCAGCGCGAGCGCGATCCACGCGAACAGATGACTTAAGCGGGTGGCGGTCATGGCATCACCTCCGGCGGGCGTGGGTGGCGGCTTGCAGCGGGGCGAGGCGTGCTTCCAGGCGCGCCAAGCCGTCGCGCAGATCATCGACCCCGCGGTTGAACGCGGCCACGTCGTCGCGGCCGGCCACCAGCGGACGTTCCTCCGTCCAGTATGCCGCAAACGAGCGTGCGAGGGATTCCAGGCCTTCGCGCGGCCAGCGGGCCAGCCCGCGCGCGGATTGCGCCAGGCGATGCGCAGCGACATCGCCGACTACGCGGGAGAGGTCTTCCTCGGCGTCCCACCGCAGGTGTTCGGCCAGGAATCCCAGTTCGCGCGCCAGCGCCGTGTCGCCTTCGAACACCACGGCACGCCAGGCGCTGGCATCACGCAGCGCCAGCCGCACGGCCACCGGGGGCGTTACGCGCAGCGTGAGGTCGGGGACGGCATCGGCCACCGCGGCCTGCAGCAGCCCTTCGTCGGTCAGCGTCAGCGCAAACGCGAAGGGCGCGGTGTGCGCGCACACCGTGCGGCCGGCAAAGGGCTTGAGCCGCGTGCGCGCCCACGCGGCCTGTGCGAGCACATGGTTGACCCCGGCGGCAGCCGTGCGGCTGGCGGCGAGATCAACGCTGTGCAGCACGGCGTCTGCGCTCCGGTTCAGTCCTGCTGGATGCCGGCGAGTAGCCAGCCGCCGCCGCCGAGGCGGGGTTTTTCGAGGTGCCAGGTCTCGGCAAAGGGCTCGGGTGCGCCCGCGCCTTCGCGCAGCACGCCGCTGAAGCGCACGCTGGCGACGTAGTGATTGCCTTCGATCACGACGGCGATGACCTGCGCGTCGAGGTTCACGACTTCCGTGCGGTCGGCACCGGGCGGGCTCTTGGCGAGGTCGGCTTCGATCTCGCGGTACATCGCGTCGCTCATCACGTCGCGCAGCGCGGAGACGTCGGCCTCGTCGTAGGCCTGTTGCAGACGGGTGAAGTTGAGTTTGGCGTGCCGCGTGAAGGCCGCGGCGTCAAAGTCCGGCGGAAAGGCTTGCGCTGCGGGTGCCGCTGCCGCGGGGCCGGGCTGAAACCACGTGCCGCCCGCGACCGGAGCGACCGGTGTGGACGGACGGACAGGTTCCGGCGTTGGCGCGTCGCCGCCGCCGAAGTTCATCGGCTGGGGCCGGCCCGCAGGCGCGGGTGTCCGGCCGCCGTAGCGCATGGCGAGTTTGGCCGCGAATACCAGCGCGAGCCCGAGCAGCGCGATGGTGGCCAGTCCGCCGAGGACCGCGCCGAGGCCGCCGTTCATGAACAGCGCACCGAGGCCAAAGCCCGCCAGCAGGCCGGCCACCGGGCCGAGCCAGCGGTTGCCGGCAGTGGCCGGGGTGGCATTTGGCGACACCGGGGCCGGGGCGGCGGAAGGCGCCTGCGTCGGCGCCGGTTGCGTGACGGCTTCCCGCTGCTTGCCGATCGAACGGCCGCCGCCGAAGCGCTTGGCGTCGGCTTCGGGAACGACGAGCGCCAGCGCCAGGGCGGCGAGGCTGAGGTATTTCAGGGTTTGCATGGTGCTTTCTCCTCGGGAGTGCGGGTTCTCGGTGTTCTGGTGCTACGTTGGGGCCGGCGGGGCGGATGCAATGGGGGGGCCGGGATGCGGAGACGGGTGCGGATACAGGGACGGGGGCTAGACGCGGTAGCCGCGATGCAGCGCGACCACGCCGGCTGCCAGATTAAAGTATTCGACCCGTTCCAGGCCGGCGGATTCCATCACACTTTGTAATTCTGCCTGTCCGGGATGCACGCGGATCGACTCCGCGAGGTAGCGGTAGGAACCCGCGTCGCCCGCCACCAGCCGGCCGAGCGCCGGCAGCACGCCGAATGAATAGGCGTCGTAGAGGGGTGCCAGCGGTTTCCATACTTTCGAGAACTCCAGCACCAGCAGCCGGCCGCCTGGTTTCAGCGCGCGCCGCATCTCCGCCAGCGCCTGTTCCTTGTGCGTCATGTTGCGCAGCC
>JBJXFY010000208.1:0-9170 GCA_046155815.1 Limisphaerales bacterium | reverse complement strand
AGAGCATCGCCGCCACGCCCTCGTGCGGCGTCCGCAGCACGCAGGTGCCCAGGCCCCAGCCGTAGTTCAGGCCGCGCTGGCCGAAGGTGTCGTTCTGGAAGAAGCCCACGGGCAGGCGGTCCGGCGTCTGCGGGGTGGAGAGGTATTTCAGGGCGCCCGCGCTGAGGTAACGGCGGCCGTCCAGTTCGCCGCCGTTCAGCAGCATCTGGCAGAAGCGCGCGTAGTCCGGGCCGGTCGAGTAGAGGCCGCCATTGCCCTGCGGCGGGCGGTCGCGCGGGCCGAACTCCGGCCGCGGCGGCACGGCCTCCAGCGCGCCGGTGTCCTTGTTCCGCGCGTAGGCGGTGGCCAGCCGCGCCCGCTGCGCGTCGGTCGGGTAGAACGTCGTGTCCTTCATGCCCAGCGGATCGACCAGCCGCCGCTGCAGGAAGGCGTCGAAGCTCATCCCGCTCACGACCTCGACGATGCGGCCGGCGGCGTTGATGCCGCTCTGGCAGTACTGCCACTTTTCACCCGGCTCGAACCGCGTCGGCCCGGCGAGCCAGAGCGGGACGAGGTCGGCGAGCGTCTTCGCCTGCTGCGCGGCGGGGCCGCCGGCCTCGCCGAGGCCGGACGTGTGCGTGAGGAGGTGGGTGATCGTCAGGTTGGCGGGCTGGCCGGAGGGCGTCTTCAGGTCCGCGAATTCGGGCAGGTACTTCGCGACGGGATCGGCGACGTTGAGCTTCCCTTCGTCCTGCAGCATGAGGACCGCGGCGCCGGTGACGGGCTTCGTCATCGAGGCGATCCAGAACAGCGTGTCAGGCGTCATCGGCCGCTTCGTGGCGACATCGGCGAAGCCGGTGCCTGCGAGGTGAAGGAGCTTGTCCCTGGCGACGACGACAGTGACCGCGCCGGCGATCTCGTTTTTCGCGACCATTTCCTGCATCGCCGCGCCGACGCCGGGGAGCGTCGGCGGCTCGCTGGCAGGAGCGGACAGCGCGAGGGTGAGGACCAGGGCGGGCAGAAGGTGTCGGGGATGCATGGGGGCAAGGTTCGGCCGCCGCCCAGGTGCCCGTCAACGCCGTTGGGCGCCGGGACGGGCGTGAGACTCGACCCGGGTTGATTGCCCAGTTGTCTGAGCCATAGTCGGCGCCACAGTGGCCTGCCCCTCCGCAGGGCCGGAGGCGCGCCGCGGAATGCAGGGCCGGGACCCGGGACGAGGCGAAACCGCCGCCCGGTGGCGGCCGGGCGGCGGGCACGGTGGTCCGTTGCTTCAGCCGGGGCTACTGGGGCAGCACGGAGTTGTGGTGATGCAACACCTGGATCCCGTTCGCGGTCTGCTGGAGGACGAACGAATAGCGGAACTTGAGCGTGCCGGCGGCCTGACCGGTGGAAGTTGGCCAGTTGAAGGTGCCCATGCCGGTCAGCAGCGCTTCCTCGCCCAGCAGCGCCACCTCCTGCGTATCAATCGTTGCCTGGATGCCCGGACGGGAGCCGAACAGCCCACGGAAGTATTCCTGCGTGCTGGCGGCGTCCATGATGAGCTTGGGCGAGATGGTGGGCAGGAAGAACGGCGCCTGGCCATAAAAGGCGGACACGGCCTCGACGTTGTTGCTATTGAACGCCTTCACCCACGCCTCGCCGGCATCCGAGGCCTGTTGCCGGGTGATGGTACGGGTGGCGCAGCCCGAGGAAGCGGCCAGGAGGGCGGCCATGACGGCCAGCCGGACCGGGCGAACGAAAACGGGTTTCAGGAAGGTTGCTTTCATCGACTGACTTAAGGGTTGCCCTGGGGGGAGGGTTGGTAGGTTGGTTTAGTGCCGGATTCCTTCGAGGCTTTCTTCCGAAACCCTGCCTTGTCAAAAAAAAGACGTCACCCCGCTCAACTCCGCCCCCACAGCAGGAACTCGCTGGTCCCGGCGCTCGTCGAATTTGGGAAGAGTGAAGCCCCGCGTCCGGAAGCACCACCGCAGGCGCATGACGCCGGATTGTAACGGTTGCGCGCTGGCCGGCGCGGGCGCAGGTGGCAGCCTCCAAGCCCGCTTGGGAAACACGAAGCCATTGGCACGCGGCCGCGCCGGCACCCGCGCCAGCCCTCCCGGACCGATGCGTGTCCGTCCAGCGTCGGGCCCGAACGTCGCCGCCTTGTCGGAGCACCTCGCAAGGGTCCGCCGGCGGATGGTCCACGCCGAGGAGTCGCTCGCCAAGGCCATCGCCGTGGCCCATCCCGCGTGGCGGGCCAGTGCCCGCAACCTCGCCCATTACGTCGGCCTGCGGAGCCTGGAGCTGCGGAGCCTCCAGGCGGGGCTCGCCCGCCTGGGCCTGTCCTCGCTGGGCCGCGCGGACAGCCACGTGCTGGGCAACGTGGATGCCGTGCTGGCCGCGCTCGCGGCGCTGGCAGGCACGGCGCGGCCCGGGGCGGCGGGCACCGCCGGCCTCGGCTACGACGCGGGCCGGCGGCGGCTCGAGCGCCACACCCGGGCGCTCTTCGGCCCGCGGGCGGGCCCGCCCCGGGGACGAATCCTCGTGACGCTGGCGGACGAGGCCGGGCGCGATCCGGCGCTGGTGCGCGAGTGCTTCGCGGCCGGGATGGACTGCGCGCGGATCAACTGCTCCGCAGGCACGCCGGAAAGCTGGTCGGCGATCGTCGAGGCGCTGGAGCGCGGCCGGAACGAGTTCCGGCGCGAATGCCCCCTGCTCATGGACCTGGGCGGGCCCAAGCTGCGCCTCGGCCTGCTGCCGCCCGGCCCCGGCGTCGTCCATCTTCGGCCGCTCCGGGATGACTTGGGCCGGCATGCCGGCCCCGCCCGGCTCCGCTTGGTGCCCATGGACGCCCCGCCCGCCGCCGGCCCGCCCGATGAGGCCCGGGTGACGGTCGCCCGCGACTGGCTGCGCCAGGTCCGGGCCGGCGACCGCGTGACGCTGCGCGACACCCGGGGCCGCGCCGTGGCGCTGCGGGTACGGGCAGGCGACGCCGACGGCTGGTGCGCCGAGACGGACCAGTCCGCGTTCCTGACCAACGGCACGCGGCTCCGCCTGCAGCCCGGGCGCCCGCGCCGCCTCAAACAGGCCACGGGCACCGTGGCGGGCCTCCCGCCCTCGGCTCCCGCCGCGCGCCTGCACGTCGGCGATCGGGTCCGGCTGCTGGCGGGCGGGGGCATCGGCAGCCTTCCGCCCATGGATGCGGCCGGCCGGCCCGCCGGCCCGGTGGAGTTTCCGTTGGACCTGCCGGCGGCGTTCGCCGCGGTGAAGGCGGGCGACCCCGTGCGCTTTGATGACGGCCGGCTGGAGGGCGTGGTGCGCGGGAACGACGGCGGCTGCATCGAGGTCGAGATCACGCAGGCCGGGCCGGCCGGCACGCGGCTGCGCGGCGGGAAGGGCATCAGCTTTCCCGAGACGGCGCTGGCCCTGGGCGGGCTGACGGCGAAGGACCTTTCGTACCTGGGCTTCGTGGCGCGCCACGCGGACCTGGTTGGCCTGTCGTTTGTCAACGATCCGGCGGACGTGCTGCGGCTCCAGGCGGAGCTGCGGACACGCGGGGCGGCCGGCGCGGGCATCGTGCTCAAGATCGAGACGCAGCGCGCCTTTGCCCGGCTGCCGGAGCTGCTCTTCACCGCCATGCGGGCGCCGCGGGCCGGGGTGATGATCGCCCGCGGCGACCTCGCGGTGGAGTGCGGCTGGGAGCGGCTGGCGGAAGTGCAGGAGGAGATCCTCTGGTTCTGCGAGGCGGCGCACATGCCCGTGATCTGGGCGACGCAGGTGCTGGAATCCCTCGCCAAGAAGGGCGTGCCGTCCCGTTCCGAGATCACGGACGCCGCGATGTCGCAGCGCGCGGAGTGCGTGATGCTGAACAAGGGCCCGCACATCGTGGCGGCCATCCGGAGCCTGGACCAGATCCTCACCCGGATGGCCGGGCACCAGGCGAAGAAGTCCCCGCAGCTCCGCCGCCTCGGCATCGCGCGCCTCGCGGACACCCTGCGCCCGGCCTAGGGCGGCGGCGTCCGGGCGGCCTACGGCTTCAGCAGCGCCACGATGGTGCGGAACTTGGCGGGATTGTCGCCGGGGTTCTGCTTGGCCGTGTGGTGCTCGCCGCGGTCCCAGAGCGCGGGGTCGAAGGCGGCCTTCGTCGTGCTGAAGCTCACGTGGCCGTCGCCCCAGAGCGCGTTGAGGCCGTTGGGGTTCTTCGCGGAGACGTGCGGCACGGTGGCGCGCGTGTAGATCAGGTCCGTGACCGTCGTGCGCATCGCGCTGAGCTCGGTCGCCTTGACGGCGGCCTCGACCCAGTTGGTGTTGCCGCGCGCGAGGTTCCGGTCGCTCTGCGGGTAGTACATGTAGTTGATGCGGACGCGGCCGGAATGCACCCGCGGCCACGCGATGCCGGCGCCCTCGTAGAACTTCATCTCCAGCCGGATGGGCAGCGTGTCCGCGTGGCGGAGGCTGGGGTCGTAGAAGCTTTTGCCCGCCGGCAGGATCCGCGTGCTGAACAGGTGGCCGAGATTGAAGGGGCGCGTGAGGTCGGCGCGCTGGCCGTCCGGCCCCTCAAAGACCTGATAGCCCTGCCACGGCTCGGAGCCGGGAATGCGCTCCGGGTCAAACGAGGCGGGCGGAAGCTTCTCATCGTGGTCGTCGGCATAGAGCGCGAGCCCCAGGCCGATCTGGCGGAGGTTGTTGGTGCAGCTCGTGCGCTTGGCGCGTTCCTTCGCGGAGGCCAGCGCCGGCAGGAGCATCGCCGCGAGGATGGCGATGATGGCGATGACGACGAGCAGCTCGATCAGCGTGAAGGCACGGCAACGGCCGGGAAGGTGTCGCGACGGGGACATGCTCCCGACGCTGGTCCGAGGCGGGCGGCAGCTCAAGGAAGCATTCGGTGGCGGGCGGGGCGGGGGCCGGTCGTCGTCGTCGTCGTCACGGGTCCGTCGGGAACGCCGGGCGGATTCAGCCGCCGCCTCTTTCCGTCCGTTGCCCGCGCCCGGACTCCGCCGCACAGTGCCCGGCCCATGCTGCAACTCTCGGGCCTCGCCAAAAGCTTCGGCGGCCGGACGCTCTTCGCCGGGGCCACGCTCTCGCTCCAGCCGGGCGACCGCGCGGGCCTCGTCGGCCCGAACGGCGCGGGCAAGTCCACGCTCTTCCGTCTGATCCTTGGCGAGGAGGTGCCGGATGAGGGCGAGGTGGTCATCCCCCGTGGGACGCGGGTCGGCTTCCTCGCGCAGGAAAGCTCCCCGGCCGGTGACGTCACCGTGCTGGACCTCGCGCTGGGCCGGCTGCCTGAGCCGCCGCACGGGACGGAGGCCGCCGCGCACCCCGGGCATGGCGTCGCCGACGGCGCGGCGATCGGCCGCGCCAAGCGCATCCTGGCGGGGCTCGCCTTCCGCGAGACGGACCACGACCGCCCGGCCCGTGAGCTGAGCGGCGGCTGGGTGATGCGGGCGCACCTCGCCCGATTGCTGGTGGCCGAACCGGACGTGCTGCTGCTCGACGAGCCGACGAACCACCTCGACCTCGAGGCGCTGATCTGGTTCCAGGAGCACCTGCGCGGCTACCGCGGCGCGATCCTCGTCATCTCGCACGACCGCGAGTTCCTCAACCGCCTCTGCACGCACGTCGCCGCGCTGCGCGCCGGCCAGCTCCTGCGCTACACCGGCAACTTCGATTCCTACCTCGCGCAGCGCGAGGCGCAGGAAGAGACCCTCGAGGCCACCCGCAAGGCGCAGGAACGCCGCATTGCGCAGCTCCAGGAGTTTGTGGACCGCTTCCGCGCGAAGAACACCAAGGCCGCCCAGGCGCAGAGCAAGCTCAAGCAGATCGAACGGCTGAAGGAGGAGCTGGTGCCGGACGCCGCGCCGGCCGACGCGACGGTCGGCTTCTCGTTCCCGCAGCCGCCGCGCGGCGGGCAGCGCACCCTCGCGGTCAAGTCCGTCCGTTTCGGGTATGCTCCCGACAGGCCGCCCGTGTACGAGCGCCTCGACTTCACCTTGGAGCGCGGGGAGCGCGTCGTGCTCGTCGGCCCGAACGGCGCGGGCAAGTCCACGCTCCTCAAGCTCTGCGCCGGCGTGCTCACGCCGCAGGCCGGCGAGCGCCTCCTGGGCCACAACGTGCGGGCCGGCTACTTCGCCCAGTACCGCATTGATAACCTCAACCCCGACCACACCGTGCTCGAGGAGGCGCTGGCCACGCCGCAGCGCGTGACCGAGCAGTTCGTCCGCACGGTGCTGGGCAGCTTCCTCTTCCGCGGCGACGACGCCTTCAAGCCGGTCCGCGTCCTGAGCGGCGGCGAGAAGACGCGGCTGGCGCTGGTGAAGCTCCTGCTCGACCCGCCCAACCTGCTGCTGATGGACGAGCCGACCACGCACCTCGACATGGCCAGCATCGATGCGCTGATCGGGGCGCTGGACCAGTACGAGGGCACGCTGCTCTTCATCAGCCACGACGTGCACTTCATCCGCCGGCTGGCGCGCAAGGTGGTCCACGTGCGCGCGGGACAGCTCACCACCTTTCCCGGCGGCTACGACTACTATCTCGACAAGACCGGCCGCGGCGCGCGCGAGGGGCTGGTCTCGCCGGGCGGCGGCCCGACCCCCGCGCCGCCGCCGGCCGCCCGGCCGGACGACGCCGTTGACCGCCGGGAGCAGAAGCGGCTCGAGGCCGCCGCCCGGCAGGTACGGGCGCAGCAAAAGCGCGAACTCCAGCACAAGGTGAAGTCACTCGAGGGTGAAATCACCGCCGCCGAGGCGCGGGAAAAGATACTGGTCGCCGAGCTGGAGGATCCCGCCACCTACTACGGCAAGGTGGGCCGCGCCGCGGAAATCAACCGCGAGCTGGCGGACCTCCACCAGCGGCTTCCCGCCCTGCATGAAAGATGGGAACGGATGGCGACCCAGCTTGCCGATTTGGATGCGGACTGACTTCCTCCCAGCCGCCTCCGAGTCACTCAAAAATCCAGCTCCACCCGTGTCTGAAAGATGTTCAGGTCGCCTTCGGGCGACCGCCCGCTGACCTGGCCGAAGCCGTAGTTGAAGCGCCATTTCACATGCGGGTGGAGGTGCCAGTTCACGCCCGTCAGCAGCATCGTGAGCCGGCCGCCGCTGGCGCCGGTGTCATTCAGGTCCACATGCGAGACGCGGGCTGCGACCTCCCACGCGCCCCAGCCACCCCGCCGGGGATCGAAGCTGCGCCGCGGAATCACGCGGGTGAAGATACCCTGCTGCCGGTCGTAGGGCCGGCTTTCACCGGTGAGAAACCAGCTCGCCGCCAGGTAGAATCCGCCGAAGCCAGCATCCGGCGCGGACGCCCCTTGCACCCAGACATGCACATACTCCGCCTGCAGGCACAGCGGCCCCTCGACCCACGCCGCCTCAGCCCCGCCGGCGTAGGAGGCGTCGGCGGGGAGGTCGCCGGTGTCCACCACGTACGGGGCCAGGTGGCTCTCCGGCCGCGAGCGGTAGCGCACCGCGCTGTCGGCGGCGTACAGCAGCGTGCCGCTCAGGCCGACATGCAACAACCTTGACGGCCCGGAGCCGCCTGGGTCGTCCTGATAGACCGGCAGCCCCGTCACGCGGCCCACGAACCGCGCGAAACCGCTGGTCGCGTCGCCGATGTCGTCGCCGACCGAGTCGGTGAACAGTCCGGCCGCCCACGTCATGCGCTCCTCAGCCACCGGCCGGCCCACCTGGAAGCCCGCGTTCACGCCCGGGGCCAGGGCCTGCAGCGGCGACGCGGCCTCCATGAACATCATGTCCCGGCTGCTGCCGTAGTTCTCCAGGGTCATGGGCGCCTGAAACTGCCCCGCTTGCAGGTCGCCGAGAAACCCGAGGTTCCGGAACTTCAGGTAGCTGTTTTCAATGTAGAACTCATTGGGGATGTAGCCGATCTCCACCTCGTAGGACACCGGCAGCACCATCAGGCAGTCGCCCCGCGCGTAGATCCGGATGCGGCGAAGCTCGGCTCCCGCATCGAAGCCGGTGAAGTCGTCGTCCGCCACAAACGCGGCGGCATCGGCGGCCACCTTCGCGCCGATCTTCCCGGCCATGCGGGTCTCCTCCAGATGCAGCACCGGGACATGCTCCGCGCCCTTCACCCAGTCACCGAGCAGCGTGCGCTGGTGGAGCTCGAAGTGCAGCCCGTCCCAGCCCTTCCAGGCGGCGTGCCACTCCGTGCGCCTCGTGGGCGGACCGTTCGTGGCCGCCGGGCCGGCAGGCGCGGGCGGGGCGGTGTCCAAGACCAGCCGGTCCCGCGCCTTCAGCGCGTCCGGGCCAGGCGTGTCCTCGCCTTCCGCCGCGAGGGCGCAGACGGCGGGCCACAGCAGCAGGACACTGACCCCGACCCGGCGCAGGGATGGCATCACGCCCGTCACGCGGACCCGTGTGGCACGCTCAGAACAGCAGGACCAGCTTGAACCAGACGTAGTCGCCTTCGAGGCGCTTGTCGGTGTCCAGTTCGGGCAGCCACTTGAGCTCGGCCACGAGGTCGGCCCGGCCCATTTTTCGGGCATAGGAGAGCACGGGACCGACACCGGCGGTATGGCCCTTAAAGTCCCCGAGCTTCGCGCCCGCGCCGCTGTCGCCGGTGATCTGGGTGTAGTAGAAGCCGTTCGCGCCGAGGCCGGCGATGCCGCCCAGCAGGGGCAGGTGCTGCGCGATGGTGGCGTCCAGGTGGAGCGACGTGCCGCTCTGGTAGTCCGTGTCGCCGTTCTCGGTGTTGAAGTCCACGCCTGTGTAAAGGCTGACCTCCGTGCCGATCCTGCTGCTGACCCAGCTCGCCATGACGCCCGGCTCGAAGGTCCAGTAGTTCTTGCCGACGTTGGCCAGCCGGCCCGCCTCAAACTCACCCGTGGGCGCATAGATGCTGAGGCGGGTGTCCACCTTCAGGTCCGGCAGGAGGTTGGTCCACCCCAGCATGAACGGGATCAGCGTGATGTCGCCGATGCCGTTGGCGGTGTCGCGGGCGGCAAACACCGGTCCCGGCGTGCCGTCCGGATTGGTGCGCTGGGCCTGGCCCTCGACCTCCAGCGACACGTAGGGAGCGACCAGGCCGAACGCCAGGCCGCCGCGCGCCACCTCCCACGGGGTCTGGTAGATCACTCCCGCCGAGCCGGCATACACCGTGGCGTCCACGTCCGCCGCCAGCAGGCCGCCGAGCGGCAGCGTCCGGTTCGCCGGGGCGCTGCCGTCGTAGTAGGTGAAGATGCCGAGCGTCGC
>JBJXFY010000207.1:0-2931 GCA_046155815.1 Limisphaerales bacterium | reverse complement strand
CTGTGCAGAGCGATCGAGGCGGGCATAGTCGATGTCCGGGCCGCTGCACTTAAGTGCGGCGGGGAGCAGGACGTTGGCCGCGGGCATGGGAAAACCGCACGCGCGGAGGGCAGCGGCACGCGGTGCGACCTCGGAGTCCGGAGCTTCGGGGGTGAGAAAGTTGACGACATGGCCCTCGATAAAGTCGCAGTCGGGTCGGGTGGGGAGAGTCGCGAGGGTGACGGGGTCGGTGCAGAAGCCGATTTGCATGGCGGTCAGTTAACGGGGGTCGGGGCGGAGGGCGCCACGAAAAATGAGAGCGCCGAGTGACTCTCTGAATACGGGGGAGGGGGACCTCGATGAAAGGGTGGACTCGTGATGAAAGGGGGACGGGAGTGACGCTGTCTGGGATGGCGCTAGGAAAGCCCGGCTGGCGGTGGCGCCTCCGGTGTCTCCAACTGGTGGGACCAACTGGTAGCCAGCAGCTCGCGCCGAGTTATCGCAAGCGCCCCAAGGGACATGCGTGGATGGATGCGAGGTGTTAGCCCGACTTCCGCTATTCGACCGTTTTTTCGTTTTTTTCGGGCCGAGCGCACGCGTAAGTCGCAGTCCAGACGTGATCGGGCTTTTCCCAAAGCCGTGTAGTGGCGACCAACCCCCTAGCCGGCAGGGACCGGCTCCGGTAAACTGCCGGCATGTTCCTGAAGTGCAGCGAGCGGCGCAAAGACGGCAAAACCCACCGGTCGTGGTCCGTCGTCGAGAGCCACCGCTATGTGGGCGGCAAGATCGCGCAGCGCCACGTGCTCTACCTCGGTGAGATCAACGACAGCCAACGCCTCGCGTGGGAACGCAGCCTCGCGGTCTTCGACGAGCCCAGCGGCGAGACGCGCCAACTCGCGCTCTTTCCCTCCGACCGCACGCCGCCCGCGGACGGCGCTCCGGCCGTGCAGGTGCGGCTCGACGCCCTCCGCCTGGAACGTCCCCGCCAGTGGGGTGCCTGTTGGCTGGCCGACCAACTTTGGCGCACGCTCCAGCTCGACGATTTTTTCGGCGCCCGGCTGCCCGTCAGCCGCAAGGACACGGACTGGGAAAAAGTCCTGCGCGTGCTCGTGATCTACCGGCTCCTCGCGCCCGGCAGCGAATGGCGGCTGCACCGTCACTGGTTCTCCACTACAGCGCTCCCCGACCTGCTCGGCGTCGACGCCCGCGCCGCGCAGGACGACACCCTCTACCGCTGTCACGATCTGCTGCTCCCGCACAAAGAGGAACTCTTCGCCCATCTGCGCGAGCGCTGGAGCGATCTCTTCGGCGCGCGCTACGAAGTGCTGCTCTACGACCTCACGAGCACCTACTTCGAGTGCGCCGTGCCGGACGACGCGGACGATCCCCGCCGCTTCGGCCACAGCCGCGACCGGCGCGGCGACTGCGTGCAAGTCGTCGTCGCCCTCGTCGTCACGCCCGAAGGCCTGCCGCTCGCCTACGAGATGTTGCCGGGCAACGCCGCCGACAAGACCACCCTGCGCGACATGCTCGCCACCATTCGCCGCCGCTTCGGCACCGCCGAGCGTATTTGGATTATGGATCGCGGCATTCCCACCGAGGAGATCCTCGCCGAACTGCGCGCCGCCGACTCCGCCGTGCGTTATCTGGTCGGCACGCCGAAGGCCCGGCTCACCCGCTACGAAGCCGCGCTCGCCGGGCGGCCCTGGCGGGAAGTGCGCCCGCAGCTGCGCGTCAAACTCCTCCCGCAGGACGGCGAACTCTACGTGCTCGCCGAGAGCCAGGCCCGCGCCGGCAAAGAACGCGGCATGCGCCGCCGCCGACTCAAAGCCTACTGGCAACGCCTCGGCGCGCTCCAACGGCAGCGCCCGCCCCGCGACGAGTTGCTGAAAAAACTCGGGGCCGCGCAGGAAAAAGCCGGCCGCGGTGCGACCAGTCTGGTGCAAGTCGCCGTCGCGGCCGACGGCACGCTCACCTATCGACTCGAGCGCGAAAAACTGCGCGCCGTGCGCGGCCGCGAAGGCCGCTACCTGCTGCGCACCAACCTGAGCGCGGACGATCCGGAGCTGATCTGGCGCTGCTATATGCAACTGTGTTTTGTGGAGGAAGCGTTCCGCACCTTGAAGGGCGACCTCGGCTTGCGGCCGATCTTTCATCAGTTGCCCGCGCGGATCGAGGCGCACCTGTTCATCGCGTTTCTCGCCTATTGCCTCTCGATCACGCTGCGCCAGCAACTGCGCACCGTCGCCGGCGGCCTGATGCCGCGCGCCGTCCTCGAAAAACTCGCGACCGTGCAAATGCTCGACGTCGCGGTCCCGACCACCGACGGCCGTGAACTCCTGCTCGTGCGCCGCACCGAACCCAGCCGCGACGTGCAGCTTCTCCTCGACCACCTCGGTCTGTCGCTCCCTCCTCAACCTCCCCCGCGCATCCGCGCCCCGCAGGCGTTGTAGTGGCGACCTTTCGGGGTGCTTTCGCGTCAAATCAACGACTTATACCCGCCCAAACACCTCAATCGCGGAAGCCGGGCTAGTCACGGCGCGTCGTCGCGCACGCGTGCACCCGGACAAATAGGTTGGGGAACCAGAAATCGCCTGAGGTGTGGTGGCGTGCCTGACGAATTTCGAATTGACGGGGAACAACATTTCTGAAATCACAGAAATTATGAAACTCACGCCCACCATGGAACGCTTCATCCTCCATTGGGGCGAGATGGGCTGGCGTTGGGGCATCAACCGCTCGGTCGCGCAGGTCCACGCGTTGCTCATGCTGTCGCCCAAGCCGCTTCCGGCCGAGGAGATCGCCGAGACGCTCAACGTCGCCCGGTCCAACGTCAGCACGAGCATCAAGGAACTCAACGGCTGGGGCCTCGTCCGCACCGTCCACGTCTTTGGCGACCGCCGCGAGCACTTCGAGACGCTCCGCGACGTCTGGGAGATGTTTCTCGTGATC
>JBJXFY010000206.1:0-4304 GCA_046155815.1 Limisphaerales bacterium | reverse complement strand
AGCGACAGGGAGATCGCATTCGCCCCCAGCAGCGTGATGGCCAGCGTGGACGGCGCGCCAACGGCGGGCGGGTCCGTGAGGTCCGGGATGCCGTTGCCGTTCGCATCGTTCGGGTCATCCACCCCGATGAGGAACAATTCGTAGTCCACCTCGGGCGTGGCGGGATCGCCGTCGAGGAACGAGAACGCGCCGAAATAGTCGAAGGCGTAGTCCGGGTCCATGTCCAGCAGGCCGAGGGAGACGCGCACGGTCTGGCCGAGCTGGTTGGTGAGGTTGCTTTCGTCGAACTCGAACGCGTTGGTGGCGGTGATCTTCAGCACGACCGGCCCGCGGAGGGTGGCGGCCGGGTTCTCGACCTGCGCGAGGTCCACGCGGCCGGTGATCGTGCCGCCGCCGGGTACGTACTTCAGCGTGCCCGCGAATTCGATGATCTCGTAGAGGTGCTGGAAGGGCGGCAGCGAGCCAAACTCCACGCCGTTGAGCTGCAGCTCGAGGCTGCCGGTGCGCTGGCCCGCGGCGCGGCTCCACGACCCGGATGCCGGGCCGAAGTCGAAATCATCATCGAACGCAAACGCGCCGTCCCCGATGACAAGCGGGCTGGCCTGCGCCACCTGGTAGAAGTCCGGCACGCCGTCGCCGTTGGCGTCGGTGTCCTCCGGCACGTTCAGGGCGAGGGCGCCGGGGATCGCGAGGTTGAGCACCGGGTCCGCAAAGAGGATCGCCGTGGTGTGCGTGAAGTCCGGGTCGTCGATCAGCGGCCAGAGCTCGCCGTTGGGCGTGCCGGGGTCGTTGCCGGAAAACATGTCGAGCGTGGCGCCCAGTCCGCCGCCCGTTGTGCCTTGATGGACGCGGACCGACAGGCAGAACAAGCGGACCTCGGCGGTGTTTTCGGCGGCGGTCCCAAGCAGCGGGGTCAGGGCGGCCAGCACTGCGAGGAGCAAGGGGAGGCGCATGTCGCCCACCGGTTACGCCACGCGGCGCCGCGCGGCAAGCCGGCGCCAAGGTCAACTCCGCTCAGCGGGACGGGATCTGCCGACTGGAGGCGAATCTCCCGCGCGGCAGGTGAATCAAGACGCGCTCGCGGCGTCGGAAAGTGGGCCTAGACTGCCTTCGAATTCTCGCATGATTCCACTGCCCTTTCTGTTCCGGCCCGTGTCGCGGGTCCTTCTCCCCGCCGTCCTCCTCCTCGCCGCCCGTCCCGCGCCGGGCCAGGAGCCCGCCCCCGGGGTCGATGACGGCTTCCCCTTCCTCACCGCCTGCATCACCGCGCCCGCGCCGGCCGGCAATACCGCGCTCAAGGGCGTCGTGATCCGCCTGCCGCACGACGCAGCGATGTGCTGGGACAGCGACCTGCTGCGCTGGTCCGCCGGCTGGGTCGCGCCCGCCGACTGGCAGGAGCGGCAGGCCAAGGGCAACCGCGAGATGGCGCAGAACTTCCCGGGCTGGAGCGACCGCGTGCTGCGCCTCGAGGGCGTGTCCTTCAGCGGCGAGCACGGCGGGCATCCGTCCATCGTCGGCACGCAGATCTTCGGCACGGCCAGGGCGCCGGGCTGGGCGGTGGGCGCGGCGGCGTTCAAGGATCCGCGTCCGGAGCCGTTCGGCCCGGTGCCCGAGACGCTCGGCCGGCATGACGCCGTGCATACCATCGGCCCGCACGTCGTCGTCGCGTACACGGCCGGCGGCGCGAAGGTCTGGGAGCAGCCGGGCGCGGTCGGCGTGGCCGGCCAGACGGCCGTGACGCGCACCGTCCGCATCGCCGCGGCGCCGGGTGAGCGCCACCTGCTGGCCGCCACGGTGCCCGGCGCGACCAGCGGCAAGGTCGAATCGCGGAACGGCACCGCGACGGCCACCGTGCAGGGCGCGGACGGCTCGCTTACGCTCGTGGGCGCGGCAAAGCTGCCCGCCGGCGCGGCGCTCGCGGTACTGAACGACACCATCGCCCTCAGGCTGCCCGCCGGTGCCACGGGCGAGTTCGCCCTCGCCGTGTGGCGCGGCGCGGAGGCGGACGCGGCGAAGTTCCCCCCGCTGCTCCAGGCCGCCGCCGCGCTCAAGATGGCGGACTTCCAGAAGGGCGGCCCCGCCTACTGGCCGCAGACGGTCGAGGCGAAGGGCCAGCTCGCCACCAGCAAGACGCCGGATGGCGCGTATGTGACCGACCGCCTGACCGCGCCGGAGAACAATCCCTGGAAGCGCCGCGTGCGCTTCGGCGGCCTCGACTTCTTCAAGGACGGCACGCGCGCCGCGCTCAGCACCTGGGACGGCGACGTCTGGGTCGTGTCGGGCATTGACGAAAAGCTCGGGAAGCTGACGTGGAAGCGCTTCGCGTCCGGCGGCTTTGAGACCCTCGGCCTCGTGATCCGGGACGACGTGATCTACACGAGCGGCCGCGACCAGCTCACACGCTACCGCGACCTGAACGGCGACGGCGAGGCCGACGAGTACGAGAACTTCAACAACCAGGTCACCAGCTCGACGGGCTTCCACGAGTTCCAGTTCGACCTGCACCTCGACGCGGCAGGCAACTTCTACACCGCCAAGGCCGGCCCCGTGCGCGGCGGCGGCCGGGGCTTCGGCGGCGGCGGCGGCAATGGCGACGTGACCCGCGACGCCGGCACCGTCCAGCGCATCAGCGCCGATGGGAAAACGCGCGAGGTGATCGCCCGCGGCTTCCGCGCGCCCAACGGCATCGGCGTGCGCGCGGACGGCCAGGTGACCACCGGCGACAACGAGGGCACCTGGGTGCCCGCCTGCCCGATCAACTGGGTCAAGCCCGGGGGCTTCTACGGCGTGGAGGAGATGGCCGCGGGCCGGACCTTCGCCGACCGCGACGTGCCGCTCGCGTGGCTGCATCACGGCACCTACGACAACTCCGGCGGCGCGCAGGTCTGGGTCACCAGCGACAAGTGGGGGCCGTTCAAGGACTCCCTGCTGCACCTCAGCTACGGCCAGTGCGCCGCGTACGTGGTGCTGCCGGAGAAACTCGCCGACGGCCGAATGCAGGGCGGCGTGGTGCGGCTGCCGCTGCGGTTCACGTCCTCCGCCATGCGCGGGCGCTTCAACCCGGCCGACGGCCAGCTCTACGTTGCCGGACTCCAGGGCTGGCAGACCAAGGCCACGCGCCTCACCGGCCTCGACCGCGTGCGCTACACCGGGGAGCCGGTGCGCATGGCGTCCGGGCTGAAGGTCGTGCCCGGCGGCGTGCAGGTGACGTTCACCGCGCCGCTCGACCCCGCCACGGCCACGGACGCGGCCAGCTACTCCGCCGAGGCGTGGAACTACGAGGTGAATTTCGAGGGCGACCGGCGCGAGGCCGGCCAGCTCGTGCGGGCCAAGGACCACGAGCGCCTGAACTACGGCGGCCACGAGGTCCAGCCCGGCGACGGCACAAAGCTCGGCCGCGCCAAGTGGGACGTGAAGTCGGCGTCGTTGTCCGCCGACGGCAGGACGCTCACGCTGAACCTCCCGGACCTGCAGCCCGTGCAGCAGCTCCTGCTCAAGCTCAACGTGGACGGCGCGGACGGCGGGCCGATGCGGACCGAGCTGCTCCAGACCATCCACGCCGTGCCGGCGGCGAACTGAACGCCGCGGTCGGCACGCCGCTCAGTACACGCCCTCGACGATGTTGGCCGTCATCGCGCCGAAGGGCCGCACGTCGCCCACGCCGTCCCAGGCGTAGGGCGGGCGCGGCGCGCGGCGGATGGCCTCGTCGCGTTCTAGGAAGCGCGGCATGAAGAACTCCTTCGTCAGCGTGGTCAGCTCGACGCGGCCGAACTCGCCGTAGGGCACGAGCTCCTCCGTCTTGTCCGGCCTCACCACGCGCAGCACGGCGCGCGGCTGCGGGGCGTAGTAGGTGACCGAGAAATTGTCCTCGGGCTGGAGCGGCACGCTGGCGGCGAGGCCCATGAGCGTGTTCCCGTAGGTCGGGTAGAAGCCGATGCGGCCCTCGAGCAGCTCCTCGACGATGAAGCGGACCTCCTGCGGCTTCATCGAGGTGCCGCCGCAGAACACGCCGCGGATGCCGGCGTCCCAGAGGTTCACCTTCTCGGCCAGGGCCTCGAGCAGCTTGGGCGTGGTGAAGAGGCCGCTGACCTTGCGGTTCTTCATGATGAGCTCCGCCTGATCCACGACGTGCGACATGTATTGCTTGGCCACCTCGAATTGCTTGTTCGCCAGCAATTTCTTCACGAAGCGCGGGTCGAGATCAATGAAGTAGCAGGAGCTGCCGCGGACGTTCGCGAGATGCTCGATGGCGAGGCGGAGCCGGCGCGGGCCGGTGGGGCCCATCATCAGCCACGCGCCGCCGC
>JBJXFY010000203.1:0-3963 GCA_046155815.1 Limisphaerales bacterium | reverse complement strand
AACATCAGCGCGAAGTGGTACCAGATGCCGAGCCAGCCTTCGCCGAGGCCGGGCAGGGCCTTGTGGAAGAGGTTCGCCATGCCGACGGCGAGCGTCGCCGCGCCGCCGGTGCGGCCGTAGAGCGACTCCTCCTTCACCCCGCGGGCCAGCTCGTCCATGCGCTCCGTGGTCACCGCGAACTCGGGGCCGAAGCTGTTCACCTTCTCGACCGTCGCGGCGGCCACGGCGGCCGGCGTGTCGCCGGGCACGCGGATGTTCATGGCGAGGTACACGCCCGGCTCGAGCGTGCTGGCGGCGATCATCGCCATCAGCCCGACCAGGGCCTCGAGCAGCATCGCGCCATAACCGACGGCCCGCGCGTGGCGCTCGCGCGTGATGATCTTGGGCGTGATGCCGCTGCTGATGAGCGTGTGGAAGCCGCTGATCGCGCCGCACGCGATGGTGATGAAGGCAAAGGGAAAGAGCTTGCCCGGCACCACCGGCCCCGAGCCGTCCACGAAGCGGGACACCGGCGGCATCTTCAGCTCCGGCAGCACGAGCAGCACGCCCAGCGCGAGCAGCAGGATCGTGCCGAGCTTCATGAACGTGCTCAGGTAGTCCCGCGGCGCGAGCAGCAGCCACACCGGCAGCACGCTCGCCGCAAAGGCGTAAATGATCACGGACCACGCCAGGGCCGGCGCCTTCACATGGAACAGCTCGCGCAGCGCGGCGTGCCCCGACACCCATTGCCCGCCCACCACCGCCAGCAGCAGCAGCGCCACGCCGATCACCGACACCTCGAGGACCTTCCCCGCGCGCAGAAAACGCAGGTAGCCGCCCATGAACATTGCGATGGGGATGGTCATCGCGACGGTGAAGACGCCCCACGGGCTTTCGGCCAGCGCGTTCACCACCACCAACGCCAGCACCGCCAGCAGGATGATCATGATGGCGAGGATCGCGACGGTGCCGATCACACCGGCGAAGGTGTTCAACTCCTCCCGCACCATCTGCGCGAGCGACTTTCCGTCGCGCCGCATCGAGGCCACGAGGATCACGAAGTCCTGCACCGCGCCGCCCAGCACCACGCCGATGAGGATCCACAGCGAGCCCGGCAGGTAGCCGAACTGCGCCGCCAGCACCGGCCCCACCAGCGGCCCCGGCCCGGAGATCGCCGCGAAGTGGTGGCCGAAGACGATCCACTTGTTCGTCTTCACGAAATCCCGGCCGTCCTCGTGGACCTCGGCGGGCGTGGCCCGGCGGTCGTCCAGCATCAGCACGCGCGCCGCGAGCCACTTCGAGTAGAAGCGGTAGCCGATGCTCCACGTGCAGGCCGCGGCGATGAGCAGGTACGCCGAGTTCACCGGCTCGCTGCGCGACGAGGCGAGCACCCAGTACGCCCACGCGCCCAGCGCGGCGAGCGAGGGCCAGACGAGATATCGGAGCGGCTTCGGCATCGGCGACGGCGCAGGCTAGCCGCAGGGAAGTTCCAAGTTCAAAGCTCCAAGTTCCAGGGAGGTCCCAACGATCACGCTCCAAATGACGGAGCCGCGCGTCTCCCGAAGCTTCATCCTTGTTGAAGCTTTCTTGGAATCTGGAGCTTGGACCTTTGAACTTTCCGTCGCCCTTCCTTGCCCGTGCCCGCCCGCGCCTGCTAACAGACCCCGTTTTCCGGAAGCAGGGATGTTCGCGCTCATGAGGTTCGCCGTCACGGCCATCGGCTGTCTGGCCGCGCTGTGGCTGTGCGCAGCCCCGGCGCCCCCGCCCGTCGTCACCGGCGGGGACGCCTTCCGCGAACGCGCCCGTCGCTGGCTCGACGAACTTCCCGCAACGTCCGTCCCGCCCGCCGCCGCCGGTGGGGCGGTGGCCAATGCCGCGGCCCTCCGCGCCGAACAGCTTGCGGGCGCATGGTTCGCGGCGCTCACCGCCGGCACCACTGCCGCCCCCGGCGAGATCGTCCTGCGCCTCGCCGCGCCTGCTGACCTCGAGGAGTTCATCCGCGCCCACGACGCCGTGCTCGATGTCCACGCCGTCGCGCTCACGCCCGCCGGGCCGGCCCCGGCCGCCGGCTCTCCGCCGTAGAGCTCGCCGCCCGCGTCCACGACCCCGACGCGCCGCCCGTCCGCGTGCTCGCACGGTGGCGCGGCGACGACGGCGCCGTGCGCACCGGCGAAGTCCACTTTGGCGCGCGCGCCGCGGAACTCGCCCTCGCCCGCACGCTCCGCGCCCTCCGTGAACGCGCGCTGGAGCAGGCCGCCCAGCGCGTCCTCTCCGCGCGCGACGACGACGGCGCGCTCACCGCCGCGGCGCAGCTCGCGGCGCTGAACGAACTGCCGCCCGCCGACGCCCCGACCCTATCCCCCACCCCGCCGGCCGATGATCGCGACACCTTCGTCGCCTTCGTCCTCGCTTCCGATCCGGATTCGCCGTCGCGCCTGATCCGCTTCGTCCGCCGCAGCGAGGTCCGCCCCGTTGTCGAGGGCGGCGCGGCCAACCTCCGCCTGCGCGACCCCGCGGACGACGGCGAGGCGCTCGTGCGGATGTTCCGTGTGGACCCGTTCACCGGCCGGCTGCACGAGACGCTGGCCGCTGCAGCGGGCGAGGATCCGCCCGAGCTGCGCGTGCAGGACATGGCCGACCCGCGGCCCACCCGCTGGCCCCTCCTCGAGTTTGGCGAGCCGCAGCTCCTGCTCGACGCGGGCCTCGCGAGCTTCGGCCTCGTCGAGGCGCACCTCGAGCACGCCCGCAAGCGCCTCGCCTGGCGCAAGTCCACCTGGGACCTGGTGGCCGAGCCCATCTTCGCCGGCCTCGCCGTTGGCGGCGGGCTGGCCGGCGTGGGCTTCCCTCTCGGGGACGCCGCGCGCTTCGCCTACAACCTGCTCGTCGCGCCCAACTTCATCCCTCATCTGCCCACCACGGACGAACTGCGCGGCCTGCTCCGCCTCGCCGCCGCGAAGCAGCGCGATCCGGAGCTCGTCGGCAAACATCCCGAGCTGCTCACCGAGGAGGATTTGGCACGCCTCGAGGCATCGTCCGACCAGGTCGCCGACGCCGACGTGGCAGCCTTCCTTGCCGCGATTTCCGACGAGGACCTGCGCCTGCTCCAACGCCTCGCCCGCCTGCGCACGCTCGACGCGAAGTACCGCCTGCTCGCGGACATCATCTCCAGCGGCGCCCGCGCCACGACCATCGGCTACCAGGAGGTCTGGCGCGACATCTTCAACAACGCCTGGATCAGCCTGAGCGGCGAAATCTCGATCAAGAACATCGTCGCCTCCGCGCTCGGCAAGGATCTCTGGCTCCCGCGGAACTACATCCCGCTCGAGGAACTGATTGACGGCGACTACCCGGGCGAGGCGTGGATGCAGAACTTCGACCTGACCGTGGACCTGCGCGCGCTGATGAACTCCGTGTGGGAATGGACCCACGCCGACCCCGCGGAGAAGCGCCTCGGCCGCCCCGTGCCGCACGCGCCCACGCTCGGCGACCTCGCCGCCTACGAGGTGCGCGCCTTCGGCTTCCCGCTGCTGTTCTTCCACAAGCGCGGCCTGATCCGTGACGACCTCGCCGCCTACACCAACGACTTCGCCTACACCGTCGTCGGCACGCGCGTCGCGTGGCACTTCCCGGACCGCGCCGGGTTCGAGGCCGAGCTGGAGGCCGGGCGGATGCAGCCGCTCGGCTTCGTGAAGCGCCGCAACGCCGACGGCGAGCTCGCCGAGACGAGCCTGCTCGTCTTCCTGCACCGCGTGCCGGACGGCCGCTGGGCCGGCCGCGACGGCATCGTGCTCTACGGCCTGCGCGGCTTCACGGAGCAGGTCGCGCGCATGGACGCGGAGGTGAAGCGCTTCCGCGAGTTTCAATCCGCGCTCGAAGCCGGTGCCGTCATCACGCGCGTCCTGGAGCCCGCCGCTTCGCGGACCGCGCCGGATATCCGTCGCGACGCCGGCGCGGCCTACGCGGAACTGCTCGCCGACCTCCGCG
>JBJXFY010000201.1:0-2861 GCA_046155815.1 Limisphaerales bacterium | reverse complement strand
CTTCACGCGGCCGGTCTGGACGAACAGCGTCAGGAACCACGAGCCGTCCACGGCGCGGTGCCAGCCGTACTGGTCGCCCATCGTGGTGAACTGATACGGCCGCGCCGGTTCCAGCTCAAAGCCCGCGCGCCGGCCCACTTCCTCCCGCGCCCAGTCCGCGCCGCGCTCGGCGATGACATACTTGAGCCGCGCGTGCTTGCGGTCCGTGCGGTCGCCGAAGTCACGGTGGATCGTGAGCACGGCCTTCGCGACCTCGACGAGCTTTTCAGGCGGGAAGAAGCCCAGCACGTCGGCCAGCCGCGGGTAAGTCTGCGAGTTGCCATGGCTGCGACCCATGCCGCCTCCGACGGCGAGATTGTAGCCCAGCAGCCGCTCGCCCTCGATGATGGCGATGAAGCCGAGGTCGTTGGTGAAGACGTCCATGTCATTCACCGGCGGGATCACGAAGGCGATCTTGAACTTCCGCGGCAGATACGTGCGGCCGTAAAGCGGGTCCACGAAGTCCTTGCTCGCCGGTTCGTCGAGGTTGAGCTGCACGCCTTCAATCCAGATGGCGTGATACGCGGCCGTCTGCGGCGCGAGGGCCAGCGCCACGCGGTGCGCGTCGCGGAACACCGCGTCCCGCGCGCGGCTGGTGGCCGGGGTGGGCGACGCCATGACGTTGCGGTTCACGTCGCCGCAGGCGGCCAGCGTGGAGAGCAGCGACTCGTTGATCGTCCGGATCAGCGGGCCGAGGCCGGACTTCACCACGCCGTGGAACTGGATGCTCTGCCGGGTGGTGATGCGCAGCGTGCTGTTGCCGTGGGCCGTCGCCAGGTCGTCAAAGGTGATCCACTGCGCGGGCGTCATCACGCCGCCGGGGATGCGCCCACGGATCATCATGATGAACTTCTTGCCCGTCTTGCGCAGGTCGCGGTCGTCCTGCTGGTAGATGCCGTGGAACTTGAGGAACTGCTGGTCGTCCTCGGAAAAGCGGTCCGCCACCGGCTCCGCCAGCGTGGCGGCGATGGTGCCGGCCAGCGTCGGGATGGCGGTCTTGATCTCCTCGTTGTGCGTGAGCTTGCGCTCGGCCGGAGCGGCCTCGGCAGATTGAATCATAATCTAATTGCTCGTCTTACTTGGGAATGAGCTTTCCGGTTCTGTTGCCGGTGTCAACCTTGGGCCGGTGCCGCGGGTGAAACAAGCGCTGCGCACCTTGGAAAGGCACCCGCCCGGCATTCCTCCGGTCTGATCACTCCGGCTCCGTCCGCCCGCGGTCTGCCGTCAGCTCCGCCGCCGCGCACGGAGTTCCGGGGAATTTGCGGCGACAGGACTCCACCGCGTCCGCGTCAAGGTCGGTGGAAGACCGAACGTCGCAGCCGGCCTGACCGAAACCGAGGGAACACCCGCCCGCTCCGGCGAACAGGCTGATGGCCGTCGGCCTGAGCGAACTGTGATTGCCCCTCGAACTCACGCCGGCTTCTCGACCACCTTGCCGTCCTGCCAGACAACCACCGGAAGCTTCAGGGCACGGCTCTGCGCCTGGACGTTCCTGGCGGCGCGGCGCAGGGCGCGTTCGGCGCGAAGCACAAAGGGCGGAGTCTTGTTGGATTTTCGGGCGTGTCCGTTTGTCTTCAAGGGCGAATCACTTTTCTTAGAGCATCAATATCATGATCGGACGAAATGGCGAGCCGTTTAGCGGGAAGGCTGCGGCTGTCCCACACCGCCCAGCGTGTCGCCAGCGGCAGATAATCGTCGAGCAGATGGACAAGACTGCGCTTGAACCGCCGGCGAATGTCCGCCGCGGGAACGTGATGCCCGCCCTGCCTCACACGCAGTCGAACACGGGCGATGGCCTGCGCGGGGCTGGAGAGCCAGAGGTAATGAAGTTCAATCTCGAAACCGAGTTCCCGAGCCCGTTGGAAAAGCCGGATGTAGGTCTTGCCGCTCAAGGTGGTTTCCAGGGCGAACGTCTCACGACGGCGCAGGCATTCATCCACTTGGGTGAGCAACAGCCGTGCGGCGCGCACCGCTCCCGCGCTGGGCTTGAGCGGGGAAAGCCCGCGCGCGATTTCATCCGCGTTGAGAAAGCGGAGGCACTTCACTTCCTTGGGCAGAAATTCCTTCGCGAACGTGGTTTTCCCAGCGCCGTTGCAGCCGGCGATGACATAGATGGTGGGCGGCTTGGCAGGCATGACTATGCGACGAACTCCGGCGTGAACTGGCCGCGCCAGCCGAAAAGGTTGCTCTGCGTCTGGTTGACCAAATCCAACTCTTGGCGGTCGAGGGTTTTCATTCCAGACTGCCGGAGGAAGTTGCCTCGCTCCGGAGAGAGTAAATGTTGGTGACGTTTTGTTCGTCGCCGTCAAGCGATGCTACTACCCACACCCGCTGATACGAGCGGCCCTCGAAACGATCCAAGTCAGGCCACTTTTCCTCCAACTCAACAGTCTCAAAGACCTTCGCGGAAATCTGTGGCTCTGCGATGTTCCAGACGAAGTGTGGTAAGCCATCACGCTGAACTACATGGCCTCGGATTCGCGCGTCACGCCAAGCGCCTTGCAATCTTGCGAGGATTGAATGGTTCGGCTCACCCGGGAGCAATGTCCCGTAAACAGCTAGACGGCGGGAAGGATGATTAAAGATTGCGCATGAGATAGCCGCCATTACCGGACGTGCAGCCTGACATACCTCTTGGTCACGCGTCGCCTTTTCCAAATCAGGACCGTGAGGCGTCTTTTCCCCATGCGCGATATTTGACCTGATTACGAAGAGAAGGTCGGCGAGTTTCTTGATCGCTTTCTCGGCAGATTGCGGTGTTTGCTGTTTGCACCACTTTTCGAACGCGTGAGCCAGTTCCGAGTGCTTCTCTGAAGCTCTTT
>JBJXFY010000188.1:0-8291 GCA_046155815.1 Limisphaerales bacterium | reverse complement strand
CTTCACGGTTTCAGCCGTGCTCCAGATGTCGCTGGCGATCATACGATAGTTTACGAATGCGGCTTCGAAGCCGTCGTAGCCGGGCAGTTTCGCCGCCCCAGTGGCATCAGGAACGACCACGACGTGGAAGCCCTGCTCGATCAAGTCGCGCATGTGGGATTCCACGCAGAGGTTGGCGGACATCCCGGCGAGGATGATCTGGCTGATGCCGGCCTTGCGCAGTTGCAGTGCAAGATCGTTGGATTCCGGACCGAAAACCTTGTGCGGGCTGCTGACGACGGTCTTGCCGTCGTTGATGTAGGACTTGTAGCGCGGCAGCCAATCCGCGCCCGAACCCTCAAAGCCTTCCTGCGTGAGTGCGCCTTTGCGGTCGAACATCCCGATCTTGTGCATGAGCGCTTCCAGCGCGCCCTCGAACTTCCACTGATGATCGTGCTGGTAATAGTAGTGCGGGCTGATGAAGACCGGCACGCCGGAGTGCTTGGCGGCCTTGAACAGACTTTCGAGATTCTCGACCGTGTTGTTCTCGGTGACATTCTGTCCGACCACACCCCATGCGACGCCGTTGGTGCTGAGGAAGTCATTCTGCGGATCGGTGATAACCACGGCCACCTGGCCACGGACGGGCGTCATTCCCGGACGAGGAATGCCGGTATCGGCGCGCGGGCCGTTGATGTAGTGAACCGTCGCCTTGGCGTCTTGCGCGTGAAGCGAAGGTGTGAGCAAGCCGGCGGCAATCGTGGCCACGGCGGCGAGGTAGCGGAGGTTGTGTTTCATTCTGGTGCTTCTTTCTTGGTTGGTTGGTTTTGTTCGGTAGCCGCCGTGTTTGCAGCAGCTCGAAATTCAATTTGGGGCAGACCTCAATGTTCCATCACCACGACGTGTCCGTTGCCGGGCTTCACTTCGGGGAAATCCACGACGGTGCGGGCAACGTGGTTCAGGTAGTTGGTCAGGATGTTCAGCGAGACATTGGCCACCGTCTCCACGATCTCGGCATCACCCAGGCCCGCAGCGCGCGCCGCCTTGAAGTCCGCATCGGAGACCTCGCCACGCTGCACGATGACGCTGCGCGCGAGCTTCAGAATGGCATCGGTCTTCTCTGATGCCGCCGCCGCATGCCGTGCGTCGGCGATCTGCTTGTCGTTCAATCCTACTTTACCACCGATGTAAGTGTGGGCGCTGAGGCAGTAGCCGCAGTAGTTGATCTCCGCGACGGCGAGTGCGATCTGCTCGCGCATTTGGGCGCTGAGAACGCCGCCGGCGAGAGCGCCGTTGAAGTTTAGATAACCTTCCAACGCGGCGGGCGAATTGCCGAGGACGCGGAAGAGATTCGGCACGAGGCCGAGCTTGGCTTGCACGCCGTTGAAAAGTTGCTTGGTCTTGCCGGTGGCTTGGGCGGGGTCGAGTTGCGTGATGCGATTCATGGTTTCGGTTTTCGTTTTTCAGTGCTGAGTACTGCAGCGATGCACTCCCATGCACATGATGCGTGCCAACGAGCGGTTCCGGCCATAAACCATCGAATCATTGGGATTTTGTGGAATTCACTCCCACTCCAAGAACTACGACATCTCGGCGATTACGAATACTCGTTGCGCCAAACTACGAACCGTCGTAAAGCTTTCCGGTGAACATCGATGCCCTGCAGGAAGTGATCCTGGCGATTTCAGAACAGCGAACGGTTGACGCCATTCTCCTGCAAATCACCGAGCACCTTGGCCAAGCCTTGCGGATTGATGACCGGCAGTCCGGACCACTGACTTCGGAGGATGCGCTCGTGCGAATCTGGCTGATCGAGCCCGGCGACCAATGCGCCATTTGCAACCATCGCCAAGTGTGTCCTGATCAGCGCGAGTGTTTGCATCTCGTGGCCAGCGCCGGAAAGTTGAAGAACCCCCGCGAGGAATGGCGCCGGTTGGATGTCTTGGACGAAACGGCGGAGGGTTGGTCGCGCGCGCCGCTGGGCGTCACCAACATTGGGATGATGGCGAAATCCGGCGGCTCGATTGCCACGGACATGATGGAGCCAGGACCGGGTCACGATGGCTTGCCGGATTGGGGGCCGGCCGAGGGCGTCGTCTCCTTCACCGGGCGCGCCCTGGTCTATCGCAAACAAGTTCAGGGAGTGCTGGCAGTATTTTCGCGCCGGAAGCTGGCGGACGCCACCAACAACTGGCTGCGCCTGTTCGCGAATCATGCGGCGGTGGCCATCGGGAATGCGCGGGCGTTCACGGAGATCGAGCGGCTGCGCCTCAAGCTCGAACAGGAAAACCTGTATCTGCGCGAAGAAGTCAGCGCGGCGCTGGGCGCGCACGATATCATCGGTGACAGTCCCGGCTTGAAGAAGGTGCTCCAGCAAATCCAGCTCGTCGCGCCCACCGATGCCGCGGTGCTCATCACTGGCGAGAGCGGTACCGGCAAGGAACTTGTGGCTCGCGCGCTCCACGAGGGCAGCCCGCGCAAGGACCGCGCGCTCATCAAGGTGAACTGCGGCGCGGTGCCAGAGACATTGTTTGAGAGCGAATTCTTCGGCCACGTCAGAGGCGCGTTCACCGGCGCAATGAAGGACAAGCCGGGCCGCTTTGAGCTGGCGGACGGCGGGACCCTGTTCCTCGACGAGATCGGCGAAGTGCCGTTGCCGATGCAGGCGAAGCTGCTGCGGGTGTTGCAGGAGCAGGAGATCGAGCGCGTCGGCGACACGCGCACGCGCAAGATCAATGTCCGCATCATCGCGGCGACCAACCGCGACTTGAAAAAGGAAGCCGAGGCGGGCCGCTTCCGGCAGGATTTGTTTTATCGACTCAGCGTATTCCCAATCGAGATTCCGCCGCTGCGCGAGCGGCGCGACGACATCGCGCCGCTGGCCACACATTTCGTGAAGCAGGCCGCCCGACGCATGAACCGTCCCACGCCACGAGTCACGCAGGCGACGCTGTCCCAACTGACCGCGCACGGCTGGGCCGGCAACGTTCGCGAGCTGCAGAACGCTGTCGAACGCGCGGTAATCTTGTCGCAACGCGGCCCGTTGCAGTTCGACCTGGCGGAGGCGAAAGCCGCCGACTCCGGCAAGAAAGGCAAGGCCGTGTCGCCCACAGCGGGTGTGCTGACGCGGGATGAGTTGAAGCGTCAGGAGCGGGAGAGCATCGCCGCCGCCCTGGAACAGGCCGGCGGCAAGGTCTTTGGTGTCGGCGGTGCCGCCGAATTGCTGGGGATGAGGCCCACGACGCTCGCCTCGCGCATCAAGGCGTTGGGGATTCGGCGGCGGCGCGACTAAGCCAGACGGCAAGGAGGTCAGCTGATCCTGGTGTCGATGTGCGGGATCGCCTGGATGCGATTACGCTTTTTCAATGCGGTCGGTGCGGCCAGGGTGCATGCACATGATCGCTCTCGCTGATGTTGATCCCGCCGTGCTCGCGCAACGGTTCTCGGACTGGGGTTACAAGCCCAGCCATGCAGCGCGGGTGCTGCGGGCGGTCTATGCGGGCGGCGACGTATCGAGTTCGCCGTCCCGCAGTCTGCCGCAGGGTTTGGTCAAGCGACTGCACGCGGAGTTCGCTGTGAGTGCGGCAACCCTGGCGACGCGTCAGGTGTCGGAGGATGGCACGACCAAACTGCTGCTCCGGCTCCCCGATGGACGCACCGTGGAATCCGTGCTGATGCCCGACTTTCGCCCGGATCGCGCTGCTGGCTGTATTTCGTCGCAGGTGGGTTGTGCGATGGGGTGCGATTTCTGCGCCACGACGAAGACGGGTTTTGAACGCAATCTCACCGCGGGGGAAATCGTGGAACAATTCCTCGCCTTGCGTCGTGAGGCGCACGCAGTGGGGCGCAGGCTGCAGACCGTGGTCTTCATGGGCATGGGTGAACCGCTGCTCAATCTCGACGCCGTTCTCACGGCCGTGCGGCGGCTGGCGGACAACTCACTCGGCGCGCTGGGCTGGCGCCAGGTCACCATCTCCACGGTTGGCATCGTGCCCGGGATCGACGCCCTCACGGAGACTGGTCTGAACATCAATCTCGCAGTTTCGCTGCACGCGCCTGATGACGCCACGCGCGCCCGGCTGCTGCCGATGGGGAGATGCTTTACCATCGCGGACGTCCTCGCGGCGGCGGATCGCTTCCAAGCCCGGCGCGGTCGGCCGGTGACGATCCAGTATTGTCTGCTGGCCGGGGTAAATGACTCCCAAGACCACGCCCGGCTCCTCGCCGAGCTGATCGGCGCGCGCCGCATGCACATCAACCTGCTGCGCTACAATCCCACCGGACAGAGCCTGCGCGGTGTCGCCTACAAGCCTTCGGCAGACGAGACGGCGGAAGCGTTTGCCGGCGTGCTGCGGGCCCAGGGGTTGGTCGTCCATTTCCGGCGCTCGCGCGGGCCGGACATTGATGCGGCCTGCGGACAATTACGGCGGCGAGCTGTGGTGATCGCCCGTCGGGACTCGGAAGCCGACCCGCCGACAGCCCCCAAGCCGGCTGACATCGCTGGGCTCTGGCCCAAAGCCCGGTAAGTGTTTAGCGTTGTACCGTGATCCGCTTGTCCGTCGCCCGTCGGTTTCCCACCGCCGGCCGGGGACTTCTGGCCAGCGTGCTGCTGGCCGCTGGTCTTCCGATGACCATCCGTTCCGCTTGGGCGCAGGCCAGCCCGGCGCCCCCGGACCCGGCCGCAGACCCGCCCGCCATCGGTTTCCCGCTGATCGGCAAGGTCAAGCCCCGCAGCACCGACGAAATCGCCCGATCCAACAGGCTGCTCGGCTGCGAGACCTTGGACCGTGATTTCGCCGACTACGACCAGTACAAGGAGTTCATCGCCCCGCTGGGCATCAAGCGCCTGCGGATGCAGGCCGGCTGGAACAAGACCGAACGGGTCAAGGGCGAGCATGACTTCGCGTGGCTGGACCAAATCGTCAACGACGCCGTGCGGCGCGGCTTCCAGCCGTGGTTGCAGACCTCCTACGGCAACACCCTGTACCCGGGCGCCGGCATGCCGACCTCGCCCGAGGCGCTGGCGGCCTATGATCGGTGGGTCACCGCGCTGGTCACGCGCTACAGGGACACGGTGAGCGACTGGGAGGTCTGGAACGAACCCAACTTTGGCGACAACACGGCCAACACGCCGGAGCTGACGGCCGACTTCAACATCCGCACGGCCGAGATCATCAAGCGCATCCAGCCGCACGCGAAGATCTCCGGCTTGGCGCTCGGCCATTACAACCGGCGCTTTTTCGAGCGCTTCTGCCAGCGCCTCGCCGCCAGCGGCAAGTTCGGGGTGTTCGACAACCTGACCGACCACGACTACGCCTACAATCCGGACGGCAACCAGCAGGAGGTGGCCGAGATGAACGCCGAGTTGGCCAGATACACGGACTCGGTCAAGCTGCGCCAAGGCGAGAACGGCGCGCCGTCCGCGGGCGGGGCCGGCCGTGGTGCCCGGTGGGATTACGACTGGACGGAGCTGACCCAGGCCAAATGGAACACGCGGCGGATGCTGGGCAACCTGGGACATGACCTCGAATCGAGCCTCTTCAGCCTGGTCGAGATGGCCTATGCTTCCGGCCCGATCAATCGGCTCAACTACAAGGGCCTCCTCAAGTCGGACGAGAGCAAGCGGGTCATCCGGCCCCAGCTCGCCTATCACGCGGTCCAGCACGTGACCTCGGTGTTTGACGATTCGCTGGAGCGGATCCGGGACCTTCAGCACACGCACAACCTCGCCGGCGCCGACCCCGACGCGCACCGGTACACGCACACGACCGACCGCAAGGTGGCCGTCTACGGCTACCGTCACAAAACCAGCGGCAAACAGATCTATTCCTTCTGGCTGAGCGAGAACATTCCGGCCGACTCGAACGTGGTGAAGCGGCAGGAGTTCTCTTCTACCAAGGGCAACTTCGACAATCCCGTGCTGGTGGACGTCATCAGCGGCAACGTCTACGGGATCCCCGCTGCCCAATGGAGCCGTACGGGCGACACCTTCACCTTCAAGGGCATTCCGCTCTACGACGCGCCCGTGCTCATTGCCGACCGGAGCTTGATCCGCGTCGCCCGCTGAACGGCCGGCCCGGCCGGCGGGAAGGAAGTAGGCGGACGGACGAAGATCAGACCCCGGTTTCAAGCCTCCCCGGGAGGCCGGGCGGCTTCTGCATTCTGAGGTTTTCCCCGGCCACGCCCCCGCCGAGTTTCCGTTTCCACTATTGAGATCACGGCGATGCAGTCGTGGCGTCAAGGACCGCCGCCATCCGGGTCGCGAGGTTCCAAGGAGGCTTTCGGAAACTGTCCCGCGCGGCGGACCGCGGGGCGTTCGGGCGGGTTATCGAGCGCCACGGGTCACTCGTCCGGTCCATTTCCATGCCCGATTCGCACAGGGCCGACGCTTCCCGCCGGCACCCCGTTTGCCTTCAATCTCTCCGCCCCGCACACTCCCGGTCCCATGCCGGACGGCTTCTACATCACCACGGCGATTGACTACGTAAACGGCGCGCCGCACCTCGGGCACGCCTACGAGAAGATCGTCGCCGATGTGATCGCGCGCGCCCGGCGCAGCCTGGGGGAGCAGGTATTCTTCCTCACCGGCCTTGACGAGCATGGGCAGAAGGTGCAGCAGGCCGCGGCTGCGGAGGGCCGGGCACCGCAGGAGTATTGCGACGCGCTTGCCGTCCAATGGCTCGCCTTCGTAGGCGCGCTGGGCCTGTCGAACGACGACTTCATCCGCACCACCGAGCGCCGCCACCGGGGCGTGGTGCAGACGATCCTGACGAAGCTGCACCACGACCGGCATTTCTACCGCGCCAGCTACGACGGCTGGTATTCGGCGAAGGAGGAGACCTTCCTCACCGACCGCGACCGCCTGCCGGATGGCTCGTTTCCGCCGGAGTACGGGGAAGTCGTCCGGCTCAGCGAGGAGAACTGGTATTTCCGCCTGAAGGAGCACCAGGCGTGGCTGATCGAGCACATCGAGGGCCATCCCGAGTTCATCCAGCCGGATTTCCGGCGCAACGAGGTGCTGGGCTTCCTGCGCTCGCAGCCGCTCGAGGACCTGTGCATCACCCGGCCGACGACGCGGCTCGCCTGGGGCATCACGGTGCCGTTTGACCAGACGTTCGTGACCTACGTGTGGTTCGACGCGCTGGTAAACTACCTCACCGTGCCCGCCGCGCAGGGCGACCCGCTGGTGTGCGATGCTCTCGGCGTCACGCTGCTGGACGGGGGCCGTGTCCTCTGGCCCGCCGTGCATGTCATCGGCAAGGACATCGTGAAGTTCCACGCCGTGTACTGGCCCATCATGCTCAAGGCGATGGGCCTCCCGCTGCCGCGCAGGCTGCTGGTCCACGGCTGGTGGCAGAAGGACGGCCAGAAGCTCAGCAAGAGCACCGGCAACGTCGTGGACCCGCTCGCCATCATCGCGGACTGGGGTCTCGACGCCTTCCGCTACTACGTCGTGCGCGAGCTGGACATCGGCCCGGACGGCAACTGGACCGAGGCCGGCTTCGCCGCGCGCTACACGGCCGAGCTGGCCAACGGCCTCGGCAACCTCATGAACCGCTCGCTCTCCATGCTGGGCCGCTACCGCGCCGGCGTCGTGCCCGCGCGTTCCGACGAGCTCGCCGCCGCCGCGGGCGAGGCCGCGTGCGCCGTGCAGGGCCATCTCACGGCGTACCAGCTTCAGGACGCGCTGGTCGCGATCTGGGCGCTGGTGAACCGCGCGAACCAGTACGTGGACCAGACTGCGCCCTTCAAGCTGGCGAAGGATCCCGCGCAGGCCGCCCGTCTCGACGAGGTGCTCTACAACCTGGCGGAAACCTGCCGCGTGCTGGCGGTACTGCTGTGGCCGTTCATCCCCGGCACGGCGGAGAAGATCTTCGCCCAGCTCGGCCTCGCCGGCGCGCCGGACCGCTTCGCGCTCGCGCAATGGGGCGGCCTCGCGCCGGGCCACGTCATCGGTGAGCCGCAGCCGCTCTTCCCGCGGAAGGATCTCGTGAAGGCATGATGGCGCGTCCCTCCCTCGTCCTCGTCCTCCTCCTCGTTCTCGCAGGAGGCTCTTCTGTTTCTGGCGGCGAGGCGCCGCCGGCACCCTCGGCGACGGGGGCGTCGCCGCCACCGGTCGCTGCATCCTTCGAAGCCGCAAATCGCCTCTACGAGCAGCAGCAATACGTCGAGGCCGCGCACGCCTTCGAGACGCTGCTCCGGCAGCAGCCGACGGCCGCCGTGTGGTTCAACCTCGGCAACGCACGCCTCCAGTCCGGCGAGGTCGGTCGCGCCATCGCCGCGTACCGCCACGCGCGCCGGCTGGAGCCGCG